>NZ_JBHVQX010000011.1:40537-221283 GCF_042886395.1 Streptomyces sp. NPDC058008 | reverse complement strand
GGTCCGGGCAGGCACGGGGGACCTGCCCGGACCGCGCCGACCGGACGCGGGACGCCGGTCAGCCGAAGGTGTCGGGGTCCGGTCCCGTGCGCATGCCCCGGTCCAGGCCGGTGATCGCGTCCATGTCGGCCGCCGTGAGCTCGAAGTCGAAGACGTCGATGTTCTGCCGGATGCGGGCGGGTGTGACCGACTTGGGGATCACGACGTTGCCGAGCTGGAGGTGCCAGCGCAGGACCACCTGGGCCGGTGTCTTCCCGTGCCGTTCCGCGAGTGGGACGAGGACCTGCTCGTCCAGCAGCGCGCCCTGGGCCAGCGGGCTCCAGGCCTCGGTGGTGACGCCGTACTCCGCGTGCAGGGCGCGCAGTTCGCCCTGCTGGAGCCCGGGGTGCAGCTCGATCTGGTTGACCGCCGGGACCAGGGGGCTCTCCTCCCGCAGCCGGCGCAGGTGCGCGGGCCGGAAGTTGGAGACGCCGGCGGCACGGATCCGGCCTTCGGCCAGCAGCCTCTCCAGCGCCCGCCAGGTGTCGGCGTACAGGTCGCGGGCCGGTGCGGGCCAGTGGATGAGGTAGAGGTCCACATGGTCGAGGCCGAGCCTGGCCAGACCGGCGTCGAAGGCGGCGAGGGTGGAGTCGAACCCCTGGTCCGCGTTCCAGAGCTTCGTTGTGACGAAGAGCTCTTCGCGGGCTATCCCGGACTCGGCCAGTGCGCGGCCCACGCCCGCCTCGTTGCCGTAGGCGGCG
Source organism: Streptomyces sp. NPDC058008 (assembly GCF_042886395.1). Taxonomy (NCBI): domain Bacteria; kingdom Bacillati; phylum Actinomycetota; class Actinomycetes; order Kitasatosporales; family Streptomycetaceae; genus Streptomyces; species Streptomyces sp. NPDC058008. The sequence continues at coordinate 220,543 of NZ_JBHVQX010000011.1, read as the reverse complement.
GCGGTGTCGATGGAGCGGTAACCCGCTTCGAGCGCCGTGGCGACGGCGGCGGTGGTCTCGTCGTCGGGGACCTGGAAGACGCCGAAGCCGAGCTGCGGCATCGTGACCCCGTTGTTGAGGGTGACCGTGGGGACCGTGGGCATGGGGGTGCCTTTCCTGGGGCGGACCGAGCCGATCCGCGTGCGATGGTTACTGGCGTAGGCAATAATTGCACACGCGGGTAAATGCTAGGCGCCGGTGAATCCGGCCGAAGGCCCCGCGCGTCCGGTGCGTCCGGTGCGCCCCGGCCCTCCGCGGACACCCCCGGCCGGGCCGGACGGTGCCCCGCCGGCCCGCGCCGCACAGCCGGGATCCGGCCGTGCGCGGGGCCCGCGGGCTGCGGTCGGCCCGGTCGTGGTGATGTGCTGAACTGTCAGGGAAACAGCGGATACAGGAGTTCTCTTGAACAGCTATCGCCAGCCCGGCGTCCTCTTCACCGACCGACGCTTCACGGTGCCCCTCGACCACGACGACCCGGGCGGCGAGACGATCGAGCTCTTCGGCCGTGAAGCGGTGGCGAGCGGGAGGGGCACGGAGGACCTCCCGTGGCTGCTCTACCTGGAGGGCGGCCCCGGTTTCGGCGCCCGCCGGTTCGTCGGCGCGGAGGCCTGGCTGGGACGGGCCCTGCGCGAGTTCCGGGTGCTGCTCCTGGACCAGCGCGGCACCGGCCTGTCCACGCCCGCCAACCGGCAGACGCTCCCGCTCCGCGGCGGCCCCCGCGAACAGGCCGACCACCTCGCCCACTTCCGGTCCGACAGCATCGTCCGCGACTGCGAACTGATCCGCCCCCGTCTGACCGGCGGCGCCCCGTGGACCGTCCTGGGGCAGTCCTTCGGCGGTTTCTGCGCCGTGCGCTACCTGTCGGCCGCCCCGGAAGGGCTCGCGGCCGTCCTGATCACCGGCGGCCTGCCCTCCCTCGACGCGCACGCCGACGAGGTCTACCGCGCCGCGTACCCGAGGATCGAGCGGAAGGTCGCCGCGCACTACGCCCGCTACCCGCAGGACGTCGCCCGCGCCCGCGCGATCACCGCGCACCTCGCCGAACACCGCCCCGACAGCGCCGGGCACATCCTGACGCCCGAGGGGTTCCAGTCCCTCGGCATCATGCTGGGCTCCGGCGGCGGGAGCCACCAGCTGCACTACCTCCTGGAGAACGCGTTCGTCGAAGGCTCGGACGGCCCCGAGCTGTCCGACGCCTTCCAGGAGGCCATGCGCACCGCCACCTCGTTCGCCGGCCACCCGCTGTACGCCCTCATGCACGAGGCGATCTACGGGCAGGGCGCACGGCCCACCGGCTGGGCGGCCGAGCGCGTCCGGGCCGAGTTCCCGCAGTTCGACGCGGCGTCCGCGCTGGCGGGCGACGGACCCGTGCTCTTCACCGGCGAGAGCGTCCACCCCTGGCACTTCGACGTCGATCCCGCGCTGCGCCCCCTGCGCGAGACGGCGGAACTGCTCGCCGCCCGTACCGACTGGCCCGTCCTCTACGACGCGGGGCGGCTCGCGGCCAACGAGGTGCCGGTGGCCGCTGCCGTCTACCACGACGACATGTACGTGGACACCGGCCACGCGCTGCGCACCGCGTCCTCGATCCGCGGGCTGCGCACCTGGGTGACCAGCGAGTACGAGCACGACGGTGTGCGCGCGGGCGGCCCGCACGTGCTGGACCGGCTGCTGGCTCTCGTGCGCGGCGAGAGCGACCGGTAGCGCCACCCCTCCGGGGGTGCGCCGGGCTCGTCCGATCCCGTGGGGGAGGAGCCCGGCGCGACCGGGGCCGTCAGCCCTGGAGGGCGTCCAGTGTGGCGTCGAGGCCGGCTTCCGGGCGGGGCGCGCGGTTGTGCGGAAGCCTTCCGAGGACGGCCGCCATGCCGCAGGTGCCGGTCACGGCGGAGTAGGCGAGGCCGGCGCCCACGCCGGCCGCCAGCCACCGTGCCGCCGGGAACCGCCGGCCCGCCACCACGCCGGCCACCACCAGCGAACCGGCTGCCAGCCGCACCTGGCGCTCGATCGGCCAGACCGCCCGGGCGCCCGGCGGGCGGTCCAGTCCGTGCCCGTCGCCCTCCCACGCCGAGGTGCCGCCGGCCAGTGCCGCGGCGTCGATGTCGGCGTCGGCGAGGATCTCGCACGCCCGGGTGGACCGTACGCCCGAGGCGCAGACGACCAGCAGCGCGCCGCGCGCGGAGGCCGACTTCAGGGCGGGCACCGCCTCGGGGAGCCGGTCGAGCGGAACGTTCAGGGCGCCGGGCACGTGCCCGGAGGCGTACTCGCCGGGGGCCCGTACGTCGATGACGGTGAACTCCTCCAGACGGGCCGCGGCCTCGGAGGCGGAGAGGGATGCGGGGCTGATCACGGGCTGGGTTCCTTTCGGTCGCCGGAGGTGGGGCGGTCCGGGGTGCTGCTCCCGGTGCCCGGTGAATAATACCCCCAGGGGTATTTTTGGACCCGGCTCCGCACGGTCGGCCGACGGGTGCGTCCGACCGGGGCCGGTCCTTGTCCCCCTGCCCGGAACCGCTTCCGGAATGCGTGCATCCGCCCCTGTCCCGCGGATAGCCTGCCGATCATGACCCAGCAGCTGGAACCCATGCCCACGGACTGGCGCCGTGCGCTGGCGGTGGTCGCCCACCCCGACGACCTGGAGTACGGCTGCGCCGCCGCCGTGGCCGGCTGGACCGACGGCGGCCGCGAGGTCGCCTACCTGCTGGCGACCCGTGGGGAGGCCGGCATCGACACCGTCCCACCCGACCGGTGCGCCCCGCTGCGGGAGCGGGAGCAGCGGGCGAGCGCCGAGGTGGTCGGGGTCACCTCCGTGGAGTTCCTCGGTCATCGCGACGGCGTCGTCGAGTACGGCACGGCTCTGCGCCGTGACATCACCGCCGCGATCCGCCGCCACCGCCCCGAACTGCTCATCACGCTCAACCACCGCGACACCTGGGGCGGCGTGGCGTGGAACACCCCGGACCACCGCGCGGTCGGCCGCGCCACCCTGGACGCCGCGGGCGACGCGGGAAACCGCTGGATCTTCCCCGAGCTCGGTGAGCAGGGCCTCCAGCCCTGGGACGGGGTGCGCTGGGTGGCCGTGGCGGGCACCGGCCGGCCCACCCACGCGGTCGACGCGGCGCCCGGTTTCGAACGCTCCGTCCGGTCGCTGCTGGCCCACCGCACCTACATCGAGGTGCTGACGGACGAGGACCCGGAGGCGTACTGCCGTGCCTTCCTCGCCGGTACCACCGGGGCGGCGGCCGAGCGCTTCGGAGGGCGCCCAGCCGTCACCTTCGAGCTCTTCGCCCGCTGACCGCCCGGCGCCGCACCCGCCCGTGCGGGGGCCCGGGCCGTCCACCGCATCCGTGGGGGTGCGTGATTGACACACGCGATTGCTGATTCTGCAATGGGTGCCATGAAGGAACAGAACCAGGACGACCCCGAACTCGACGCCGTGCTCACCGGGGTCGGTCCACGGCTGCGGAGGCTGCGCAAGGACCGGGGCGTGACGCTCGCCGCGCTCTCCGAGGCGACCGGTATCTCCGTCTCCACCCTGTCCCGCCTCGAATCCGGCGGACGCCGGCCCAGCCTGGAACTGCTGCTCCCGATCGCGAGGGCCCACGAGGTGCCGCTCGACGATCTCGTCGGAGCGCCACCGGTCAGCGATCCCAGGGTCAGGGCGAAGCCGATCGTGCACGGTTCCAAGACCTCCCTGCCGCTCACCTCCAGGCCCGGAGGTCTCCAGGCGTACAAGGTCGTCCAGAAGGCCGCCTGCTCCGAGACGCCCGAGCAGCGCACCCACGAGGGGTACGAGTGGCTGTACGTGCTCAACGGGCGGCTGCGGCTCAAGCTCGCCGAGCACGACCTGGTCCTGTCCCCGGGGGAGGCGGCCGAGTTCGACACCAGGCTTCCGCACTGGTTCGGCCCGGCGGGCGACGAGCCGGTCGAATTCCTCAGCCTGTTCGGGCCGCAGGGGGAGCGGATGCATGTCAGGGCCAAGCCGAAGCGGCCGTGAACGGGTGGGGGCCGACCCGTACGAGGTGTTCCCAGATAGGCAAGCGACCGCTTAGTATGCGCCGGAGCAGTGGTAATGCCGACAGTGTTGTGGAGGCCCCTCATGCAGGCATGGCGAGTGCACCGGAACGGCGAGCCGGGCGAGGTGATGGAGCTCGAGGAGGCGGACCGGCCGGTGCCCGGCGACGGGCAGGTACTGCTCGGGGTGCGGGCGGCGAACATCAACTTCCCCGACGCGCTGCTCTGCCGGGGCCAGTACCAGGTGCGGCCCCCGCTGCCCTTCACCCCCGGTGTCGAGATCTGCGGTGAGACGGAGGACGGGCGCCGGGTGCTCGCCACCCCCGCCCTCCCGCGGGGCGGCTTCGCCGACTACGTCGTCGCCGACGAGGCGGCCCTGCTGCCGGCCCCCGACGCGCTGGACGACGCCGAGGCCGCCGCACTGCACATCGGCTACCAGACCGGCTGGTTCGGGCTGCACCGGCGCGCCCGTCTCCAGGCCGGTGAGACGCTGCTGGTCCACGCCGCCGCGGGCGGCGTCGGCAGCGCGGCGGTCCAGCTCGGCAAGGCCGCCGGAGCCACCGTCATCGGGGTCGTCGGCGGAGCGGCGAAGGCCGCCGTCGCGCGCGAGCTGGGATGCGACCTGGTCATCGACCGCCGGAGCGAGGACATCGTCGCGGCGGTGAAGGAGGCCACGGGCGGGCGCGGCGCGGACGTCGTCTACGACCCGGTCGGCGGTGACGCCTACGCGAAGTCCGTCAAGTGCGTCGCCTTCGAGGGCCGCGTCGTCGTCGTGGGCTTCGCGAGCGGTGACATCCCCGCCCCGGCCCTCAACCACGCCCTGGTGAAAAACTACTCGATCGCCGGACTCCACTGGGGCCTGTACAACACCAAGGACCCCGCCGCGGTCCGCGCCTGCCACGACGAACTCACCCACCTCGCGGCGCGGGGCCTCATCAAGCCGCTGATCAGCGAGCGCGTACCCATGGCCGACGCGGCACGGGCCGTACAGCGGGTCGCCGACGGCGCCAGCACCGGCCGCATCGTCGTCCTGCCGTCGGGAGGCGCCCGGTGAGCACCGCACCCGACGCGGCCCGGATCCGCCACCTCACCCGGGAACTCCTGGCGTCCCACCCCCCGGCCACCACCGACCGCTCCGACTTCCTCGGGGCGCGCTTCGACGCGGGCCTGGCCTGGGTGCACTACCCCGTCGGGCTCGGCGGACTCGACGCGCCGCGCTCCCTGCAGACCGTCGCCGACGCCGAACTCGCCGCCGCGGGCGCCCCCGACAACGATCCGCGCCGCATCGGCATCGGCCTCGGCATGGCGGCCCCGACGATCCTCGGATACGGCACGGAGGAGCAGAAGCGGCGCTTCCTGCGTCCGCTGTGGACCGGCGACGAGGTGTGGTGCCAGCTCTTCAGCGAGCCCGGCGCCGGATCCGACCTCGCCGCGCTCGGCACGCGCGCGGTCAGGGACGGGTCGGGCGACTGGGTGGTCGACGGGCAGAAGGTCTGGACGTCCAGTGCCCACGTGGCCCGCTGGGCGATCCTGATCGCCCGGACCGACCCGGACGTCCCCAAGCACCGCGGGATCAGCTACTTCATCTGCGACATGACCGACCCCGGTGTCGAGGTGCGGCCGCTCCGGCAGATCACCGGTGAGGCCGAGTTCAACGAGGTCTTCCTCACCGGCGTACGCATCCCGGACAGCAGGCGGCTCGGCCCCGTCGGTGACGGCTGGAAGGTCGCGCAGACCACGCTGATGAACGAGCGCGTCTCCATCGGCGGAGCACGCATCCCCCGCGAGGGCGGCATGATCGGCACCGTCGCGAGGACCTGGCGCGAACAGCCCGGCCTGCGCACCCACGACCTCCACCAGCGGCTGCTGGCCCTCTGGGTCGAGGCCGAGGTCGCCAGGCTCACCGGCGAGCGGCTGCGCCAGCAGCTCGTCGCCGGGCAGCCCGGCCCCGAAGGCTCCGGCATGAAGCTCGCGTTCGCCCGCCTCAACCAGGAGATCAGCGGGCTGGAGGTCGAACTCCTTGCAGACGAGGGCCTGTTGTACGGCGACTGGACCATGCGCCGCCCGGAGCTCGTGGACTTCACCGGACGGGACGCCGGCTACCGCTACCTGCGGTCCAAGGGCAACTCCATCGAGGGCGGTACGAGCGAGGTCCTGCTCAACATCGTCGCCGAGCGCGTCCTCGGACTGCCCGCCGAACCGCGCAACGACAAGGACGTCGCCTGGAAGGACCTCGCCCGATGACCGCACAGACCGAAGCAGCCCAGGCGCCCGACCTGCTCTACTCGGAAGCCGAGGACGACCTGCGGTCCGCCGTACGCGCGCTGCTCGCCGACCGGGCCGACGCGCCGACGGTGATCGCCGGCACCGAGTCCGACACGCCGTACGACCCGCGGCTGTGGGAATCGCTTGCCGTGGGCATCGGGGCCGCGGGGCTGCTGGTCCCGGAGAAGCTCGGCGGCCAGGGCGCCGGCCACCGTGAGGCGGCCGTGGTGCTGGAGGAGCTCGGGCGCAGCGTGGCCCCGGCGCCGTACCTGACGAGCGCGGTCGTCGCGACCGAGATCCTCCTCGCCCTGGGCGACGACGGCGGCCCGGTCGCCGCGCTCCTCACCGAGCTGGCCTCGGGCCGCAGGACCGCCGTCCTCGCCCTGCCCTTCGCCACTCCGCCCGCCGACGCGTCCTTGGCGATGACCGGGACCCTGGAGCGGACCGTGACCGGCGTCGCCGAGGCCGCCGCCGCCGACGTGCTGCTGGTGCCCACGGCGCAGGGGCTGTACGCGGTCGAGGCCGGCGGGGACGGTGTCGCCGTCCAGCCGCTGGTCCCCCTCGACCTGACCCGCCCGCTCGCCACGGTCACCCTCACCGGGGCCCGGGGCACCCGGCTCGCCGAGGCGGGCCCGGCGGCCGTCGCCGTGCGCAGGGGCCTGCTGGCCGGTGCGGGGCTGCTCGCGTCCGAACAGCTCGGGCTCGCCGAGTGGTGCCTGACCGAGACCGTCCGGTACACCCGCGAACGCCACCAGTTCAACAGGCCGGTGGGCTCGTTCCAGTCGCTCAAGCACCGGATGGCCCAGCTCTGGCTGGAGGTCGTCTCCGCCCGCGCCGCCGCCCGCAACGCCGCCGACGCGCTGGCCACCGGCAGCCCGGACACCGCCCTCGCGGTGGCCGTGGCGCAGGCCTACTGCTCCGGGGTGGCCGTGCACGCGGCGGAGGAATGCGTCCAGCTGCACGGCGGGATCGGCATGACGTGGGAGCACCCCGCGCACCTGTATCTGAAGCGGGCCAAGGCCGACTCGCTCGCCTACGGCAGCGCGGGACGCCACCGCGAGTCCGTGGCCGAGCTGATGGAGCTGCCGGCGCCGTAGGGCGACGGGTCCGGGGCGGGGCGCGTGGAGCCGTACGCGCCCCGCCCCGGCATGTCCGGGCGCGGAGGGAGGGAACAGCAGGCGCAGCGTGTCCGACGGGAGGGCGACAGCCCGCTCAACTCTTGGCGAGTACCTGCCTTTCGGGGTGCCCGCGCCCCCATACTCGTCGCGTCCCCCCGCCCGCTCTGCCCCCCGACCGTCTCAGGGAGACCCCATGGCACACCTGACCCGTCGCAGAGTCGTCACCACCGCCCTCGCCACTGCCGCGGCAGGCGCGTTCATCCCCGCCCGGTCCGCCGCAGCCGCCCCGGCCGCGAGTGCCCGTCCCCGCGGCCCCCGCCCCCTGGCCCGCGCCCACGCGCACAACGACTACCTGCACCCGCGCCCGCTGTACGACGCGCTCGCGCACGGGTTCACCAGCGTCGAGGCGGACATCTTCCTCGTGGGCGGCGAACTGCTCGTCGCCCACGAGGCCGAGAGCCTCGACCCCGCACGCACGCTCAGCTCGCTCTACCTCGACCCCCTGCTGGCCACGGTCCGGGCGAACCACGGCCGCGTCCACGCCGGACACCCCGGCCCGCTTCAGCTGCTGATCGACATCAAGACCGACGGCGCCGCCACCTACCCGGTGCTCGACCGGGTACTCACCCGCTACCGCCGCATCCTCACCCGCTGTGCCCAGGGCCGGGTCCGCGCCGGCGCGGTCACCGCCGTCGTCTCGGGAGACCGCGCCGCGCGCACCCCGATGGAGACCCGGACCACCCGGTACGCCTTCTACGACGGCCGGCCGGACGACCTCGGCACCGCCGCGCCCGCCTCCTTCATCCCCCTCATCAGCACCAACTGGGCCACCGCCTTCGACTGGCAGGGGGCAGGGCCCTTCCCCGCCGCCGAACGGGAGCGGCTGCGCACCTTCGTCACGGCGGCCCACGCGCGGGGACAGCGGGTCCGCTTCTGGGGGACCCCCGACACCGCCGGCCCGGGGCGCGAAGCCGTCTGGACCGAGCTCCTCGCCGCGGGCGTCGACCACCTCAACACCGACGATCTGGCGGGACTCGAAACCTTCCTCCGCCGCCGTGAGGCCGGGGGCCGCGGCACCGGCTGACCGCCGCCGGCCGGTACGACCGGTCACCGTGCGTCAACACCCGTTCGGCGGGCGCGCCCGTGCGCCGAACGGCCCCTCCGCTGCGCCACACTGGCGGCCGAATGCCGCAAATCCGGCGCGGCGGAGGAGGTTGGCCATGGCCATTTCGATCTCAGTGGTGCTGCTCCTGCTGATCCTCGCAGTGATCTTCCTGCGCAACGGCGGACTCAAGATCTCGCACGCCATCGTCTGCGCCCTGCTCGGGTTCCTCCTCGCGGGCACGAGCATGGCGCCCACCATCCACGAAGGGATCACCGCCACCGCGGACGTCGTCAGCGGCCTGCGGCCCTGACCGCGCGCACCCTCCGGATGCGGGAGAATGTCGGTCCGATCGCGGCACAGCGCCGCACGGGGCCCGGCGGGGACGATACGGTCGTTCCGAGGGCCCCCGCGCGCTCGTCGACAGGGCGAGGACCTGACCGGTCCTCGCCGCGCACCTGGAGAACGCACCAATGTCATTCCCGCACCCCGGACGACAGTCGGGCGCCGCCCACCACGAGTACTGCAACAACGTCCTGTGCTGCCGCTGCCAGCAGCGGCAGTGGACGACGAAGCTCGGCGACGAGCGCCTCTGCGGTCCCTGCGCCTCCTGCTGCCGTGACTGCGGCCGCGCACCCGCGCCCCATCTGGACGGACTCGACGACGGACTGTGCGCGGAATGCCGGGGCCTGTGCGGCCGGTGCCAGCGCGCCCTGCCCGCCGAGGGCCCCTGCGCCTGCCGCAAGTGGCGCGAGCGCGCGGGCCGCGACCCGGTCACCTACATCCTCCAGGCACTTCCGCAACCGCTGGTCCAGGCACTCGGCCACCGCCACCCCCGCACGGTCCACGACCTGATCCACCAGGAACTCGCGCGGCGTACGCCCGACCAGCTCCTGGAACGGGTCGAACGGCGGTGGAACGTCCGCTGGTCCCACGCCCTCCACGAGAAGGACGAGGACGGGCGGCGCCGCTGGGCACCGCAGGAGATCGCCGAAGCGCTCGTGAGCCCCGGCCGCTGCTCGGACCCCCAGTGCGAGGACGGCTACGTCCTCACCACCGACACCCCGTGCGGCCGGTGCCTGCGTCCGACCCACCGCTTCGTGACCTCGGTGGCCGACCGGACGGCGACCTCGGACCACGCCCGCGCCACCGCCTCCCAGATCCGGCGCGCGCTCGTGGAGAGCCGCTCGACCAAGCCCGGCGGACGGCGCCCGAAGGGCTGAGCGCCCTCAGCCCCTGTCCAGCGCGCCCCGCACCAGCGCCGCCGCGACCACGGCCGGGTCCTGGTCCCCGGCCAGCCGGGAGAGCCTGCCGGGTGAGGCGGGCAGACCGAGCCGTTCGGCACCCTGGAGCGCCTTCGCGTCCAGATAGGGCGCCGTCTCCGGCCACACCGTCTGCACCTCGCGCAGGAAGATGTCGGCGCCCGCGGGTCCGATGCCGGGAAAGCGGCGGAGCCCCGAGCGCAGCGCGTCCGTGTCACCGCCCGCTTCCCGGCGCAGGCGCCGCAGGTCCCCGCCGTACGCGTCGAGCAGGAGAAGGGCACCGTCGCCCAGCTGGGTCGCCGTACGCTCGTCGTACCGTCGGTAGCCGCCCTCACCCAGCGCGTCCACGCGCTCCTGCCAGGTGGCGTCCGCCATCCGGCGTGGTGTCCGCAGCCGATGGGCGAACAGCGCCCGGGCCGCCGCCACGGCGACCTGGGCGCGGATCCGCGCGCTCAGCAGGTGGCTCAGGACGAGCAACTGGTACAGGGGCTGCGGGGTGTCACGCAGCCGGATGCCCGCCTCGGCGGCGTACGTGGTGCCGTGCCGCTCCAGCAGCGCGTCCAGCGTCCCCCGCGCGCTCACGCGAACCCGAAGATCCGTGCGAAGAAGTATCCGGCGACGATGACGGAACCCAGCAGCACGAGCGATGCCCAGAAGACCGGGTGTTCCCAGATCCCTCCGTCGGGGCGTTCGACGTGTGCCTCGCTGATGCAGCCCTCCGCAGGAGGCGTCTCCCCAGGGGGCTGGAGTGAGATAGCCATGTATCCACCATCACCCCGGGCCGCCGGGACCGCGAGGCGGTGCCGATGGGGGCACGCGTACGTCCGTACGGAGTCCGGCGGGAGCCCGGAGCACTGCGGAGGCGCGGAACGGGGCACCGTGAAGGAATGCCTGCCGTCTCCACGCCCGAGCCCGTGGTCAAACTCGTCCAGCGCACCACCGAGCCCGCAGCGGCCCAGACACTGCGGTCGACGGCGGCGGCCGTCATCGCCTTCGCGGTGGCCCAGTCGGTCCTGCCCGCCCCGCACCCCGCCCCGCTCACCGCCCCCCTGACCGCCCTGCTCGTGGTGCAGGTGACGCTCTACGCCACGCTGACCACCGGCATCCGCCGGGTCAACGCCGTCGTGGTCGGCGTCCTGATCGCCAGCGGGTTCAGCTCCCTGGTGGGCCTGAGCTGGTGGACCCTCGGGCTGACCATCTTCACGTCGCTGCTGATCGGACGGCTGGTCCGGGTCAACGAGTTCGTGCCCGAGGTGGCCATCAGCGCGATGCTGGTCCTCGGCGTCGCGCAGGTCGCCGACACCGCCTGGGAGCGCGTACTGGAGACGCTGATCGGCGCCGGGGTGGGGCTGCTCTTCAACCTCCTGCTGGCACCGCCCGTCTGGGTCGAGTCCGCGGGCGTCTCCATCGGCGGCCTCGGCGAGCGGATGAGCCGGATGTTCCGGGCCCTGGGCGAGGAGATCGGCGGGAACCACCCGGTGCGGGAGGCAGCCGCGCGCCTGCACGAGGCGCGCCGCCTGGACCACGACATCGTGGAGGTCGACGCGTCCCTGCGGCAGGCCGAGGAGAGCCTGATGCTCAACCCCCGCGTCAAGCAGGGGCTGCTCCACCGTGTCGTCCTGCGCACCGGACTCGACACGCTGGAGATCTGCGCCGTCGTGCTGCGCGTCCTCACCCGCACGCTGACCGACCTGGCCAAGGCCCGTACGGAGGAGGCACTCTTCCCCGAGGACGTGGCCACCGACCTCAGGGAACTCTTCGGGCACATGTCCGACGCCATCGAGGGATTCGCACTGATGATCACCACGCCGATGGCCGGGAGCGGAGAGGAGGCGGAGGAACGCCTGGCCGACGCGCTCGCCCGCAGCCGCGCCACACGCGACCGCGTGGCGGATCTGCTGCTCGAGGACGTCCAGGAGCACCCCAGGCAGTGGCAGTTGCACGGTGCGCTGCTCGCCGAGGTGGACCGCATCCTCGACGAACTCGACATCGACAAGCGCACGGAGCGCCTCGCCGAGGAGCTGGACCGCCGCTCGGCGGAGGCGCACCACCGCCACCCCCGCCTGCGGGCGATGTCCCGCCGGCTGCGGGGGGCCGCACCGGTGAGGCTGCGGGCCGGCGAGTGAGAGCGGTCAGTCCGAGGGGGCGCACGGCCCTTCGCCGGACCGCGCACGACGCCGGTGGCTGGTGTCGCACCAGGGGTACACGCGGCTCCGCCGGCACATGCAGAGGGCAACGACGAACCGGTCCGAGAAGGCCACCTCGCCGTCCGGGCAGGTGACTTCCACGGGGCCCTCCACCAGGAGGGGGCCGTCGTCGCCGAGGGTGATCCGGCACGGGCGCTCAGGCGTGTTCGGCACGGATGACCACCAGTTCCTCCGACGTCTCCCCGGCTCCCACCAGCCCCGTGTCCCTGAGCCAGCGCAGCCGCGAGCGCAGCACCGGCCCGAGGGGCACCAGCGCGCGGTCACTGACACGGGCCCGCAGCCCGGCATCCGAGAGCCGCCGCACGGTCACGTCGCCGTCGCACAGGCCCGAGTGCACCAGGAGCAGGCGGCCACCCGGGCGCAGGGCTGCCGGGGCGCTCGCGCAGAGCCGGTCGAGGACCGCCCGCCCGTCGCGTCCGGCCTCCCAGGCCCGCGCCGCACCGTGCCCGGGGAGCAGGTCCACCGGGGACGGCACATAGGGCGGGTTGCAGACCACCAGGTCGTAGGACCGGCCGGGCAGCGCCGACAGGAGATCGCTGCGCCGCACACGGATGCGACGGCGGTGCAGCAACGCGTTCAGCCGGGTGGTCATCACGGCCCGCCACGCGATGTCCACGGCCGTCACCCGCGCGCCCAGGTGCGCCGCGTGCAGGGCGAGCGCGCCGCTGCCGGTGCCGACGTCCAGCACCTCGGCGCCCCGGGCGACACCCTCCCGGTTCAGCGCGGCCATGAGCAGGCGGGTGTCGTGCTGGGGCGCGTACACACCGGGGAGTGTCATCAGGCGGCCGGTGCGCGTGGCCTCGGCCAGGTCTGCGGACATCTGCGACTCCGTTCGACGCTTCGGCACGGCGGGTGCGGGACCCGGACGGTCAGGCCCCCCAGTCCGCCAGCAGCCGTTCCCCGAGCCGGTCCTCGAGACACCCGGTGGCGGTGATGCCGAACACGACATCGGCCGCCAGCCCCGGCTCGTCGTCGAGCAGACCGCCGATCACCTCACGGCGTACGACCTGCTCGTGCACCGCGTCGGCCTCGACGTGCTCGGTGTAGAAGAACTCCGCCGCGGCGCCCGCCCCGGTGCGCTTCATGGCGTGGGCGAGTCGCCGTGAGGCGGGGGAGGAGGTGATCTCGACCGCCGCGAAGTGCCCCACCAGCGCCCCGCGCAGCCGCCGGTGCAGACCGAACAGCGACATCAGGTTGACGAGGGCCAGCATGGGCGCACAGCCCTCGTCCAGGTAGCGGCCGTACGCGGGGTCGAGACCCAGGTCGGCCATGAGGCCGGCGAACAGCCGGGCGTGGATCCGGTCCGCGCGCCCGGCGCCGAACTCGTCGTACTCGATCGCGGCCATGCCCGCCTTGGCCCGGCCGGCGAGGCGGGGCAGCACCCAGGCGTGCGGGTCGGCCTCCTTGAGGTGGTAGAGCGAGCGCTGCCGCGCGTAGTCACGCAGATGGCGCAGCTCGCCGCGGTCCTGGAGGAACCAGGAGACGCCGGTGCCGCGGACCGGTTCCACCAGCAGGCCTTCGAGGACCTCCTCCGGAGGAGCGCTCGCCGTGGCGTCGTGCCGCAGGGCGGCCAGGAAGCGGTCCTCCAGGGCCGCGCGCACCGCGAGCAGGGGCGGGTCCCACTCCAGCTCCGGGCGCACGCCGGTGAACCCGCGGTAGTGCAGCTCGTAGCAGACGTACAGGGCGAGCTGCAGATCGTCGCCGTAGGGCTCGGCGTCCCACGCGCGCCCGGGATCCGGCAGGGCGCTGCCGTCCCGCAGGTAGCCGATCACCCGCGCCGAGAGCTCTCCGCGCGGTCGTGGAAGGGAGGGGCCTGTGCGGTGACGTGACATGGATGTCCTCCTGCCGCGGAGTCACATGGGCCGTGATCGACTCTACGCCGGACCTCCGCGACCGGCCCGTCCTCGCGCCGGTGCCCTACCGGCTGGACTTCCCGGCCGTCCACTCCAGGAGCCGTTCCCGGGACCATGACGTGATGACCCGCTCCACGGGCACACCGCACTCCTCGGCCCGCGCGCAGCCGTAGACCTGCCAGTCCAGCTGACCGGGTGCGTGCGCGTCGGTGTCGATCGACAGGAGCGCCCCCGACGCCACCGCCCGGCGGAGGAGGGAGCGCGGCGGATCGAGCCGCTCCGGCCGGCAGTTGATCTCGACCGCCGTCCCCGACTCGGCACACGCCGCGAAGACGCGCTCGGCGTCGAACTCCGACGGCGGCCGCTTCTTCCCGCCGAGGAGACGGCCCGTGCAGTGCCCCAGGATGTCCGCGTGCGGATCGCGCACGGCCGCGAGCATGCGCTCGGTCATCGCGGCGGCGTCCATGCGCAGCTTCGAGTGGACCGAGACGACCACCACGTCGAGGCGCTCCAGCACCTCGGCGTCCTGGTCGAGGGAGCCGTCGGCGAGGATGTCGCACTCGATCCCGGTGAGCAGACGAAAGGGCGCCCACCGCTCGTTGAGCTCCGCCACCACGGACAGCTGCTCGAGAAGGCGCTCCGTCGAGAGCCCGTTGGCCACGGTCAGCCTGGGGGAGTGGTCCGTGAGCACCGCCCACTCGTGACCCAGCTCCCTCGCGGTCCGGCCCATCTCCGCGACGGGACTGCCCCCGTCGGACCAGTCCGAGTGCATGTGGCAGTCACCCCGGAGGGCGGCGAGAAGGGTCTCGCCACCCGGGGCCAGGGGCGCGGACGCCTCGTCCTCCAGGGCGGCGAGGTATCCGGGCGTCGCGCCCTCCACCGCCTCCCGGATGACCTTGGCCGTCTTCGGCCCGATGCCGCGCATCCTCTCCAGCGAACCCCGCGCCACCCGATCGGCCAGTTCCTCCCCGTCCAGGGAGCCGACCGCGTCCGCCGCCGTGCGGAAGGCCTTCACCCGGTACGTCGCCGCCTGGGACCGCTCCAGGAGGAAAGCGATCCGCCGCAGGGCCTCTGCCGGGTCCATCGTCAGGGCCGCGCGGTGTGCTGAGGGTGCCCGTGCGTGCGTCGGGCTTCCTTCATCCCGGCCTCGTAGAGGTGGCGCCGTCCGCCCACGAGCTCCCTGCGCACCCGCTCCTCCACCTCGACGAACGGCCGGTAGTACGTGTCGTCGTAGGCCTCGACGAGCTGGAACGTCCAGCAGCCGGGGACGACGTTGCGGCCCAGGATCTCCCGCTCCACCAGGTCGGCCTGCTCCGTGTGGCCACCCATCCGGAGCAGCTCGACCGCCCGGTCGAGGGTCAGATCCGCGCCCCCCGTGAGCTGGTGGAATCCGTAGAGCTGCCCCCGGGCCCGCTCCACACTCTCCAGTGCTTCCGTCAGCGCCCCGAGCGCCTCGACGGTCGTGTCACCGGTTCCGGACGGCCGCACGTGCTCGTCGTCGGGCCCGTCGGGCCCTCGGTCCTCACTCATGCGTACGACTGTGCACGCGTCCCGGCCGACGCGTCCGGCGGGAACGCCGAAAGGGTGAGCGCCCCGGTCGGCCCCCGCCTCCTTCGAGATGCGTGCGAACCGATCCTGACCAGACTGGATCCCATGGCAGAGAACCGTCGCGCCCGGTCCGGGCACGCATCGAAAACGGCAGCCCCCCGCCCGTCCCGGAGCGGCCCCGAACACGCGGCGCGTGCTGCCTGCGAAAGCCTGGAACGGCTGATCTCCCACTCCGCGGAGGGCGTGTCGGCGGTACGGCGGAAGGACGACGGATGGTGCGTCGTCGTCGACGTGCTCGAAGTCCCCCGCATCCCGGACACGACGAGTCTGCTGGCCTCCTACGAGGTGCAGATCGACGAGCGGGGCGAACTCACGGAGTACAGCCGGGTACGCCGCTACCGGCGCGGCTCCGCCGACGAGTGACCCGCTCCGCCCCCTCACCCGGAAGGACGCTCCATGACCACGACCATGTACGCGGACGAGATCGCCCCGTGCCCGCCCCGGGCCGGCACGCTCTACGACGTCCTTGAACTCATCCTCGACCGGGGCATGGTCATCGACGTCTTCATCCGGGTGTCGCTGGTCGGCATCGAGATCCTCAAGATAGACGCGCGCATCGTCGTGGCGAGCGTGGACACCTACCTGCGCTTCGCCGAGGCGTGCAACCGCCTCGACCTGGAGCGTGACTCCGGCAGCACCACCGTCCCCGAACTGCTCAGCGGACGCGCCGCCAAGGCGGTCGGCAAGCGCAAGGTGCGCAAGGCGGCGGAGTCCGTCGGCGACACCGTGCGCCACGCCGTGGGGAGCGGTGACGACGAGGACGACGCGCGGCAGGAGCGCCCGAAGAAGCGCCGGGCACCCGCCCGCGACGGCGCGACCCGACGCCGACGCGTGGAGGCATGACCGTGATCGGGAACGGCGTGTACGTCTACGCGATCATCCCCGTGGGGACGGCGCTCCCCCCGGGCGCCGTGGGCGTGGGCGGTCCTCCGGCCGCGCTGCGGAGGGTCGACGAAGGACAGGTCACCGCTGTCGTGAGCGACGCACCCTCCCGACTACGCGCCAGGCGACGCGACCTGATGGCTCATCAGGACGTGCTGCTCGGCCTCGCGGACCGCGGTTCGCTGCTGCCCATGAGATTCGGGGCGGTCGCGCCGGACGAGGAGTCCGTACGCGCCCAGCTCGCCGGTTCGCAGGACGGTCACCTCGCGACGCTGAGTCACCTGGACGGCTGCGTCGAGATCAACCTCAAGGCCCTCCCCGCCCAGGACTCGCTCGCGGCCGTCGTCGCGGAGGAGAAGGACGTACGGCGGCTGCGTGAGGCGGTACGCAGGCGGCCCGACTACGAGGCGAACGTCCGGCTCGGCGAGGCCGTGGCCACCGCCCTGTCGCGCCGGGCGGCCGAAGCCGGGAAGAAGCTCCTGCGCACCCTCACACCGATGGCGCGTGAGGTCGCCGCGGGGCCGGAGGTCCACGGCTGCTCGCTCAACGTGTCGTTCCTCGTCGACCGGAGCGGGAGCGACAGCTTCCGCGCGACGGTCCGGCGGTTCGCGGACACCCACCGCGAGCACGCCGAGTTCAGGGTCGCCGGGCCGCTGCCCTGCTACAGCTTCGTCTCCTCCCGCCCGCTCCGGACCCCGGCCGCGGGGGGCTGACATGGGACTGCTCAGCGGCCTGCTCCTGCTGCCCCTCGCACCGGTCCGCGGTGTCGCGTGGGTCGCGGAGAAGGTGAACGACGTCGCCGACCGTGAACTCCACGACCCGGGTGTGATCCGCGGGCAGCTCGCCGCGCTCAACCAGGAACTCGAGGCCGGCGACGTCAGCCTCAAGGAGTTCGAACGGGAGGAGGAGGAACTGCTCGACCGGCTCCACGCCGGCCGGGTCCGCCCCGCGCCGAACCATCGAAGGTGACTCAGTCATGGAAGAACAGACCAAGGTGACGCTCGCCGCAGCCGTGGTGGGCGGATACGTACTCGGTCGCACGAAGAAGGGCCGTCTGGCGCTCTCCGTGGCGACCTACCTGGCGGGCAGGCGCTTCGGCCTGGAACCGCGTCAGCTCGCGGCCGAGGGCATGCGCAGGCTGAGCGAGGTACCGCAGTTCGCCGAACTCCAGGACCAGTTGAGGGGCGAGGTGCTCGACTCCGGCAGGAAGGCCCTGAGCGCGGCAGCGGACCGGGGCATGAACTCCCTGGCCGACGCCCTGAGTGACCGGACGGCGCGGCTCGGGGCGCCGGAGGAGGAGTACGAAGAGGACGAGGAATACACGTACGAGGACGAGTTCGACGAGGACGAACCCGAGTACGAGGACGAGGAGTACGACGAGTCCGAGGAGCCGGAGGAAGAGGAGGAGGACGAGGGGGAGGAGCCGGAGGAGCCGCGACCGAGCGCCCGCCGGAGCAGGCCGTCCGAGGAGGAGGCCGGTCGTGGGGCCGGTGAAAAGGCGGCGAAGAAGCAGTCTCCGGCCAAGAAGCGGCCTCCGGCGAAGAAGGCCGCGGCGGGGAAGGCCCCTGAGAAGAAGGCACCTCAGAAGAAGACCGCTGCGAAGAAGGCGGCTGCCGAGAAGACCCCGGCGAAGAAGACCCCGGCGAAGAAGGCCGCTGCGAAGAAGGCGGCCGGGAAGAAGGCCGCCGATAAGCCCGGACCGGCCGGGAAGAAGGCGGCACCGGCCAAGAAGGCGTCTGCCAAGAAATCTGCACCGGCGAAGAAGTCCGCGCCGGCGAAGAAGTCCGCAGCCCGCAAGGCGCCCGCCAAGAAGTCGGCTCCAGCCAAGAAGTCGTCGGCGAGGAAGACCACTTCGGCCAAGAAGACGACGTCATCGAAGCGAACCGCGTCCCAGCGCGGCGAACGACGGAGGTAGGCAGCCATGGCCAGGACGGACAGGGACGAACCCGAGTCGGGCGAGTCGGGTATGGACCGCCTTCGCGGAGAGCTCACGAACTTCCTCGGCGCACAGACGGAGAAGCTCGCTCAGAAGGCTGGGGACAAACTGACGGGAATCACGGGGCAGCTCACGGACATCGCCGAGAACGGCGGTTCCCTGCCCTCGGTCGCCTCACGCGTGGCGCAGGGCGAATCACCGGTGAAGGCCTTCGTCTCGGAGAAGGCCGGGAGTGTCAAGGACAAGGTCGTGGACAAGGCAAAGGACACGTTCGGGGGCGGGAAGGGGAAGACCCAGTCCGGCGGGGGCAAGTCGATGAACATCGTCGAGGTCCTCGACGTCGGTGTCCCCCTGCGTGACGCGTACGACCACTGGACGCGCTACGACAAGTTCGGCAGCTTCACCAAGGGCGTGCAGAGCGTCTCGATGGACGAGGAGATGTCGAGCGACTGGAAGGTCAAGATCGGCCCGTCCTCACGGGGCTTCAAGGCGACGGTCCAGGAGCAGGTGCCCGACGACCGCATCGTGTGGACCTCCGAGGGTGCCAAGGGCTCCACCCGCGGCTGCGTCAGCTTCCACGAGCTGGCGCCGAGCCTCACCCGGATCGTTCTGGTGGTCGAGTACTACCCCTCGGGGTTCTTCGAGAAGACGGGCAACCTCTGGCGGGTGCAGGGCCGCCGGATGCGACTCGACTTCAAGCTCTTCCAGCGGTTCGTCACGCTCACCGATGAGGAGCCCGAGGGCTGGCGCGGCGAGATCCGCGACGGAGAGGTCGTCGTGACGCACGAGGAAGCCATGGAGAGGGAGGAGTCGGAGGGCGAGGAGCCCGACGATTCCGATGACGAGGCGGAGGACGAGGACGAGGGGGAGTACGAGGACGAGGAGGAGCCGGAGGAGGACGACGAACCGGAGGACGAGGAGGACGAGGAGGAGTACGAGGACGACGAGGAGCCCGAGGAGGACGACGAGGAACCCGAGGAGGAGTACGAGGACGAGGAGGAACCCGAGGAAGAGGAAGAGGAAGAGGAAGTCGCCCCCAGAAAACGGCGCGCACGTAAGGCGTCGAGGTGACCGACCTCGACCTGGAGCGGGAGGCCTACCCCATCCCGGGGCCGCCGAATTCCAGCCTCGCCGACATCCTCGAACGCGTTCTCGACAAGGGCATCGTCATCGCGGGGGACATCAAGATCGACCTCCTCGACATCGAACTGCTCACCATCCGGCTCCGCCTGTTCGTGGCATCCGTGGATACCGCGAAGAAGGCCGGGATCGACTGGTGGGAGACGGATCCGGCGCTGAGCTCGCGTGCCGCCCACAACTCCCTCCTGGACGAGAACCGTGAACTGCGGGCGCGTCTGGAGGCACTCGAATCGAAGCCGGAAGAGAGTTCGGACCAGGCATGAGCAAGGAGAACCGAGCGACATGACGGACCGGGGACCCGAACCGGCTTCGGCCGAGAGCGCCCTCTACGTATTCGCGGTCTGCGAGGCACCGGATCCGGCCGCGTTCGCCGGCCTGCCGGGGGTCGCCGCCGGCGCGCCCCTGCGCCGCCTGCGGTTCGGCGAGCTGACCGCGATCGTCCAGACCGTCCGGGCGGCCGACTTCACGGACGAGGCATGGCAGGTCCGTATGTCGGAGCGTGACGAACTCGAACGGTACGCGCGCGCCCACCACGACGTGGTGTCGGCGGCGGCCGCCGTGTGCCCCACCGTCCCCCTTCCGCTGGCCACGCTCTACCACGGCGAGGAGCGGGCCCGGCAGGCACTCGTCGAGGAGACCGGGCGCTTCCTCGCCGCGTTGAGGCGGACCGCCGGCCACGCCGAGTGGGGGGTGAAGGTCTACGCGGCCGCTCCCTCGGTGCCGGAGCCCGTCCCCGCACCGCACCCGCAGGGGGCGCCGGGCGCACGCACCCGTCCGGCCCCCGGGGCGGGCCTCGCCTACCTGGAACGCAAGCGAGGAGCGCAGGCGCGGCGCGAGCGACGGCACGACGACTCCCTCCGGCTCGCCGAAACGGTCGACGCCGCGTTCCTGAACCTCGCCGCCGCGGGACGCCGGCTGCGGCTCCACGCTCCCGAGCCCGGAGGGAAGGCGCGTGCCCAGGTGCTCAACGCCACCTATCTGGTGGCCGAGCACCGAAGGACCGAACTCGACGCGCTCGCCCGGACACTGCGGGACGCGACCGGTGCCCGCATCGACGTCTCCGGCCCCTGGGTGCCGTACTCCTTCGTCGGCGAGGTGTAGCGATGGAGCGGGAACTGGTGCCCTGGGACAACCCGGAACCCCTGACCGGCCCCATCGGCGTGCCCCTCGTCGACCTGCTCGACCGGGTCCTGGCGACGGGCGTGGTGATCAGCGGTGACCTGGTGATCGCGATCGCGGACGTTCCACTCGTGCGGCTCTCCCTGCACGCCCTGCTCTCCTCGGTCAACGAACGTGTTCCCGCTCCCTGGGCGGACGGAGGCCCGCTGTGACCACCCCCCGGCTCGACGTCGACTCCGACCAGCTGGGGCGCGATCTCGTGGCCCTCGTGCTGACCGTGGTGGAACTGCTGCGTCAGCTGATGGAGCGGCAGGCCATCCGCCGGATCGACCAGGGGGACCTCACCGAGAGTCAGGTGGAGGAGATCGGGACCACGCTCATGATGCTCGACCAGCGGATGGGCGAGCTGTGCGAACAGCACGGAGTGCGTCCGGAGGATCTGAACCTGGACCTCGGTCCTCTGGGCTCCCTGCTGCCCCGCGACTGAGGCGGGCCCGGCCGCCCCCGACCCCCGTGGCGGCCGACGGCCAGGGGCCGGGGCTCTGTCACGTCGCGCACGGGCGGGGTGAGTCCCGCACGCCCTCGAAACCCCCTGAGTCCGGATGCCCGTGCGCCCGTCGGAAGATCGATTGGCGGTGGTGTCACCCCCGTCCTAACGTCGATGAGTGAACGTTTCCGTGCTCCGCCGACGTGTCCGGCACCTCACGCCATGACTGAATCCCGAGCGAAGTCCTCGCCGATTGCCGGATCCCCGAAGCGGGGACACGGCAAGGGAATCGCGCTGCTCGTGATCGCCTCGTGCCAGCTCATGGTGGTTCTCGACATCACCATCGTGAACATCGCGCTGCCGCACATCCAGAGCGCCCTCGGCTTCTCGACCGAGAGCCTGTCGTGGGTGATCAACGCCTACACCCTGACCTTCGGCGGGCTGCTCCTGCTGGGAGGCAGGCTCGGCGACATCCTCGGGCGCCGCAGGGTCTTCATGTTCGGCGTCCTGCTCTTCGTCCTGGCCTCCCTGCTGGGCGGCCTCTCGCAGGAGTCGTGGCAACTGCTCGCCGCGCGGGCGTTGCAGGGCGTGGGCGGTGCCATCGCCTCGCCGACCGCGCTCTCCCTCATCACGACGACCTTCAGCGAAGGTCCGGAGCGCAACCGTGCCTTCGGCGTGTTCGCCGCGGTGTCCGCGGGCGGCAGCGCGATCGGCCTGCTCGCGGGCGGCGTGCTCGTGGAGTGGCTCGACTGGCGCTGGGTGTTCTTCGTCAACGTGCCCATCGGCCTGCTGATCGCCGCCTCGACGCCCCGCCACATCAAGGAATCCGAACGGCATCCCGGGCACTTCGACGTACTCGGCGCGTTCACGTCCACCCTCGGCATGGTGATGCTCGTCTACGGCTTCATCCGGGCATCCGAGGACGGCTGGACCAACGGTCTCACCCTCGGGGCCTTCGGCGGCGCCGTGGTGTTCCTCCTCGTGTTCCTGACGGTCGAGCGCCGGTCGCAGCAGCCCATCACGCCCCTGCACATGTTCCGCGACCGCAACCGCGCCGGTGCCTACGGGATGATGCTGAGCCTGGCCGCGGCGATCTTCGGCATGTTCTTCTTCCTGACCCTCTTCGTGCAGGACATCCTCGGTTTCAGCCCGCTGCGGGCCGGCCTGGCCTTCCTGCCGATCAGTGTGATCATCGCCATCGGCGCGACGCTGGCCTCCCGGCTGCTGCCCAGATGGGGACCCAAACCCTTCCTGGTGGTGGGTGCCCTCCTGGCGGCGAGCGGGCTCAGCTGGCTCACCCTGACCGATGCAGACAGCACCTATCTGGGCAGCATCCTCGGACCCATCCTGGTGTTCGGCTCCGGCATGGGCATGCAGTTCGTCTCCCTGACCCTGATGGCGGTCTCGGGTGTCGCGCCGAGAGAGGCCGGCGCCGCGTCGGGTGTCCTGAACGCCACCCAGCAGGTGGGCGGCTCACTGGGCCTGTCCATCCTGGTCACGGTGTTCGGGACGGCCAGCCGCAACGAGGCGAAGGACCAGATCCCCCACTTCCTCGCCGAGGCGACCCCAGCCCAGCGGCTGGCGTTCCGCAGGACGGGCACGCTCCCGGCACCCTGGGGCGACCAGGTGCTCGCCTCCGGTGTCTCCACCGCGTTCATCGTGGCCGCCGTGTTCTCCGGCATCGCGGCGCTCATCGCCGTGTTCGTCATCCAGGTCCGCTCCTCCGACCTGGAGCGCCTGCGGGGCGGAGGGGCGGCCGGGATGCCGATGGCAGGCGGAGACGCACCGGCCGACCCCGGCGGGGGCGGGGGCGCCCCGGCCGGCGGCGGCGCGCGTGACGCCGCGCAGCCGAGGCCGGAACGCGACGGGGGCGACGCCTCCCCGCCACCGGGGTAGGCCGGCGCACGGACGGGCGGAGCTGTCGGCCGCCCCCAAGCGACCCTGTCTCAGGCGAGGTTGACGAGGCGGATGTAGCGCACCCAGTCCCAGTTCACCCCTGGGTCGGTGTGGTCGCTGCCGGGCACCTCGTGATGGCCGATGATGTGCGCACGGTCCTTGGTCAGCCCGTAGCGGTCGCAGATGTCCGCCGTGAGCCTCGCCGACCGCTCGTACATGGCGTGGGTGAAGTACGACGGCTGGTCCACCCAGCCCTCGTGCTCGATGCCGATGCTGCGGGTGTTGTAGTCCCAGTTCCCCGCGTGCCAGCCGATGTCCCGCTCACGTACGCACTGGCCGACGAAGCCGTCCCCCGAGCGCACCACGTAGTGGGCGGAGACCTGTTTGGCCGGATTCTGGAAGATGCCGATCGTCTCGGTGAACGTCTGCTGGGCGACGTGGATGACGACCCGGTCGACCGGATAGGCCGAAGGGCGGCTCGACACCGTGTAGTTGGAGGCGGACGCGGGGAACCACTGCGCCGTGGGGTAGTCCGTGTCCGCCGTCGGCGCCGCCACGGCGCGTGCCGAGGCGGGCAGCAGGGCCGCGGCGGCCGTGACCGCGGCACCCTGAAGAATCCGTCTGCGCTGCATGAGCACTCCTCTGCCTGGGACGTGGTCCGGTCTACGGCACTACCACGCGCGGCCCCGCCGCGCGGTTCCGTGCGGCCGCGAACCGTGCGTGGTGGTAACCCGGTTCAGGAGCCGGACAGTACTCCGGCCAGCGCGGCCGCAGGGTCGTCCTCCGCGGGCCCGGCCGGAACCCAGCGGCCCCGCTCCTTGACGTACGGCCACCACCGCCCGTCGTGCCCGTACCGCAGCTGCGCGCCCGAACCGGTCACGGTCCAGCGGTTGCCGGCCGCGCGGAGCCGGGGGCCCTCGCCCGTCTCCCACGCCGCCGCGAGCTGCGCCCGCGCCCGGGCGAGTTCGGCCGGGCCCGGCCGCCACTCCTCGGCGTGTACCGCCAGTGCCGCCGCCCCGCCGAACCGCCAGGCCCGCACCGCGACGTCGAGATCCGCCGGGCCGCATCCGGCGGCCGTGGCGAGACGCGCCGCGAGCCGGGTGCCGGG
Source organism: Streptomyces sp. NPDC058008 (assembly GCF_042886395.1). Taxonomy (NCBI): domain Bacteria; kingdom Bacillati; phylum Actinomycetota; class Actinomycetes; order Kitasatosporales; family Streptomycetaceae; genus Streptomyces; species Streptomyces sp. NPDC058008. Next base: position 196,513 of record NZ_JBHVQX010000011.1, on the reverse strand, counting down.
CCGCCCGTCGGCGGCGAGCCGTACCGCGTCCTGATCCGGTGTCAGCACCGCTGCCCACGGCTGCTGTCCGTGGCCGGCGGCGAGTGCCTCCGCCAGCAGGGCGTGCGCGCGCACGGCGCTGTCCGCCGCCAGGAACTCCAGTGCCGACGGGTCGACACCGGCAGGATCCGTCTCCGTGTCCAGCGACGGCGGAGTCCCCGGCCCGGAGGGCAGGGGAGGGGGAGGCGGCAGCGGAGGAAGGATGTCGCGCGCCGCGTACGCCTCGTCGGCCCGGACCCCGCGCGCCGACGGCCCGCGGGCCGCGTCAGCCGCTTGCGCGCCGCCCCCCGGACCACCGGCCGCCCTCGCCGCGCTGCGCACCTGCAACTCGTCCAGGAGCCGGCGTTCGTCGCGTCCCCGCAGCAACAGCAGCACGAAGGGATCCTGGTCGAGCAACCGCGCCACCTGGTAGCACAGGGCGCCCGAGTGCGGGCAGTGGTCCCAGGCCCCGCAACCGCACTCGGGCTCCAGGTCGCCGATTCCCGGCAGCAGATCGAGACCGGCCGCGGCCGCGTCCTCCACCAGGTGCGGTGGCATCTCCCGGTCCAGCAGGGCCGCGATGTGGCCGGAGCGCTCGGACGCCATGTCCAGGAAGCGGTCCCATTCCTCCTCGCCCATCTCCTGGAGCAGCACATCACTGCGGTACGCCGTCGAGTCCGGGTCCTGGACGACCGCGGTGAGCCGGCCGGGCCGCACCGAGACCGCACCGACCCTCCCCTCGCGGGCGAGCTTGCGTCCCTTCTTGAGCTGCGCGCCGTCGAGCGCCGTGTCCTCCAGCGCCTTGAGCCACGCCCGGCCCCACCACGACGAGGCGAATCCGCGGCCCTGCGCGGGCGGCAGCGCCGCGAAGATCCGCTCCGGTCCGTACTTCTCGTTCATCCTGCTCCCCCTCGGAGTTCGACCAGCTCGGCCAGTTCCGCGTCGCTCAGTTCCGTCAGAGCCGCCTCGCCGCTGCCGAGCACCGCGTCCGCGAGCCCCTGCTTCCGGGCGAGCATGGCGGCGATCCGGTCCTCGACGGTCCCCTCGGCGATGAGCCGGTGCACCTGCACCGGCTGGGTCTGCCCGATCCGGTAGGCACGGTCGGTGGCCTGCGCCTCCACGGCCGGATTCCACCAGCGGTCGAAGTGCACGACATGACCCGCGCGGGTGAGGTTGAGCCCGGTGCCCGCGGCCTTGAGGGACAGCAGGAACACGGGCGCCCCGCCCGACTGGAAGCGCTCCACCATGGTCTCCCGTTCGGCGACCGGCGTGCCTCCGTGCAGGAACTGCGTGGGGATTCCGCGCGCCGCCAGGTGCTGTTCCAGCAGCCGCGCCATCCTCACGTACTGGGTGAACACCAGCACGCCGGCGTCCTCGGCGAGGATCGTGTCCAGCAGTTCGTCCAGCAGCTCCACCTTCCCCGAGCGGCCCACGATCCGCGGATCGTCCTCCTTGAGGTACTGCGCCGGGTGGTTGCAGATCTGCTTCAGCGCCGTCAGCAGCTTCATGACCAGGCCGCGTCGTGTGAGACCGTCCGAGCCGGAGATCTCGTCGAGCGTCTCGCGCACCACGGCCCCGTACAGACCGGCCTGCTCCGGCGTGAGCGGGACGGCGCGGTCGGTCTCCGTCTTCGGCGGCAGCTCCGGTGCGATCCCGGGGTCGGACTTGCGCCGCCGCAGGAGGAACGGGCGGACCAGTGAGGCCAGCCGTTCGGCCGCGCCCGGGTCGCCGCCGCCCTCCACCGCGTTCGCGTAGCGGGTACGGAACGCACCGAGGCGCCCGAGGAGCCCCGGGGTCGTCCAGTCGAGGATCGCCCACAGCTCGGAGAGGTTGTTCTCCACCGGGGTACCGGTCAGGGCGACGCGGGCCCGCGCGCCGATGGTGCGCAACTGCCTGGCGGTCGCCGAGTGCGGGTTCTTGACGTGCTGCGCCTCGTCGGCGACGACCATGCCCCAGGACGCCTGGGCCAGCCGTGCGGCGTCGAGACGCATCGTGCCGTAGGTCGTGAGGACGAACCCGCCGTCCGCCAGGCCCTCCAGGGAACGTGTCCCGCCGTGGAAGCGGCGTACCGGTGTGCCCGGGGCGAACTTCTCGATCTCCCGCTGCCAGTTGCCCATCAGGGAGGTGGGACAGACCACGAGCGTGGGCCCCGCGGCCGATGCGACTCCCTGCCGGTGCAGGTGGAGGGCGATCAGCGTGATGGTCTTGCCGAGCCCCATGTCGTCGGCGAGGCAGCAGCCGAGGCCGGTGGAGGTCATGGTGTGCAGCCAGTTCAGCCCACGCAGCTGGTAGTCGCGCAGATTCGCGTGGAGTGCTTCCGGCTGCCCGACCGCCCCGCGGTCCCCCGACCCGGGATCGGCGATCCTCTCCCTCAGCTGTTCCAGCCAGCCCGTCGCGGCCACTTCCACCCGGTGGCCGTCCACGTCGGTGGTCCCGGTCAGCACGGCCCCCAGCGCGTCGATGGGGGTGACCTTGCGGTCCCGGGTCTCCCGGGCGCGCCGGGCGTCCTGCGGGTCGACGAGCACCCACTGGTCACGGAGCCTGACCAGAGGCCTGCCGGCCTCGGCCAGCCGGTCGAGCTCCGCCCGGCTCAACTCCTGGCCGCCCAGGACGAATCCCCAGTCGAACGCCAGGAGCGCGTCGGCCGACAGGAAGGACGGCACGGCGGACCCGGCCCGTCCGGCAGCTCTGGTGCCGTCGTCCCGCGGGCCGATCACCGCGCGCGCCGTGAGCTTCCCCGACAACTCCCTGGGCCAGTGCACCTGGACACCCGTCGCCGCGAGCGCCGCTGCCGCCCCGCCCAGCAGTTCCGCGACCTCCTCGTCGGCGGGCTCGACCGCGTCCGGGACCGCGGCGGACAGCAGGGGGGCCAGCGGTGGCCAGGCGCGGGCGGCACGCCGCAGCGCGAGCAGTGCGTCCATGCGGGCTCTGGGCCCGAACAGCCCGGCCGCGGGGGAGCGGTGGGCCCACACGTCGGCCGCGTCGGCGACCAGAGCGGGGTCCTGGACGCTGTGGATCTGCAGGACCGCGCGGAACGAGGGCGCGTCCGTCTCGTGCCCCTCCGCCCCCTCCATCCCTTCCGGCCCGTCGAGGCCCGAGACCTCGACGCGCAGGGACAGTCGTACCCCCGCGTCGTGGCCCGCGGCGATATCGGCGGCCCACGGCCGCAGCCCGGGCAGGTGCTGTGCGGTGCGGGCGGCGAACGCCGGTGTGCCCGTGACGCGTTCGGCCGCCGGGGTGCGGGGCAGCCCGTCCACCACCGCGTCGATGAACGACCGCAGCAGCGACTCGGGCTCGGCCAGCATCACCGGGCGGGCGTCGGCGTCGAGCGGAACCGCGTGTGCCTCGGGCGGCATGGAGGCGGCCAGCACCCGGATCCGCTCGAGATCGTCCGAGGCCAGGGGGCCGGCACGCCAGGCGTCGTGGTTCATGGCGCTCAGACCCGGCAGCAGCAGCCCACGTGCGACGAGTTGGAGCGCGAGAACGCCGGCCGCACCCCAGAAGGCGGCCGAAGGGGAGGCCTGGGCGTCCGCCCGGGCCCGTGTCAGGAGAGGCAGCGCGTCCCGCACGGGCACCGTCGACGCAGGGACCGTACGAGGGCGGACGTCGCTCCCGACGACCGTCAGTTCCGACGGACTCCCTGGATCACCGGGAGGAGTGCTACCGTCCGCATTCCAGAACGCGATCAGGCCGGTACGGGCCGGATCCGCGGGGAGGAAGACTGCGGAGCAGCGGGACAGTTGAGAGATCTCGTTGGGTGTTGCCGCAGGGAGCCTGTGCACAGCGATGTCAGATTCCTCAAATTTGACTAGTGAGCCCGGGGTCGCCGAGGGTACTCCATCCACGGCCCGTTCCGGGAGAAACGCACAGTGACCCACCTCACTCGTTTCTGCCTTCTGAAGCCTGGGGTACAGCCCGCACCACCACCGGACACGGGGGATTTCCCCCGCACGGCCGGGGTGATGGCGCCATGGCTCCCCCAGGCCCGCTCTCCGTACGTTTGACGAGGTCAGCGCAGATGCCCAGAAACCGGAGACGTCATGCCCCAGGCGGCAGCAGCCACCGTCGCGCAGCACACCAGCGACGGATCGGAGAGGTCCGGGAGCCCCCAGGCCCCCGGAAGTGATTTCGCACCGCTCCTGAAGGCCGTCAGGGGGCAGGGACTGCTGGAGCGGCGCACCGGCTGGTACGCGGTGGGGATCACCGCCAACCTGACCGCTCTCGGCGTCGTGACCGCCGGCATGGTCCTCCTCGGGGACACCTGGTGGAACCTGTTCCTCGCCCTGCCGCTGGCGGTCCTCTGGACCCGCACGGCCTTCTTCGGCCACGACGCGGGCCACGCACAGATAACCGGCGACCGCAAGGCCGGCCGGATCGTCGGTCTCGTCCACGCCAACCTCCTCCTGGGCATGAACGAAGCCTGGTGGAACGACAAGCACGTACGTCACCACGCCAATCCGAACCACATAGACAAGGACCCGGACGTCGGGGTCGGTGCCCTGGTGTGGACCCAGAAGCAGGCCGCCCAGCGTGAGGGGTTCGCCCGCCGGCTCACCCGTAACCAGGCGCGGCTCTTCTTCCCGATGCTGCTCCTCGAAGGCATCGCCCTCAAGATCTACGGCTTCCAGTACCTGCGACGGCAGCCGGTCCGCGAGCGCGCACTGTCCGGCCTGCTGCTCGTCACCCACCTGGGGCTGTACGCCGCGCTGCTCCTGGGTGTCATGTCCCCGGGCAAGGCCGTCGTCTTCGCCCTCGTGCACCATGCGCTGTTCGGTCTCCACCTGGGCATGGCCTTCGCGCCGAACCACAAGGGCATGGAGATGCCCGACCCCGACGGTGACCGCTGGGGCCATCTGCAACGCCAGGTCCTGACCTCGCGCAACGTGCGGGGCGCGTTCCTCACCGACTGGCTCCTGGGCGGCCTGAACTACCAGATCGAGCACCACCTCTTCCCGAGCATGCCCCGCCCCCACCTGCGGCTGGCCCAGCCGATGGTGAAGGCGCACTGCGCGTCGATCGGGATGCCGTACGCGGAGACGGGCATCGTCGAGTCCTACCGGCAGGCGCTGCGGCACATGCACGAGGTCGGCGAGCCCCTCCGGTAGTCCGCCGAGGGGAATGTGCCGCTCGGCCGGAACGGATGAGGACGCACAAGCGTTCACCCACCAGGAGCGGCTTCGGCCGCGAAGGAGGCACGGATCATGTCGAACGGTGCAAAGATCGCCATCGGGGGAGTCGTCGCGGCAGTCGTCCTGATTCCGTTCATCGGATTCTGGTGGTCGCTGCTGGTCCTCATCGGGGTACCCACCGTCGGGTACCTCATGCTCGACCCGTCGCAGCGGCGCAGGCTGCGCAGGATCGGCCGCAAGGAGATAGGACGCTGAACGGCACAGTCACCGCGGTGAGCAGCAACGACGTGTACTCCTTCACCAAGCCGAACAGGGACGCCATCACGCTCCTGGCCGGACTGGGTGTGAAGGGTGACGTCCACGCCGGTGTCACGGTGAAACACCGCTCCCGGGTCGCCCAGGACCCGACGCAGCCCAATCTGCGCCAGGTCCACCTCATCCACCAGGAGCTCTTCACCGAGCTCGGAGGAGCGGGGTTCGAGGTCGGCCCGGGAGACCTCGGGGAGAACGTCACCACCGGCGGAATCGATCTCCTCTCCCTCCCCGTGGGCACGCTGCTCCACCTCGGCGGCGGTGCCGTCGTCGAGGTGACCGGCCTGCGGAATCCCTGCCTGCAGATCGACCACTTCCAGGACGGCCTGCTCAAGCAGGTCGTGGGGCGTGCCGACGACGGCACCGTCTTCCGCAAGGCCGGAATCATGGGCGTCGTCAGGACCGGCGGTACGGTGCGGCCCGGTGACGTCATCAGGACGGAGCTGCCCGCGGAGCCGCACCGCCCACTGGAACGCGTGTAGTACACACACGGACCGGATGTACGGTCCGGGGCCGAGGCGGGCACCCTCCGGGGCGTTCCGCACGGTGCCCGGACCGTTCCGGTCGTGGTCAGGACGGCCGGACAGCGAGTGCGTCGAGGGACCGCAGCAGTCCTGGCAGTTCCGGACCGCGGCCGACCGTCATGACGTCGCCCGGCTCCTCGTCCAGCAGGATGAAGGCGATGTCGTCGGTCCTGGCCACCAGCGACCATCCGGGGCCGTCGGCCCGCAGGGTGCGGGCCCCGCCGGGGGCGAACGCGGAGCGTATCCGGCCGGGTGGGGGCGGTGAGCCCACGTAGGCGCGGGCGGCTTCGAGCGCCCGCCGCACACCGGGGTGCTTCCCGGTCCCGGCGGATCGCGCCGAGGCCCCGTCCGGACCGGGACCGCTGCGAGTGCCGTCGGCCGGAGCCCCGTCGTCCGGTCCGGGCCCACCGGGCGGGCCGAACGCCGTCGCGTCGTCGACCTGCCCCCGCCACTGCGCCCACCGGAGAGCTATCTCGTCCGCGCCGAGGCGCCGCTGCGCAGGCCCCCAGACGTCGGTGTCCGGAGGCGTCAGGGCCGCCGGACCGTCGCCGCCGGGATCGGGCAAGGGATCGTGGGGCGCGGGAACACCCGGCGCGGCCACGGCCAGTGCGAGCGGCCATCCGGGAAGCGCGCAGACCACCGAGCGGTCGTCGGGCGACAGGTCGTACTCCATCCCGCAGTCCCACGAGGCGATGGCGACCGCCACCAGCGAGACGTCCTCGACGACCACCGTCCAGCGGGCGCCGCCGCTGTCCTGGCCGAGTACGAGGCCGTAGCCATCGGCGTACGGCTCGAGGCCGCCGAGCGCGGCGCACGCGGCCACGTAGTCGTCGCCGAGCACGCTGGGGAACTGCGCGGGCGTCAGCAGCACCGCCGTCAGCACGAACAGCGCGTCGTCATCGGCGACCGTGTCGTCCGTCCCGGCCACAGCACCCACCTCATCCCTCGTACCTGGTCCCTCGGTCCGTCGGCGCACCTTAACTACTCGGTAACCTCCTCGTCGAGGCCCTGACAAGCGGCAACCAGCGCGTCCGCGTGCGGGCACGGTCGGTCCCGTGCCCGTGCCACGGCACTCCTCGTACGGTGGTCCGCGCGGACCCGGCCCCCGTAGGGTGGTGGCTCCGGCCGACGAGGGGGACAGCACGGTGAAGCGGTTCGAACGCCTGAAGGAGATCCAGCGCCTCGACCCGGAGCGGGACTTCCTGGAGATCTATCGCCTCACCGTGACCTACGAGTTCCCCTGGGACGTCACCCGCGCCCTCGAACTCGCCCTGTACCGCACGTACGCCGTACCCAGCATCGGCCGACTGCTCGCGGAGACGGCCGAACTGACGGAACGCCCGCAGAAGAGGTACGACGACACCGCTCTCCTCCTCGACACCGTCGTGGAGCACGGATTCGACAGCGAGGCGGGCCGTACGGCGGTCCGGCGGATCAACCGGATGCACCGCAGTTACGACATCAGCAACGACGACATGCGCTACGTGCTGTGCACCTTCGTCGTCACCCCCAAGCGCTGGCTCGACACGTACGGCTGGCGCAGACTGTCCGACCACGAACTGCGCGCCTTCGCCGCGTACTACCGCACCCTCGGCGACCGCATGGGCATCCAGGACGTACCGCGTACGTACGAGGACTTCGAGCAGGTCCTGGACTCCTACGAGGACGAACACTTCGGGTGGGACCCGGGCGCCCGCGCGGTCTCTGACGCCACACTCGGCCTCATGGGCTCCTGGTACCCGCGCCCGCTCGCGCCCGTGGTACGCAGGGCCGGCCTCGCCCTGCTCGACGACTCGCTGCTGACGACGTTCCGCTACCGGCGGCCGGGCCCCGTGGCCCGGGGGCTGACGCGGGGCGCCCTGCGGCTGAGGGCCCGCGCCGTACGCCTCCTGCCACCGCGCTCCACCCCCCGGTACGCGCGCCAGAACCCCGAGATCAAGGGCTACCGGGACGGTTACGACGTGGCCCGGCTCGGCACGTTCCCCACCCCGGGCGTGCGCGGCTGCCCCGTGGCGCACGGACGGCCCTCCGATGCCACGGCCGAGTGAGACGGGACGGGACGCCCCGGCGGCTCAGCTGGTCCGAACGGCGAGCGCCAGGAAGCGGCTGTCCTCGTCGGTGTAGGACTCCAGTCGCCATCCCGCGTCCGCCAGCAGCGGCCCCAGACGCGGCTCGGCCCTCAGGTCGTCGCCGGAGAGCACCCGGCCGTGCCGCGCGGCGAGCGCGGCCCGCCCGAGGGGATGGAACAGGGCGAGCCGGCCGCCCGGGCGCACCACCCGGGCCAGCTCGCGGAGCCCGTCCTCCGGGTGAGCGAGATGAGAGATCAGCCCGGCTGCGAAGACGGCGTCCAGAACTCCGGCACGCAGCGGAAGCCGTGCGGCGTCGGTGAGCAGCAGGGCGCCGCTCGAACCCCTTCCCGCCCGTTCCGCGGCATCCAGCATCGCTGGCGTCAGATCGGCCCCGATCACCCTTCCGCCGGGGCCGACCGCCGTACGCAGCGCCGGCAGCGCCCGCCCCGTCCCGCAGCCCGCGTCGAGCACGGTGCCGCCCGGACGAAGGCCCAGCTGTCCGACGGCGTCGGCGTAGGCGGGGCCGTCATCGGGGAAGCGGCTGTCCCAGCCGGCCGCCCGTGCGGAGAAGAAGTCCTGGACGTGTGCGTGGTCGTCGGCCATAGGGACATGATCGCGCAGTCCGCCCCCCTGGGCTGCGCCCCGGGAGACGGCGTTCCGGGCTCCGTGGTGCGGCTTGGCATCGCGGCCCCAGGCTTCCGGCCGGCCGGGACCCGCGTCCGTGGCCGCGTGAAGGTGCTCACCGAACGGAGGTTCCGATCCGCACGGCCGGCGGACGGCGGGACGCACGACGATCGGCTCGGCCGGGGGACGCCAGGACGCACGACGCGGCGCCTCGACCCGGCGTTCCCGAAGTACCCGGTGTGGGGCAGGGCAAGGAGCAAGGTGCGGTCCCGCGCGCACGAGCTCACGGACCGGTCTTCCGTGCCAAGTCGCACGCCGAGCAGCCCACTTCGCGGGGGCGCCGCCCGTGGCGCGAAGCAACGCCCCCGGAGGGAGGAGGCGCTTGCCCGCAGCGGAGCGGTGCGCAAGGCTTGCGCGGAACGCGGGGAACAGATGAACGGGGAGGACGAGCACATGGCGCTGGACCGGGGACTTGACTGGCTCCTTGACGATCTCACCAGCAGGGTGGAGCACATCCAGCACGCGCTGGTGCTGTCGAACGACGGGCTCGTGACGGGGGCGAGCACGAGCCTGGCGCGGGAGGACGCGGAGCACCTGGCGGCCGTCTCGTCGGGGCTGCAGAGCCTGGCCCGCGGGTCGGGGCGTCACTTCGGGGCGGGGAAGGCGCGCCAGACCATGGTGGAGTTCGACGAGGCGATGCTCTTCGTGACGGCGGCGGGGGACGGCAGCTGCCTGTGCGTGCTCACGGCGGCCGAGGCGGACGTCGGCCAGGTCGCCTACGAGATGACTCTCCTGGTCAACCGCGTGGGTGAGCACCTAGGGGTCACGGCACGGCAGTGAGCTGAAGGCGCTGACAGCATCTGACCTGCTCCCTTGTCGTAGCTGAGAGTTATCCACAGGCTCAGCAGACGCCTCCTCCCCGGGCTACCGTGGTCACACAGAGTATTCGACCGCACGGGGGAGGACGATCATGGCTGTCGAGGAAGCCACTCGCACGCAGGCGGCGGCGCCGCTGTCCGCAGGGCGCGCCGCTCAGGAACTGACGCTCAGGCGCGGCGAATTCGACCTCGCCGTCCACCTGGGGCTGATCGTCGCGGGGCCGGCGGCGGGCGGGGCGAGGCCGCGGATCGCCCGGCAGGAGATCGAGCGGCTGCGGGCCCTGCCCGGCTTCCCCGAATCCCTCCAGGACCAGGTGCGCACGGCGGGGACGGCGGAAGGCGCCACACTGCTCGGAGTCAGCCCCGCGCGCTTCACCGGGCTGGCTCGTGTCGGGTGTGTCGTACCGGTGGCGTTCTACCTGAACCGCTACCGCGCCGTGGTCTGGCTCTATCTGGTGGACGAGCTCCTGGCCTTTGCCGCGAGGGAGCCCGACCTGATCACGGGGAAGAGCCCGGCCGGGATGCGGACCATGCTGGAGGCCGGAATCGACTGGCGTGCGCGGAATTGGCGTTCACGCAGGATCGACCGGTTGCTGAGCCGCGCGGAGGACTCGTGGGTGCGCGCCGCCTTGCAGGCGTCAGCGCTGGATCCAGTGCAGCTCGGGGAGGTGGTGGACGACCCCTACGAGCGCGCCTATCTGGTGCGTATGCAGCCGGATTCCGCCTTCGGACGTCCGGGATCCGTGTCCGGGAGGGAAGCCATGGCGAGGCTGATGGCCGCGGACGATCCGGACGAAATCCTGTGGCGCCGGGTGAATCTGACGCTGGAGCTGGAACGGGCACGCGAGGTCCGGACCGCTCCCCGCCCGGGATGCGACCCGCGCCCGCTCCATGCCGGACCGGCCGCGTACCGGTGGAAGTCCGAGGGGCGGACGGGGGAGGGGCGGTTGCGGGACGGGCCGCCGTCGGACGCCGGGCGGAAGGCGGTCGGGCAATCCGGCGCGCCGGTCCGCGGCCCCCTGGCGCGGCTCGGCCCCATGCGGCGGCTGCTCGCCAGGACGGGGCTGTTCGGGCCGGGGAGCAGAGCGCGCTAAAGCCATTGCGCACCTCCGCCCGCCCTGTCATCTTGGCCTCCATGTTGATCAGAGAGGCCACCGAGAAGGACTGGCCCGCCATCTGGCCGTTCTTCCGCGCGATCGTCGCCGCGGGGGAGACCTTCACCTATCCCATGGACCTGGGGCATGACCAGGGGCAGGCCTGGTGGCTCATCGAGGAACCGGGCCGCACGGTCGTCGCGGTCGACGAGGCAGGCGCCGTCCTCGGCACGGCCAAGATGAACACGAACCACATGGGCAACGGCTCGCACATCGCAAGCGCCAGCTACATGGTCGCCCCGGAACACTCCGGCCGTGGCGTGGGCAGGGCCCTGTGCGAGTACACCGTGGACTGGGCGCGTACGGCGGGATATCGGGCCATGCAGTTCAACGCCGTGGTAGAGACGAACACCCACGCCGTCCGGCTGTACCGGTCCCTCGGTTTCGAGGTCATAGGGACCCTGCCCGAGGGGTTCCACCATCCGTCAGAAGGCTATGTGGGGCTCCACATCATGTACAAGCGTCTCTGAAGTCTCCCTCACCCGCTGCCGGAGCGCTTGTGAGCCAGTGGCTTCCGGCCATCCTGGCGTGTCCGTCATGTCACAAGTAGCGGTGATGTGAGCATGGTTGGCGCATCGTCGAGCTATGGGGCGGGTGCACCCTCCTGGGACGCGGGGCAGTACTGTGCGCCCCACCGCCATCTCGGCGGTGTACTCATATGGAGGAAGATTCCATGACCATACCCAGGAGATCGTGGCGTGGCGCGGGAACATTCGCGGCCGCCGCGGTAGTCGGCCTGGCAGGCGGGGTCCTCTCCGCCGGTCCGGCCGCAGCTCACACCCCCACCTGGGCTGTGACCTGCTCCGAGGTGACGCTCAACCTCACGGCCTACTCGAGCAAGGCCACCAACGAGGTGACCGTCTCCGTCGTCGGCGGCGACGACCTGCTTGCCACGACCCAGTTCGGCCGTGAGTTCAGCACGAAGACCCCGCTGCAGCTCCCGAAGCACGACAAGGAGCTGACCGTCCGCCTCGTCGTCAAGGCCGGGGACGACGACAAGTACTCCTTCGAGGGTACGAAGACCGCTCCGGTGTGCGAGGGCGAGGCCGAGACCCCCGCTCCCACCCCGACCGAGGAGACCCCTTCGGAGGCCCCGAGCACGGAGCCGCCCGCCTCGGAGACCCCCGAGCCGAGCGCGACGCCGAGCGAGACCGCCACGGAGGCCGCGCCTGCCCCCGCGGAGTCCAGCAGCAGCACGCCGGACCTGGCCGAGACCGGTTCGTCGTCCGCCACGCCCGTCATCGGTGGAGCCGCTCTCGCGGTTCTGCTCGCCGGCGGCGGCATCCTGTGGTCCGTGCGTAAGCGCCGCAGCGTGCAGCACTGACGCCTTCGAACCACTCCGGCCCGCCGTCGCGCAGGTGACGGCGGGCCGGGCGGGGGCGCATCGCATCTCTTGCGGTGCGCCCCCGCGGCGTTCCACGGCGGCGACTCGCCGTGCGGGCTTCCCGGGCCTCGGTTTCCATGGCAACGACTGTGTCGTGCGGTTCTCTCCAGGACCTGGGTATCCACGGCAGCGACTTCGCCGTGCGCGTTCTCTCCTCGGCGTTACCCGGCATGACCTGGGCGTTCCTGGGCATCGGCTTCGCCGTGCGGGTCCCCCGGGGCCTCGGCGGCATCGTGGCGCCCTTCCCCGCAGCGCGTCACAGGTGCGGCCCGAGGCATCAGGAAGCGGGGCCGATCTCGCACCAGACGGCCTTGCCCTCGCCGCGGGGTTCGATCCCCCAGCGCTCGGCCACCGCGTCGAGAAGCAGCAGACCACGCCCGGAGGTCGACGTCTCACCGGGAGTGCGGCGTCGCGGCCAGACGTTCGAGCGGTCCTGGACCGACAGCCGGACGCGCCGCACGGGTTCCGGCAGCACCTCCAGCGTCAGCACCGCCCCGCCCTCCGTGTGCAGCAGCACGTTGACGAGCAGCTCGCCGGTGACCAGCTCCGCGTCGTCCGCCAACGCCGCGAGGTCCCAGTTCGTCAGCGCCTGACGCACGATCGACCGGGCCTCGGAGAGCCCCTGCGGATCCGCCTGGTGGACGTACTGGTGCAGTCGGGGAGCCTGTGGCGACCCGAGGTCCGGGCTGCGGCGCAGGACCAGCAGCGCCACGTCGTCCCCCGAACCCCACTTCTCCCACAGCCGGTCCGAGAGATGGTCGGCCAGGGCTTCCGCTCCGTCGGGCCCGTCTCCCACCTCGTGGATCAACGCGGCGACCCCCGAGTCGACATCGGCCCCCGGTTCCTCGACGAGCCCGTCGGTGTACAGCACCAGGGACTCACCGGGCACCAGATCGAGGCGGGTCTCCGGATACTCCTCGTCCTCGAAGTCCGACGAGATCCCCAGCGGCAGACCGCCGCGGACCTGCGGGACTCCGACCCGGCCGTCGGTGTGCCTGATCAGCGGCCCGAAGTGTCCGGCGCGTGCCACCCGCACCGCCCCCGTGGCGAGATCCACCTGCGCGTACGTCGACGTCGCGAACCGGTCGGTGTCCAGCTCCGCGAGGAAGCGGGACGCCCGCGCCAGCACGGTCGCCGGGGGATGCCCCTCGGCGGCGTACGCGCGCAGGGCGATCCGCAGCTGGCCCATGATCGCCGCGGCGTGCGTGTCGTGCCCCTGCACGTCACCCACCGCGACCCCGATCCGGCCCCTGGGAAGCGTGATCACGTCGTACCAGTCGCCGCCGACCTCGCGCCCGCTCCACGCGGCGTGATAGCGCACGGCGATCTCGCCGCCCTCGATCTCCTGGATCCGCCGGGGGAGCATCGCCGACTGGAGCCCCCTGGCGAATTCGCGTTCCTCGTCGAAGAGCATGGCCCGTTGCAGCGACTGCGCCACGATGGCGGCCAGCCCCAGGCACAGGATCCGCTCGTCCGCGTTGAACACCGTGCGGTCGCGGTAGAAGAGCGCGAGCCCGCCCAGCGAGCGGGCCTGCGCTATCAGCGGAAGGTAGGCGACCGCGTGGAAGTTCAGCTCGCCGATGTGCGGTTCCAGCACCGGATACCGCCGGATCAGCGATCCGAGTGAGGTGATGAACCGGGGGCGTCCGCTGAGGATCGTGTCCCCGAGGGGGAGCGTCGCGTCGAGCTGCCCCGAGCCCAGGCCCTCCAGGACCTCCACCGAGTCCCCGCTCAGCGTGACGATCCTGAGCGAGGAGTCCTCCACCAGCCCGAGCGCCAGTCCGTCGGCGCCGATACCCACCAGGCCGCCCGGGCCCGTGAGCGCGGCGGTGACGTCGTCCACCGTGACCGCGCGTGACATCGCGGCGGTGGTGCGTTCGACGATGCTGGTCTGACGGCGCCGCCGCTTTTCCATGTCCAGGACGAAGGCCGAATGGGTGACCTCGGCCGTCGCGTCCCGCACCACGCCGACCACACGGTGCGCCCGGCCGTCCTCGGACCGCAGGATCCGCGCCTGGACATGCGTCCACTGGCGGGTCCCGTCCTCCAGGGGTACCTGGAAATGGACGCTGTAGGAACTGCTGCCGCCGGAGATCGCCTCCTCGATGGTGGTCTCCAGGCGTGTCCGGTCCGTCGCGTCCAGCCGGTCGAACACGGCCGCGGGAGCCGCGTGGAAGGCCGCGGTGTCCATGCCGAAGACCAACAGGCCCGCCTCGTCGACGTCCACGGTCCGGGCGTCGAGATCCCATTCGAAGCTGCCGGTCCGGTTCAGGGCGAGGCGCTCCGCGACCCCGATCCGGCCGTCGCGGCGGTGTTCGAGCGGGAGCCACGCCGCCGCGTCGTCAGCGTCCCTTGAAGAGTCGGTCATCCCTGCTCCGGAGGTCGTCCGGCGGGGCTGCTGGACGTCGCGGCCCGTAGAGCCCCCATTGTCGAGCCCGCGATCCGGGAGTGCCACAGCGGCAGCACGGGAGACCCGGCGCCGGACCCGGGGGACGGGCGTCGCAGAATGGCACCCGGAGATCGTCCACGGATGACCGGAGCGCACACATGAACGACGACGAGCCCGTCCTGCTGCACACCGAGGGCCACATCCTGCACGTCACCCTCAACCGGCCGCGGGCCCTGAACGCACTCACCCACCCCATGGTCCGCCTCCTCGGCGAAGCCCTCACCCGGGCCGCCGCCGACGACACGGTCACCGCGGTCGTGGTCGACGGGGCCGGGGACCGGGGGCTCTGCGCGGGCGGCGACATCCGGTCGATCTACGAGGACGCCCGCGCCGGCCGCAGCGCGTCCGTGGACTTCTGGCGTGACGAGTACCGGCTCAACGCACAGATCGCCGCGTTCCCGAAGCCGTACGTGGCGCTCATGCACGGCATCGTGATGGGCGGCGGGGTGGGCGTGTCGGCCCACGGGGACGTGCGCGTCGTCACGGAGCGTTCCCGCGTCGCGATGCCCGAGACCTCGATCGGATTCGTCCCCGACGTCGGGGGAACGTACCTGCTGGCCGCGGCACCCGGTGAACTCGGCACCCACCTCGCACTCACCGGCCGGGCCGTCGGCGCGGCCGACGCCGTCCTGTGCGGTCTGGCCGATCACTTCGTCTCCTCCCGGCACCTCGCCGGCCTCACCGCCGAACTCGCCCGGAGCACGTCACCCGCGCAGGTGACGGACATCGTGCGGCGGTACGCGGCCGACGCCCCGGACGGAGAGCTGGCCGCCCAGCGCGCCTGGATCGACGAGTGCTACGCCGCCGGCACCGTCGAGGAGATCATCGACCGGCTCATGGACAGCGGACTGCCCGCGGCCAAGGAGACCGCGGCCGAACTCCTCGCCGTGTCCCCCACGGCGCTCAAGGTGACCCTGGCCGCCGTACGCCGGGCCAGGCGGCTCAGCAGCCTCGAAGCGGCTCTCGACCAGGAGTTCCGTGTCTCCTGCCGGTCCTTCCTCGGCCATGACCTGGTGGAGGGCGTGCGCGCACGGATCATCGACAAGGACCGCACCCCGCGGTGGAGCCCCGCCGCGACCGGGGACGTCACGGACGCCGAGGTGGCACGCCACTTCGAGCCGCTCGGCGACCAGGAGCTGGGTCTGTCGGCGGTCTGACCTCCGGGTGACCAGGAGCTGGGTCTGTCCGGGCCTGACTCCGGGTGACCAGGAGCTGGTCCGTCCGCGGCGTGACCTTGCGGTGGGGGCCGCCCGTCGCGGGCGGCCCGGTGCGCCACCACGGGCGCGCGGGGTAAACGCGGGTACGCGCCACGGGCGCGTGACGACACCCGGCCGCGCGTAAGACGCCCCTGGCACCGCCCTCCCCGGGACGCTGACCTGACCTGACCTGACCTGACCTGACCTGACCTGACCTGACCTGACCTGACCTGACCTGACCTGACCTTGACCTGGTCGGGGTCCGGGCCGGCCCCGGGCCCTGCGGCCCCGCCCCACGCGCAGTCACGCGCTGGCCCGGGGCCGCCCCGGTGCGTGGCGACGGTCCGGGCCCGCCGGCCGCCCTCCTCGGCGGAGAGGCGCCCGGGCCCGCCTAAGGCTGGGCCGTCAGCCGTTCCGCGGCCCGGTCCCAGGACCGCTGGTTCCCCCGTGGCACGTAGTGACGCAGCTCCTGGGTGCGGGCCACGAGGGCGCGTAGCTCGGGGAGCCCGCCCACCAGTCCGTGGGCCCGCGCCTGGAGGAGCACGTTGCCCAGCGCGGTGGCCTCGGCCGGGCCCGCGGTGACCGGCAGACCGGTCGCGTCGGCGGTCCACTGGCACAGGAGTTCGTTGCGCGAACCACCGCCGACCAGATGGATCCGGGTCAGGTCACGGCCCGCCAGCCGTGCCGCCTCGCGCAGCGTCCTGCGATGGGCCAGGGCCAGGCTCTCCAGTACGCACCGCACATATCCGCCGGGGCCCGCCGGGGCCGCCTGTCCGGTCCGGGCGAGGACCTCGTCGATCCGGGACGGCATGTCGCCGGGAGCCAGGAACACCGGATCGTCCGGGTCGATCACGGCGGCGAACGGCCGGGACCGCGCGGCGTCCGCGAGGAGCCCCGCGAGGTCCGTCGGCGTACCCCCGCGCTCCCACGTGCGGCGGCACTCCTCCAGCAGCCACATCCCCATGATGTTGCGGAGATAGCGCACCGTGCCGTCCACGCCGCGCTCATTGGTGAAGTTCGCGGCCCTCGACTCCTCGGTCAGCACCGGCGCGTCCAGTTCCAGACCGGCCAGCGACCAGGTGCCGCACGACACGTAGGCGAACCCCGGCTCGGTGGCGGGGACCGCGGCCACGGCCGAGGCGGTGTCGTGCGAGGCGACGGTCGTCACCGGGGTGTCCACGGGAAGGCCGGTGAACCCGGCCACGTGCGGAAGCAGGACGCCCGCTCGCGTGCCCGGCTCGCGCAGGGCGGGGAACAGCGAACGCTCCAGTCCCAGCCGCCCGGTCAGCGCGTCGGACCAGTCGCCGGTCCGCGCGTCGAACAGACCGGTCGTCGACGCGTTGGTCACCTCCGCACCCACCGTCCCCGTCAGCCAGTACACCAGCAGATCGGGCATCAGCAACACCGTCCGGGCCAGGGGCCACTGGGCCGAGGAACGGTGGGCGGCCAGCTGGAAGACCGTGTTGAACGGCAGGTGCTGCAGACCGCCGACGCCGTACAGCTCCTGCGCGTCGAAGCGCGCCAGGACCTCCTCGGCCGCGCCGGCGTTGCGTCCGTCGCGATAGTGGAAGGGGAGGCCGAGCAGCGAGCCGTCGGCGTCCAGGAGGCCGTAGTCCACGGCCCAGGTGTCGATGCCCACCGAGGCGACAGGGCCGCCGCGCGCGGCGGCGCGCAGCCCGTCCAGCATGCCCTGGTACAGGGCGAGCACGTCCCAGTGGAGCCCGTCGGGGAGCCGGACCGGTGTGTTGGCGAAGCGGTGCGCCTCGGTCAGCACCAGTTCGCCCGGGCCCACCCTGCCGGTGATCACCCGGCCGCTGGTGGCGCCCAGGTCCACCGCGGCGAACACCGGGTCGTGTCGTGAAGTCGCAGGCATGGAAATACTCATCCGATCCGGGCGAAGCCGCGCCCCGGTAGTTCACCGAACAGCGTCCGGGACGCGGCGTGGTGGTACGTGGTCAGCGCAGGAACGCCGCTGCCACACCGGCGTCGACCGGGATGTGGAGGCCGGTGGTGTGGGTGAGGTCCCCGCCCGTCAGTGCGAAGACGGCGTTGGCCACGTGCTCGGGAAGCACCTCGCGCTTGAGGATGGTGCGCTGGGCGTAGAACTCGCCCAGCTTCTCCTCCTCGATCCCGTAGGTCGCCGCGCGCTGGGCCCCCCAGCCCGCCGCGAAGATGCCGGAGCCCCGTACGACGCCGTCGGGGTTGACCCCGTTGACCCGGATCCCGTGCTCTCCGAGCTCGGCCGCCAGCAGGCGCACCTGGTGCGCCTGGTCGGCCTTGGTGGCCGAGTACGCGATGTTGTTCGGGCCCGCGAACACGGCGTTCTTGGACGCGATGTAGATGATGTCGCCGCCGAGGTTCTGGGCCCGCATCACCCGGGCCGCCTCACGGGACACCAGGAAGGAACCCCGGGCCATGATGTCGTGCTGGAGGTCCCAGTCCCGGGCCGAAGTCTCCAGCAGGGGCTTCGAGATGGAGATCCCGGCGTTGTTCACGACCAGGTCCACGCCACCGAAGGCCAGCGCGGCGGCCTTGAACGCCTCGACGATCTGCTCCTCGGACGTGACGTCCACGGTCACCGCGACGGCCTTGTCCGGGCCGCCGAGCTCCTCGGCGACGGCTGCGGCGTTCACGGCGTTCAGGTCCGCGACGACGACACACGCGCCCTCCGCGACGAGCCGGTGCGCGATGGCCTTGCCGATGCCCGACCCGGCGCCGGTGACGAGCGCCACCCGTGTGGCCAGGGCCTTCGCCTTCGGCATCCGCCGGAGCTTGGCCTCCTCCAGCTCCCAGTACTCGATGCGGAACTTCTCGGACTCCTCGATCGGCGCGTACGAGGACACGGCCTCGGCGCCGCGCATCACGTTGACGGCGTTGAGGTAGAACTCCCCGGCGACCCGGGCGGTCTGCTTGTCCTTGCCGAACGAGAACATCCCGACACCGGGCACCAGCACGATCGCCGGGTCGGCCCCGCGCATCGCGGGCGATCCGGGCACGGCGTGACGCTCGTAGTACGCGCGGTACGCCTCCCGGTACTCCTGGTGGAGCACCCCGAGCCGGGCCACCGCCTCCTCCAGCGGAGCGTCCGCCGGCAGGTCGAGGACCAGGGGGCTGACCTTCGTACGGAGGAAGTGGTCCGGGCAGGACGTGCCGAGAGCGGCGAGACGGGGGTGCTCGGCGCGTGACAGGAAGTCCAGTACGGGCGCCGCGTCGGTGAAGTGCCCCACCTGCGGGCGGTCGGTGGAGGCCAGCCCGCGGATCACGGGCGCGAGGGCCGCGGCCCGCTCACGCCGGGAGTCCTCCGCCAGCGCCTCCCGGCCCGGCAGGACGGCGCCGAAGGGCTCGGACCTGCCGTGCTCCTCGAGGAACGTCTCGGCCGTGCGGATCATCCAGAGGGCGTTGCGCTCGCACTCCTCGGAGGTGTCGCCCCAGGCGGTGATGCCGTGGCCGCCGAGGATCACACCGACCGCCCGCGGGTTGGCCGCCTTCACCGCCGCGATGTCGAGCCCCAGCTGGAAGCCCGGCCGGCGCCAGCCCACCCAGGCGACCTTGTCGCCGAAGCAGTCGGCGGTCAGCTTCTCGCCGTCGGCCGCGCAGGCCAGCGCGATCCCGGAGTCCGGGTGCAGGTGGTCGACGTGCGAGGCCTCGACCAGCGCGTGCATCGCGGTGTCGATCGACGGGGCGGCGCCCCCCTTGCCGTGCAGGCAGTAGTCGAACGCGGACACCATCTCGTCCTCGCGCTCCACCCCCGGGTACACGTCCTTGAGCGCCCGCACCCGGTCCAGCCGGAGCACGGCGAGACCGGCCTCGGTCAGCGTGCCGAGGTCGCCGCCCGAGCCCTTGACCCAGAGGAGTTCGGCCTCGGCACCGGTGACCGGGTCGGTCTCCGTCGCCTTGGCCGAGGCGTTGCCACCGGCGTAGTTGGTGTTGCGGGGGTCGGAGCCGATCCGGTGGGCGCGCTCCAGGAGCGCGGCGACTTCGGCGTGCGTCGCGGACGTCATGAGGGTTCCTTCGCGAAGAGGTGACGGGCGGGTGCGGCTGGACGTACGGAGACGGGGGAGCGGAGCTCAGGCGCCCCAGCCCGCCTGCTCTCCGCCGACCCGGTCGGCGGCGATGCGCTCCTGGTTGCCGGAGGCGAGGTAGGCCGCGAACGGGTCGCGTGCCAGGCCCATTTCCTCGCGGACATCGCCGAGCAGCGGTCGTACGTCCGTGTTGTAGGCGTCCATCAGCACACCGTTGGAGGCGAGGACGTCACCGGAGCGCTGAGCCCCGGCCAGTGCCTCGGCGTCGATCAGCAGCGCCTTCGCGGTCGCCTCCTGGACGTTGGTGACCGAGCGGATCACCGCCGGGATCTTGGCCTCAATGTTGTGGCACTGGTCGAGCATGAAGTTGACGTTGGTCGCGGCGTCGAGGCCGCCGTTCCTGACGACCTCGTGCATGATCCGGAACAGCTGGAACGGGTCGGCGGCTCCCGCCATGAGGTCGTCGTCGGCGTAGAAGCGGGAGTTGAAGTCGAACGCGCCCAGCTTCCCCTCGCGCAGCAGCAGGGCCACGATGAACTCGATGTTGGTGCCCGGCGCGTGGTGGCCGGTGTCCACGACGACCTGGGCCTTGGGACCGAGCTTGAGGCAGTGGGCGTACGCGGTGCCCCAGTCGGGGACGTCGGTGGTGTAGAAGGCCGGCTCGAAGAGCTTGTACTCGAGGAGCATCCGCTGGTCGTCGCCGAGCCGCTCGTAGACCTCGGCCAACGCCTCGGCCAGCCGGTCCTGGCGGCCCGCTATGTCGTCCTGCCCCGGGTAGTTGGTGCCGTCCGAGAACCACAGCTTGAGATCGGGGGATCCGGTCGCGTCCATGATGTCGACGCACTCGAGCAGGTGATCGGTGGCCTTGCGGCGGACCTTCGGATCCGGATGGGTCACCGAACCGAGCTTGAAGTCGTCGTCCTGGAAGACGTTGGAGTTGATCGCACCGATCCGCAGCCCGAGCTCCTCGGCGTACCGGGTCAGCGCCGGATAGTCCTCCACCTTGTCCCACGGAATGTGCAGCGACACCTTCGGGGCGACCCCCGTGTGGGCGTGCACCTGAGCCGCGTCCGCCAGCTTCTCGAACGGGTCGCGCGGTACACCGGGCTGGGCGAACACCTTGAAACGGGTTCCGGAGTTGCCGTAACCCCAGGAGGGCGTCTCGATGACCTGAGACTTCAGAGCTGCCTTGACGGCCGACACATCAGACATGAACACCTCGTAAGCAGAGTCATCCGGCGACCGGTCAGGATCGGGGATGTGAATCGTTTCATCCGGAACGTACGCTAAGTTTGGGCACTGCTGCTCGTCAAGCAGCTGGCAGGTTTCTTCTGGATTTGAATCAATTCATCGCCTCAGGTGAGGAGGCTCCCGACCCGGCCGCCGGCCTTGACAGGTGACCAAAAGGTCACCTATTTTCGACTGTATGGACGCGGTGTTCAAAGCTCTGGCGGACCCGACGCGGCGCGGTCTCCTCGACGAGCTGTTCCGTGAGGACGGGCAGACACTGAGTGCGCTGGAGGCCCGCTTCGAGATCACGCGGTTCGCGGTGATGAAGCATCTCAAGCAGCTGGAGGCGGCGGGCCTGGTCGTCACGCGGCGGCGGGGGCGGGAGAAGCTCCACTTCCTGAATCCGGTGCCCATCCGGCTCGTCCACGACCGGTGGGTGAGCAAGTACGCCGAGCCCTGGGCGGCCGGGCTCAGCGATCTCAAGAGCCGACTGGAGAGTCCCATGGAGAAGGTCTTCGAGATCTACATCCGCACCACTCCCGAGCGCCTCTGGGAGGCGATCACCGATCCTGAGATCAGGAGCAAGTACAACTTCGGCGCACGCGTCGTCTCGGACTGGACCCAGGGCTCACGCTTCGAGATGGGTGCGCCGGGCGCTCCCGGCTCGCTGGGTGAAGGGCACAACCTGGAGGTCGATCCGCCGCGCAAGCTCGTCCAGAGCATGGTGGCGCTCTGGAGCGACGAGGTGAGGAGCGAGGGTCCGACCCGGGTCACCTGGGAGATCGAGCCCGTCGGCGACTCCTGCCGACTGACCGTCACCCACGACGAGCTCCGCGAGGGAGCCGACGAGCAGCTGTACGGCGGCTGGCCGATGATCCTCTCCGGCCTCAAGACCTGGCTGGAGACGGGGCAGCTCCTCACCACCCCCGGCTCGCTGATGTACGGCGACCGGTAGCGGGCGGCCCACGCCCGGCGCGCGGTGCGGTGCCACCGGGCGACCCCGGTGGCTGGCTTGCCCGAAGTGGTGCGCCCCGCGCGACCGGGACAGGCCGACGGCCTGATCCGGTCCCCCGGGGCCTGGTGGTCGGCCGGGGTCTGGCGGTCGGCCGTGCCCTGCCTGTCGCGCCCCGCCGCCTCGGCCCGCCCCGCCAGACATGCGGCGGCGTCGGAGACCCGAACCGTCGGTCACTCCGCCGGCCCGAATCCGTCGGTCACGCGGCCCCCGGTCCCGGCCCGTGGGTCACCCCGCCCCCGGTCCGGACCCGTCGGTCACCCCGCCCCCCTCAGCGGTCCGAACCCGACAGGCTCGGCTGGAGTTCCCGTACGAGGGCGAAGAGCCGGTCCTCGTTGCCCGCGAGTCCGGCGCCGCGCAGAGCCTCGTCGGCCTCCTCGATCGGTGAGGTGAGCAACGGCAGGTACAGAGGGGCCTCGGCCGGTTCGGCGAGCGCGGCGCGCGTGGCGGACAGCAGACGGATGTACGCCTGGGCCGCGGCGATTTCGGCTTGGTGCATCAGCATCTCCCCGTCAGAGGTGTCGGACCGTCAAGCATCCCTCATGGGTCTGACAACGCCCCGTCGTCGTGGACGACCCCTCAGGGGCGGGGCGCGGACGGTGGTTCGACCTCGAGGAAGCGCCGTCGGCGTGGGCCGCGGTACGACAGCACCGTCCAGCCCAGGCGCCGCAGCACCGTCACGCACCCGGCCAGTGCCGCCTCCTCGTCGTGCGCCGCTCCGCTGCCCGGCGGACCGGCCCACTCGACCCGCACCGAGCCGGGCGTCCCGCCCTCACACACGCGGTAGCCGGAAGCCGTCCGCTCCCCGGACGTGCCGACCGCCGACGCGGGTATCCCGGCGGCCTCCAGTGCCAACGCCACGGCCCGGAGCGGCCGGTGCAGCTCCCACGGGGCCGGGGCGCCCTCCGGGTCCGCGTGATCCGCGCGGGTCAGCCGCCTGATCTGGAGCAGCCCTTCGAAGGCGGCCCTCACCTCCGCCGCGCGCCTGCCCGCCGCGTCGGGGGCCACCGGACCGTCACCGTGCGCGGGCTCGAATCCGCCCTCCTGCGACTGCCTCATGTCCTCCCCCTCCACCGGCGTCGAGCTCTACGGGTCAAGTGTGCGCCCGCCCACTGACAGGACACCGCCCGACGACGCCGCGCGCCCCCGTAAACTTGGCGGATCCCGCACACCGGAGGAACCAGGCACGTGCCCGACGACGACCCGACCGCCGCACCCCTGACCGAACGGGCCGGGCTGCGCGCCGACTGCGCGAACTGCTTCGGACTCTGCTGCGTGGCACTGACCCTGACCGCGTCGGCGGACTTCGCGATCGACAAGGAGGCGGGTACCCCCTGCCCCAACCTGGCGGAGGACTTCCGCTGCGGCATCCACACCCGCCTGCGGCCCGCGGGCTTCTCCGGCTGCACGGTGTACGACTGCTTCGGCGCGGGCCAGAAGGTCTCCCAGGACACCTACGGCGGCCGGGACTGGCGGTCGGCCGCCGGTACCGCCCAGCAGATGTTCCAGGTCTTCCCCGTCATGCGGCAGCTCCACGAGCTGCTCTGGTACCTCACCGAGGCCCTCACCCTGAAGGCCGCCGAGTCCCTGCACGCCGACCTCCGTGACGCCCTGCTGGCCACCGAACGCCTCACCGGACTGCCCGCCGACGCGCTCGCGGAGCTGGACGTGTCCGCGCACCGCGACAGGGTCGCCGCCCTGCTGCTGCGCGCCGGTGAACTGGCACGTGCCTCGCTTCCCCGGCGTGCCGGGCGCAGCCGGCGCGGTGCCGATCTCATCGGGGCCGGGCTCAGGGGCGCCGACCTGCGCGGGGCCGAACTCCGGGGGGCCTACCTCATCGCTGCCGACCTGCGCGGAGCCGATCTGCGCCGGGCGGAGCTCATCGGAGCCGACTTCCGCGACGCCGACCTGTCCGACGCCGACCTGAGGGGCGCCCTCTTCCTCACCCAGGCCCAGTTGAACGCGGCGCGAGGCAACGCCGCCACCAGGCTGCCGGACTCCCTGACCCGGCCTCCGCACTGGGCGACGGGCGGCCCCGGTACCGCCTGAACACAATCGGGCTCGCCCGACCGGGAG
The DNA here is from genome assembly GCF_042886395.1 of Streptomyces sp. NPDC058008. Lineage (NCBI taxonomy): Bacteria > Bacillati > Actinomycetota > Actinomycetes > Kitasatosporales > Streptomycetaceae > Streptomyces > Streptomyces sp. NPDC058008. Next base: position 172,436 of record NZ_JBHVQX010000011.1, on the reverse strand, counting down.
TTCGCCGTACCGGATCCCGAGCGGTCCCGGAGTGCGGTGGCCGGGGCAGGGGGCGCGCCGCGCCCGAGCGCAACGCCGACGCCGCCCCGCCGCGCACCCGGGGCGTGCCGTGCCGCCTCACCGGACGGAACCGGCGGGGCGAAACGACCCCATTGACATGTACGCGATGTTCGGGTCATCTGGCAGACGTCGGCTCCGCGCGCAGCCGATCCGTACCGGAGGTTCCCCACGCCTCGAGGAGATGTCCGTATGCCCGTGTCCCGGAGGGGCTGGACAGCCGTTGCGCTGTCGCTCGCCCCCGCCCTGCTCCTCACCGTGCTGCCGGCCTCCGCGGCGAACAGCGCGCCGTCCGCGGAGACGGACGTCGTGTGCAACAAGCGGTGCGACGCCCGCGACCCCGCCACGGCGGCCTCGGAGCGCACTCCCGTCACCAGCTCCGTCCACGGGCGGACCATCGGACTGCACGTGTCCGATGACGATGTCATGGGCTGGGCCTCGATCGACGACGGCGACCCCGGCGACGAGGTCTGGCTGGACCGGAGCTTCGACGGGGGCCGGACGTGGTCGTCCGGCAGCAGGCTCGGCGCGACGAAGACCCCTACGGGCTCACGTGGCTGGCGGACCCAGATGTACAACGTGGACGACTGGAACACCGCGGGCGTCGGGGCGCTGCGGGCCTGCGGAAAGGCCGGCGACCGCCCGGAGATCAGCTGCACCGGCTGGGCCCGCACGGACTGGAACGCCTGGAGCCGGGGAACCGCCGCCGCGACCGCCCTGATGATGTCGTACGACCGGGACACGGGCCTCTTCGGCGGCAACGGCTGGTGGACGGCCGCCAACGCGCTGACGGCCGTCCTGGACAACGCGCGCGTGAGCGGGATGCCGAGCTACCGGTACGCGATCGCCTCGACGTACGACAGGAACATCGGCGCCCAGGACGGTGACTTCACCAACGAGTACCTGGACGACACCGGCTGGTGGGGCCTGGCCTGGATCGCCGCGTACGACGCGACGGGCGACAGGCGCTACCTGGACACGGCGCGCGCCGACGCCGACCACATGAACGCCTACTGGACCGGCACGTGCGGTGGCGGTGTGCTGTGGAACCGGACGAAGACCTACAAGAACGCGATCACCAACGAACTCTTCCTCCAGCTCAACGCGGCGCTCCACAACCGGATCCCCGGCGACGGCGTCTACCTGGACCGGGCCACGGAGGAATGGTCGTGGTTCCGGCGGAGCGGCATGATCAACGGCGACGACATGGTCAACGACGGTCTCACCGACGCGTGCGCCAACAACGGCCAGACCACGTGGACGTACAACCAGGGCGTCGTGCTCGGCGGCCTCGTCGAGCTGCACCGGGCCACGGGTGACGACTCGCTGCTGACCACCGCACGCCGGCTCGCCGACGCGTCCACCACCCGGCTCGAGACCGACGGCGTGCTGCGCGAGCCGGGGGAGTCGGACTCCTGCACGGGCGACGGCCCCTCCTTCAAGGGCGCGTACGTCCGGGGCCTCGGCAGGCTCGACGCGCAGCTGGAGGACCATCCCTACGCCGCGACCCTGGACCGCTGGGCCGACGCCGCCCACGCCCGGAACCGCAACGCGCTGGACCAGTACGGTCCGCACTGGAACGGCGGCCCCGGCCGGAGCGACTACGGCTGCCAGCAGAGCGTGCTCGATCTGTTCAACGCGGCCGGCCAGTAGGGACCCCGCGCGCTCGTCCTCCGGCTCCGCCGCCCCCACCTCGGGAGCGCCCGGACGATCAGTCGCCGACGAACCACAGACAGCTGCCCGGAGTGTCCGCACAGCACCGCAGCATCGTCATGAGGTCCCGGACAGCGGCCTTCTGACGCTCGCTGGAGTACATCAGCAGCAAGGAGGCCGCCGCGTGCAGCGCGGCCTCCGCCTGCCGCCCGTCGAACACGGTGTCTCCGTACGCGTCCACCCGGGCGAGACGGCCATGTTCGGCCTCGGACGTGACCGACAGCATCTCGGCCAGCGCCTCGCCGTGATCGTACGACCCACGGAGCAGGGTCGCCCTCGACCGGTCCCAGTCGAGGGCGGGACGCTCCGCGTGCAACTCCAGTTCGATACCCACCGTGACTCCGTCCGCCCACGGTCACCGCTCCCGACCGGATCGCACCGCCCGGCCCCGGCAACCTTTTCGCCGTGGGCTGCGACCGTACTCCGACGATTCCCGAAATCTCCCGCAGGGAAGGCCGGATGAGCCGTATGACCGTGGTCACCGACACCAACCGCAGACATCTCCTCCTGGGCACCGCCGGCGCGCTCGTCACCGGCGTCGCCGGTGCGCTGGGCATACCGGGTGATGCCTTCGCCGCCCCCTCCGCCACCAGCGCCCGGAGCGCGGCGGCGACCGGCACCGTGTACATCGCGAGCGACTCCACCGCACAGTCCTACAGCTCCGGCTACTACCCGCAGGCTGGCTGGGGCCAGAAGCTGTCCTCGTACTTCACCTCGAACATCACCGTGGCCAACCGTGCCATCGGCGGACGCAGTTCGCGTTCGTTCATCGAACAGGGACGGCTGGCCGCGATCCAGGGGGTGATCAGGCCGGGCGACTACCTCTTCGTCCAGTTCGGGCACAACGACGCGACCGTCGGGAACGCCGAGCGGTACACGCCGCCCGCCGACTACAAGGAGTACCTGCGCAACGACTACATCCGCGCGACCCGCGCCCTCGGTGCCACACCCGTCGTGGTGACTCCGGTGTCACGGCGCTCCTACAACGCCTCCACCGGGAAGTTCAACGTCTCCTTCCCCGCGTACGTGGACGCCGCGAAGGCGGTGGCACGGGAGGAGAACGCGGCCCTGGTCGACCTCTCGGCGGCCAGCCGCGCCTACCTCGACTCGATCGGGGCGGAGGCGTCCAAGGCGGTCTTCCTGTGGCTGGCCGCCGGGCAGTACCCGAACTTCCCCGGCGGCGTCCAGGACGACACGCACTTCCAGGAGCGGGGCGCCGTGGAGATGGCCCGCCTCGTCTCCCGGGCCGTCGCCGGGCTCGGGCTGCCCCTCTCGGGCGAGGTGGTGTCCGGGGCGGTGCGCTGACGGCCCGGTGGGAGCGCCCCGGCGCGCAGGCGGGGACGGGCCGGGCGCCGACGCCGTGGACGGCCCCCGAGCGATCGGTCCGGCGTCACGGCCCCTGCCCGCCCCCAGGAGGAGAACCCGGCCCGCGGCACCCCCGGAGGTGTTCCGCGGACCCGCGCGTCACTCCTTCGCCGTCGGGCCGTTCTGGTGCGAGCCGTCGCGCTCCAGCGCGTCCTTGAGGCGTTCGAGGGTGGTCCGGATGTTCCCGCGCTGGAACTCCGCGAACGTGTGCCCACGCGTCGCGACGCGGTCGAAGGCGTTGGCCAGGAAGTCCGGCCACGCCCGCCGGTTGTCCGTCCAGGTCTCCGTGACCCGGGTGGAGCCGTCGACCGCCTCGAAGCGGTACTCCCACAACGCGATGGCACCCGGCAGCCGCGGACGGCGTACTCCGATCGCGTGGACCCGGAAGGCGAACCGTTCGCCCGGATCGGCGGCCGTCACCGTGCACCTGGTCGTCCACCGGAAGGAGCCGCGTTTGTTCCGGCCCTCGAAGACCATGCCGACATGGGCGCCCCGGCGATCCCCGAGCACCCTCGCGCCCCGGTTCTCCGGACTCCAGCGTCCCATCGCCGTCGGATCGCTGAGCTCCTCGTACACGGCTGTCGGCTCCGCCCGGATCAGGATGCTGTCCGATACGGACATGGTGCGGGGCATGAGGGTCTCCCTGTCCTCGGCCGGCCGGGGCATGTCACACAAGCCGGACCGATCACGTGCGAACGGTCGGAGGTACTGGTTCGTTGGACAGTGTGGCGTACACGCAAGAGCGTCCAGGACACCGGACCCGAGGAGCACCCACATGCCAAGTCCCAGCCGACCCGGCACCACCCCCACCACCGCGACCGGCGACCGGACGCGTCTGGTGGAGCGGCTCATGGAGCGGTTCCCCCACGTGCCCCCGGAGGCCGTCCTCAAGGAGGACCTGCTGCGCGGCGGCATGGCGTTCGACGACTCGGCGCTCAGCGACAACGAGCACGGGGACGTCAAGCCCAAGTCCTACTTCATCTTCTCCTTCGACCACGGCACGCTGCCCGAGCTGGGAGCCGCGGCCCTGCGCCGGCCGCCCGAGGAGATCGTGCTCACCGGAGGGCCCTACGGTCTGCGCCGCACGGTGGTGTCGGTGCGGGTCAACCCCGCGTCGCCGTACCGCGTGGCGGCCGGAGCCGACGGGGTCCTCGGCCTCTACCTCGACGGGGTGCGCATCTCGGACGTGGGCCTGCCGCCGATGCCCGACTACTACCGCCACACCCTGGCCAACGGGAAGTCCGTCATGGAGGTGGCGCCCACCATCCAGTGGGGTTACCTGATCTACCTCACGGTCTTCCGGGTCTGCCAGTACTTCGGTGCCAAGGAGGAGTGCCAGTACTGCGACATCAACCACAACTGGCGCCAGCACAAGGCCGCGGGCCGCCCGTACACCGGTGTGAAGGACGTGGAGGAGGTCCTGGAGGCGCTCGAGATCATCGACCGCCACGACACCGCGGGGACGACCACCGCGTACACGCTCACCGGGGGCGCCATCACCTCGCACCTCCAGGGCCGGGACGAGGCCGACTTCTACGGGCAGTACGCCAAGGCCATCGAGGAGCGCTTCCCCGGACGCTGGACGGGCAAGGTCGTCGCCCAGGCCCTCCCCAAGGCCGACGTGCAGCGGTTCCACGACTACGGCGTGCAGATCTACCACCCGAACTACGAGGTGTGGGACCGCCGCCTGTTCGAGCTGTACTGCCCCGGCAAGGAGCGCTACGTGGGCCGCGACGAGTGGCACCGCCGCATCCTCGACTCCGCCGACGTCTTCGGCGCCCGCAACGTGATCCCGAACTTCGTCGCGGGCGTGGAGATGGCCGAGCCCTTCGGGTTCACCACCGTCGACGAGGCCATCGCGTCGACCACCGAAGGCCTGCGCTTCTTCATGTCGCACGGCATCACCCCGCGCTTCACCACCTGGTGCCCCGAACCCACCACGCCGCTGGGGAAGACCAACCCCGACGGTGCGCCGCTCGAATACCACATCAGGCTGCTCGACGCCTACCGCTCGACGATGGAGGAGTACGGGCTGTCCTCACCGCCCGGATACGGTCCGGCGGGCGCGGGCCGGGCCGTGTTCTCCGTCAGCTCGTTCATGGACAGCCTCCCCGCCGAAGGGTGAGGCCGCGCGCGGTTCACCGCTTCCCGCAGAGGCGCCCTTGACATCGAGTGCGCTCCACGTGGTGGAATCCCGGCCTGGCCCGGCCCCGCTGGGCGGGCCGTGGAGCGCGGTGACGACAGGGGGAGCGGATCATGAGTGAGTCTCCGGTGACGCTGATCACGGGCGGCGGCAGTGGGATCGGCGCCGCGACGGCACGCCGACTGCTGGAGAGAGGGCACCGGGTGACCGTCACCGGCCGAGGGGAGGACCGTCTGCGCGCGTTCGCGGAGAGCGCCGGTGATCCGGCGGAACTCCTGACGCTCGTGGGCGACGCCGCCGACCACGCGGCGGTGCGGTCCGCCGTGGACGTCACGCTCGAACGGTTCGGGAGGCTGGACACCGTCGTCGCGAACGCGGGGTCCGCCACGCACGACACCCTGGCGGACGGGGACCCCGAGGGCTGGCGCGAGATGGTGCTGACCAACGTGCTCGGCCCCGCGCTGCTGATCAGGGCCGCCCTGCCCGCACTGCGCCGGACACGAGGGCGGATCGTCCTGATCGGCAGCGTCGCCGGCTTCGTCAACACTCCGGGGAACATCTACGGCGCCACCAAGTGGGCGGTCACCGGCCTGGCCGAGAACACCCGGCGCATGGTGACGGGCGAGGGCGTGGGTGTGACCCTGGTCGCCCCCGGGCGTGTGGAGACGCCCTTCTGGGACGGGCTCGGCAGCCTCCCCGACGGATCGCTGCTGACGGCGGACCAGATCGCGGACTCCGTCGTGTGGGCCATCGGGCAGCCGGAGGGCGTCGACGTCAACACCGTCGTCATCCGCCCGGTGGGCCAGCCCGTCTGAGGTTTCCGCGCCGCCCGGGAGCCGCGCCCCGGCACGGGGCGGGGACGCAGCTCCCGGCGCACGGTCACGCGGTCAGGCGCGCCACTCGGCGGTGCGTTCCGGGGAGGCCTCCGCCAGCGCCTTCGCGATGGTTTCGGCGTCGCCCCGGTTCCCGTACACGGGCGTGCCCGGCTGCTGGCGCCAGGACTCGTCGAGGCCGCCCGCGTCGACGGTGTCGAAGCCCAGTTCCTCGATCAGGTCCCGGACCGCCTGCTTGGCCGCCGGGTCGTCACCGGCGACCGGAAGGGCCTGCCGGCCGGGGGTTCCCTGAGGGAGCCCGTTGTCGAGGATGTCCTGCGCGTACGTGCCGTTGAAGGCCTTGACGACAGGATGGCCGATCTGCCGCTCGGTCCACCGGCTCTCCGTCAGCCCGTCCTCGATGGCGGCGATGCGACCGTCACGCTGCTGCGGGTAGTAGTTGCCCGTGTCGATGACGACCGCGTCGTCCGCCGCTCCCTCGAGCAGGCCCGAGGGCAGGTCAGGGACCGCCTTGAGCGGGACGGTCACCACGACGATCCGCGCCCCACGGGCCGCCTGCGTCGACGGCACCGCCGTGGCACCCGTCTCGGCGGCCAGCGCTTCGAGGGTCTCGGGGCCACGCGAGTTGGCGACGGACACGTCATGTCCCAGCGCCGTGAGCCGCCGGGTCAGATTGCCGCCGATGTTGCCTGCTCCGATGATGCCGATCTTCATGAATCCGACCTTCCGGTGCCGAGTGCCTGAGGTGAAAGGGTCTCGCCGGACCACCAACCGTGGGGGAGCGGACACTATTCCGGAGCTGGAGAATCGGTTCAGCACAGGGGTGACGGAATGGGACAGTCCCTGCTGGGCACGTATGGGGGCGAGAAGCGGAACCATAATGCCCACTTGGAGGTACCCGTGCTGCACGGCGTCGACGTCAGCGCCTTTCAGACCGACTTCGACACGGACGGGCTGGACTTCGTCTTCGTCAAGGCGACCGAGGGACGCTCCTACGTCAATCCGAAACTGCAGAGCCAGGTGAAACGCGTCAGGGACGCCGAGTGCGTCGTCGGGTTCTACCACTTCCTCTGGCCGGGAGAAGCGAAGGAACAGGCGGCGTACTTCCTGGACAAGACCCCGGAGAAGGAAGGAGACCTCCTCGCCGTCGACTGGGAACAGACGGGCGACGGCACGCACGCGTCCAGCGCGGACAAGGACCGCTTCATCCGGGAGGTGAAAAGGCTGAGGCCGGACCACCGCGTCCTGCTCTACTGCAACCGCTCCTTCTGGCTCAACGACGACACGAGTTCCTACGCCGGCGACGGCCTCTGGATCGCCGACTACGGCAAGCCGGCCGCACCCCGCATCGACGCGGCCTGGCGCATCCACCAGTACACCGACGAACCACTCGACAAGAACGTCGCCGACTTCCCCTCGCGGAACGCGCTGCGTGCCTGGGCCAAGGCCTGAGACCGCGGTTCCTCCCCGGGGGCACGGTGCGCCCGTCAACACGGGCATCACCCCCTTCGGCCAGTGGAGTGTCCTTTGCCAGCCACTGGTGCAGTGCGCACGGAGATGACCTGCGGTACCCCCGCAGGGAGTCCATCCTGGTCGCCGAGTCAGCAACCGGCCGTCGACCGAAGGAGTGCCGCAGTGACGACGAGGGGTCCCTCAGTATCGGCGGAAGCCGATGCCGCCTATCAGGACGAACTGCCTGTACGGCGTCGGCAGCCGGGAAACGTGGTCATCAGGTGGCTGACCACCACCGACCACAAGACGATCGGCACGATGTACCTCACCACCTCGTTCGCCTTCTTCCTCGTCGGCGGTGTGCTCGCGCTCGTCATGCGCGCCGAACTCGCCCGCCCGGGTACCCAGATCGTCTCGAACGAGCAGTTCAACCAGGCGTTCACGATGCACGGCACGATCATGCTGCTGATGTTCGCGACGCCGCTGTTCGCCGGGTTCGCGAACTGGATCATGCCGTTGCAGATCGGCGCGCCGGACGTGGCGTTCCCACGGCTGAACATGTTCGCGTACTGGCTCTACCTCATCGGTTCGGTCATCGCCGTGACGGGCTTCGTCACCCCGCAGGGCGCGGCGGACTTCGGATGGTTCGCCTACTCCCCGCTCAACGACGCGGTCCGCTCGCCGGGCGTCGGTGCCGACCTGTGGATCATGGGTCTCGCGTTCTCCGGCTTCGGCACGATCCTCGGGTCGGTCAACTTCATCACCACGATCATCTGCATGCGCGCCCCCGGCATGACGATGTTCCGCATGCCGATCTTCACCTGGAACGTCCTGCTGACCGGTGTCCTGGTCCTGCTCGCCTTCCCGGTCCTCGCCGCCGCGCTGCTGGCGCTGGAGGCCGACCGTAAATTCGGCGCACTCGTCTTCGACCCGGCCAACGGGGGCGCCCTGCTCTGGCAGCACCTCTTCTGGTTCTTCGGCCATCCGGAGGTCTACATCATCGCGCTGCCGTTCTTCGGAATCGTCTCCGAGGTCATTCCGGTGTTCAGCCGCAAGCCGATCTTCGGCTATGTCGGTCTGATCAGCGCGACGATCGCCATCGCCGGCCTTTCGGTCACGGTGTGGGCCCACCACATGTACGTGACCGGCGGTGTGCTGCTGCCGTTCTTCTCCTTCATGACGTTCCTCATCGCGGTACCCACCGGGGTGAAGTTCTTCAACTGGATCGGAACGATGTGGAAGGGGTCGTTGTCCTTCGAGACACCGATGCTCTGGTCCGTGGGATTCCTGGTCACCTTCCTCTTCGGTGGTCTGACCGGCGTGATCCTGGCCTCGCCGCCGCTGGACTTCGAGGTCTCCGACTCGTACTTCGTCGTCGCGCACTTCCACTACGTCGTCTTCGGCACCGTGGTCTTCGCGATGTTCGCCGGATTCCACTTCTGGTGGCCGAAGTTCACCGGCAAGATGCTGGACGAGCGCCTCGGGAAGATGACCTTCTGGACGCTGTTCGTCGGCTTCCACGGCACCTTCCTCGTACAGCACTGGCTGGGCGCCGAAGGCATGCCGCGCCGGTACGCGGACTACCTCGCGGCCGACGGTTTCACCACCCTGAACACCATCTCGTCCATCTCCTCGTTCCTGCTCGGACTGTCGATGCTTCCGTTCCTGTACAACGTCTGGAAGACCGCCAAGTACGGCAGGAAGGTCGGGGTCGACGACCCCTGGGGCTACGGCCGTTCGCTCGAATGGGCGACGTCCTGCCCGCCGCCGCGGCACAACTTCCTGACGCTCCCGCGGATCCGCTCCGAATCGCCGGCGTTCGACCTGCACTATCCCGCGATCCGCGCGCTGGAGGAGATCGCGAACCGTCCTCACGAATCCGTCACCGTCGCCCCCGGCGACAAGCAGGAATAGGACGCGGGCAACGGTTCGAGGAGAGGAGGACCGCGTGAAGCCGGACAAGGAGAGTGCCCGGGGCCTGGCGCAGGTGGAGGGCTACCTGCTCTGGAACGCCGAGGTGGAGGAGGCCCGCAGGCAGGCCCGCCGTTTCACGGGAGCCCTGCCCTGGCTCACCACCGCCCAGCGTGAGGACGTCGAACGCGTCTACGTGGCGGACCGGGTGGAGGTCTGCAAGCGGACGCTGACGACGATCGCCGGGCGTGCCGTGGAGCTCCGGGGCGAGTACACCGCACGCTACGACCGGCTCAGGGCCCGCTGCGTGGCCGTGTCCGTCCTGACCGTCGGGGCCGTGAGCGGTGTCTGCGCCGCCCTGACCCTGGTCAGCCGCTGACCCTGCCCGGGAGGCCCGGACCGCGTCCGGGCCCCCGGGCTCAGTGGCGCACGAGGCAGAACGGATGTCCGGCCGGGTCCGCGAACACACTCCAGCCGCGCGCCGTGGCTCCCGTGTCCAGCACGGTGGCCCCGCGTGCGAGGACCTCCGCCTCGGCGCGGTTCAGGTCCGGGACGCCGATGTCCAGGTGGAGCTGCTGCGGGCGGGCGGGGTCCGGCCACCGCGGGGGGAGGTGCCCCTCGACCTTCTGGAAGCAGAGCACCGTCCCGGCCGGTGTGTGCACCGTCGCCCAGTTCTCGCCCACGGCCCACCGCCTGTCGGGCCTGTTCACCTCCCCGCCCAGCAAGGCCGCGTAGAACCCGGCCAGCCGCGCCGGATCGGGACAGTCCAGGACCACGCACTGCAATTCAGCGACCATGGGCCGCATCCTAGGAGCGGGCGGGCCGGCCGGCCGGGGCGGCCCAGGCCCGGTCGAGCTCCGACACGTGAGCGGCGAGCAGTTCGGCGTGTGCCGGGGGCAGCCCCGCGGCCGGCCGGTCCAGCTGCACCGCACACGCCGTCGTGGTGTCGATCAGCTGTTCCAGCGCACCGGCGACGCTGTCGGATCCGGCGGAGTGCCGGGACACCGAGGGGAGTTCGGCTGCCGACAGATCGATCGCCGTACGGGCCACCGCGAGCGACCGGTAGGCGTCGCGGCGCAGTGCTCCCCTGCGGGCATGGTCCTCCGGGGCGTCCAGGACATGTCCGAGGTAGCGGTGCGCCGCCCGCACCGCCGTGTCGAGCGCGGCCCGTACGGTGTGGCCCCGGCGGCCCGGCAACGGGAGGTGGCCGACGAGCAGCACCGTCCCGCAGGCGAGGAGGGACTCCACCACCCGGCCCCAGGAGGCGGGCGGCTCCCCGCCCAGCAGCACCAGGGACAGGACCAGCACGGTGACCACCGCCGTCTGCACCGCGAAGTGCCGGGTGGCGACCGGAAGGAGCGCGCCGCACAGTGCCACCGCCGCGACCAGTGGGAGCGGCCCGGACACGAGCGCGGCCACGGCACCGAAGAGCGCGGCGCCCGCCACGGTGCCCACCGCCCGGCACACCACCCGCGAGGCCAGCGGCCCGAGATCCGGCTTGACCAGGAACACGGTGGTGGCGGGCAGCCAGTACCAGTGCTCATGGTGCAGCAACTGGGCGACCAGCGTGCTCGTCGCGCAGCACACCGCGACCCGGAGGCCGTACTCACGCCCTGCCGCGCTCCACGCCCGGCCCAGGACGGAGACGCCGGAGCGCCCTCCGCGTCCGCCCGGCGGGGTTCCGGCCGGGCTGTCGAACACCGCGGCGGCCCGCAAAAGTGCCTCGTCCAGGGCCCGCAGCCCGGCATCCGTGCGGGCCGGCGCGGACAGCGGCCCGCACGGTCCGCCGGCGCGTACCGCCTCCGCCAGCCTCCGGGGCCCCTCCACGATTCTGGCGGGCAGCGGGTTCCCGGCCCACGCCAGCGCGGTCGCGGCCTCGGCCAGCGGGAACGCGGCCGCGTACCGGGCGTGCAGACGGCGTTCGGCCGCAGAGCTCGCGTAGCGGCGTATCCGGGGGCCGGACAAGGCGTCCTGGGCCTGGTCGAGGGCGGCACTCAGCGCGCTGCGCCCCGCGCGGGCCCCAGGGCCGCCGGCGGCCCCGAGAAGGGCGGACACGGCCTCGTACACCGCGGCGACCGCCTCGCGCTCCCCGTCGAGCCGGTACGGCCCGCTGCGCAGGCCGCCCGGCGAGGGCAGGACGAGCCGCAGGAGAAGGAGCCACCCCGCACCGGCCAGGAAGAGCAGCGCGCGCAGCGGCCCGGGCTCCGGCAACGGCATGCCCGCCCCGATCACGACCGTGACCAGCACCTGCGTGCCGCACGCGGACGCGACGGTCCCCGTCGAGCTGATCGCGCCCGCGACCAGGCCCAGCACCCCGAAGACGAGCGGCAGCACGACGAGCGACCGGCCGCCGCCCACGGCCTGGGCGATCAGTGTGCCGAGCAGCAGACCCGCCGAGCCCGCGAGGGCGGGGAGTCCGAGCCGGGCGACCGAGGCCCGGCGGCCGCCGGGCCGGTCGTTGATCCCCGCCAGCATCGCGCCGAGCGCGGCGGGGACCCCGGCCGTCGGGCGGTCGGCGAGCACCGACACCAGCAGCGGCGCGGCGGCCAGCGCCCCGCGCAGCACCGCGTTCCACGGGACGGGCCCGCGCTGGGCGCGCAGCGTGTGGGCGAGCCATGGGGGAAGCCGGGTGGCGAAGGGGAAGGGCGTGGGCACCGTGCTCCTGTCCGCGAGGGAGACGTCTGTCGCCGGCGGACGCCATCGGCCTTGGCTTCCGCTAAGCGTAGATCCCCTACGTGGAGGGGGTGCTACCTGCTCGTTTCCGCAGGATGACGGGGGTGCGGAGCGCGGGGGTCAGAGGGCGGCGGCGAAGTTCTGGGTCCACACGGGCCCCCCGGACGAGTCCTCCCTGCCGATCCCTATCTCCTTGAAGGCGCAGTTGAGGATGTTCGCCCGGTGGCCTTCGCTGTTCATCCAGGAGTCCATCACCGATTCGGCCGTCTGCTGGCCCTTCGCGATGTTCTCGCCGTAGGTGCTCCACCGGTATCCGGCGGCCGTGATGCGCGCGCCCGGATCCGTACCGTCGGGCGAGGTGTGGGAGAAGTAGTCGCGCGCCACCATGTCCGCGGAGTGGTCCGACGCGGCCTTCGCCAGCAGCGCGTTGCCGCTGACCGATCCGCAGCCCTCCTTCGCCCGCTCCGTGTTGACCAGGGCGATGACCTCCTCGGCGACCGAGGGGGCCGTCGTGGCCTTCGGCGTGGCGGCGGGCCCGGAGGACGGAGCGCGGGGCTTGGGAGGCTTGGCGGGGGTGGCCGTGGCGCTCCGGCTCGGGGACGCGGACGGGGACTTCGTCGCGGACGGCGACGGCGGGACCGACGAGGGCGAGGCCGAGGGGGTGGACGGCGAGGGGGACGGGGGAGCCGCTGCGCTCTCCGACGCCGACGGGCCCGTGAGCGGAGCCACGGCGGTCGCGGGTTCCTCGTCCGGGTCGTCCGCGTAGAGGTGCACGGCGGTGCCGCCGCCGCCCAGGACCGCGACCGCCGCCAGTCCCGCCGCCACCGTGGTGCGGCGACGGCGCCTGGCACCGTTCCTGCGGCGCTCGGCCCGGCCGGGGCCCGTGACCGATGTCGCCGCGGGCAGGAACGCCGTCGACAGCACGTCCGCCGCGGGGCCGCCGGCGGACGCCGCCACGGGAACCAGGGCCAGCCCCACCAGAAGGCCCTCCGCCGGGACCAGGCCCGACCGGTGGCCCGCGCACACCGTGCACTCACGCGCGTGACGCACCAGCCGCTTGCGCCACAGGGCCGACGGCACCCCGTCCCAGCGGAACGTCAGATCCTCGAGCAGGACACAGCGCGGGTCGGCCGCCAGCGCGCGTACCACCACCCGGGCCGCGTCCAGCCGCTCCTTCATCCGCTGGACGCGCACCGCCGTGTGCTGGGGAGACAGTCCGAGGGCGTTCGCGACCTCCGCCCGGGACAGCTCCCCCGCGGTCTCCAGCCACCAGAGCGACACGAGCTCGCGGTCGTCGTCGTCCAGCCACCGCGTGGCCTCGGCGGCCTCGCGGCGCTGCCCGGTGAGGCCGAGACGGACGATGGTCAGCCCGACGAAGTCGGCGGCCGGGTCGACGACGTCGTACGCCTCCTCCATCCGGTCCGCGGGTATCTCCCCGGTGCTGCGCCGGCGCCGGTACCCGCGTATCTCGTTCATGGTGATGGCCACGAACCACGACCGGAACCTCTTGGGGCTGCGCAGCGAGGGCAGGCCGCGGAGCATCCGCAGCACGCTCTCCTGGACCACGTCGTCGACATCGGCGTGGCCGTTCAGCGCCCGGCCGACGATGTTGTAGATCAGCGGCAGACAGGAGGCGACGAGCCGGTCCTGCGCCTCGGGGTCGCCCTTCTGCGCGGCCTTGATCAACGCCGTCTCGCGTGCCTCGCCCATGCTGTGCTCACTCTTCCGGGATCCTGTTCCGTCACTGCCCACACTCGGGAGACGCTGTGCGGCCGGGACAATAACAGGAATCCGTTCATGTGCTCGAGACCCGCTCCCGGATCCGTGCACGCCGAGTGCCGGGCCCGGGGGTGGTGTGCAGCACCACCGCCGGGCCCGGCACCGGCACGGGGACCGCCGGCGGGCCGGCGGTCCCCCTGGTCAGGAGCGGGGCGGGTTGTCCTGGTCGCTGTCCGATCCGAGCTGCTGCTTGAGCTTGTCCTGACCGGTGTCGACCTGCTTGCCGTACTTGCCCTGCGTCCGGTCGTCGATCATGTCTCCGGCCTTGTCGACACCCTTCCCGGCCTGGTCCTCGTGGCCCTTCAGCATCTTCTTGATCTTGTCCAGCGCGGACATGGCGGATCCTCCTCGCCTCGTGGTCCCCCACGCATCCAGGGTCACCGCACATCGCCGGGTCCGCATCCGCGCGGGCGTCCGCCTGTCGGTCCGCGGGGTGCCCGACGTGTGAAGGGCGCCTGGATGGGCAGATACCGGGTTACCTGGAGGAGGTGGTGGCCGTGGGCCGCATCCAGATCGTCCGCCGTCCGCAGCCCCCCGCGGGGCCGCCCCCGCTGGATCTGAGAACTCCGTCCGGACGCCCCCTGCCCTACTGAGCCCCGCGCGGGTTCCGTGCTCACGGAGCGCGGAACCCGGCGTGAGCGGTCACCGGCCACCACGGCGGACCGACCCGCGACGCCTGGGCCCGCTTTTGCGGGGTGCGGACCCGGCTCCACCGGGACGCACACGCCCCGAGGGCGGTCCGGGGCGCGGGCCCGTTCCCGATGCGGCCGAAGCGTAAGCTCCGTAGGCATGATCGATCATTCGGTGCCCGTCCCGTCCTCCCGCCGGACGAACTGGGCCGGCAACATCACCTTCGGTGCGGAGCGGCTGCACACCCCCGCCTCGGTCGCCGAGCTCCAGGAGCTCGTGGCCGCCGGGACGGCCGTCAGGGCCCTGGGCACCGGCCACTCCTTCAACACCGTCGCCGACACCCGGGGCACGCTGATATCCGTCGCGGGCCTGCCCCGTGCCGTCGAGATCGACAGCGCGGCGCGCACCGCGACGGTGAGCGCCGGTCTGCGCTTCGGGGAGCTGACCGGAACCCTGCACCGGAGCGGTTTCGCGCTGCACAACCTCGGCTCGCTGCCCCACATCTCCGTGGCCGGGGCGTGTGCGACGGGCACCCATGGCTCGGGTGTCGGGAACCGCGCCCTCGCCGGTGCCGTCAGCGCCCTCGAGATGGTCACCGCCGACGGCCGCATCGTCTCCCTGAAACGCGGCGACGCCGGCTTCGCCGGTGCTGTCGTCTCCCTGGGCGCACTCGGAGTGGTGACCCGGCTGACCCTTGACCTCGTGCCCGCGTTCGACGTCCAGCAGTGGGTGTACGAAGGGCTCCCGGCCGAGCAGCTGCTCGGCCGGTTCGACGAGGTGATGTCCGAGGCGTACAGCGTGAGCCTCTTCACCGGCTGGCACGGCGGCCCGGTCGACCAGGTGTGGCTCAAGCGGCGGGTCGAGGACGACGGTCCGCGCACGGCCCCCCAGCGGTGGCACGGCGCGACACTGGCACGGGAGCCGCGGCACCCGGTTCCCGGCGTCGCGGCCGGACACTGCACCCAGCAGCACGGTGTCCCCGGACCCTGGCACGCCAGGCTGCCCCACTTCCGTCTCGAGTTCACCCCGAGCAACGGGGAGGAACTGCAGTCGGAGTACTTCGTCGCCCGGCGCGACGCCGTCGCCGCCCACGAGGCCCTCGACCGGATCCGGCACCGGTTCGCGCCGCTGCTCCAGATCGGGGAGATCCGCACGGTGGCCGCCGACGACCTGTGGCTCAGCCCGGCCCAGGGGAGGGACTCCGTGGCGTTCCACTTCACCTGGGTCCCCGACACCGAGGCGGTCACTCCCGTTCTCGGGGCCATCGAGGAGGCCCTCGCCCCCTTCGGCGCCCGGCCGCACTGGGGCAAGGTCTTCACCACCGAGCCCGGCACGCTACGGGAGCTGTACGGGCACTACGCCGACTTCGAGCGGCTGACCGAACGGTTCGACCCCGCCGGCACCTTCCGCAACGACTTCCTGGCGCACCACTTCCCGCGACCCTAGCCCGGGCCGTCCGAGCGGCCCCCGGCCGAAGGGCCCGGCGCCAGTTCCTCCACGAGCGCCGCCAGTTCCTCGCAGGCCAGCTCCGTCTCGTGACGGATGTTGTTGTGCTCGGTCACGATCGCCGCGAGGAGGAGCGCGGTGAGGGCCACACAGCCGTTGAGGATGCACAGGTTGAGCATGACCTCGAGCACCGAGTGGTCGGCGAACGGCCCGATGCTCTCGGTTCCGGCGACGATCGCCATCACGGACATCAGCAGGGCGCAGGGGGCGCTGCCTGCCAGCTGGAAGCGCAGGGCCGCCCAGATGAGGACCGGGAACAGGATGTAGATCATGGAGAGGGAACTCCTGGTCGCGACCGCGGTCGTCGCCACGGCGACGACCGCCAGCGTCACGGCCTCGGCCCACCGGTCGTCCCTCCTGGGCATCCGCACCCGGCTCAGGACCAGCAACAGCGGCGTGACCATGAGCACGCCCATCGCGTCGCCCGCCCACCAGGCGGACCAGACCGGCCAGAACTTGTCCGCGGAGAGCGCGCCGTTCAGCAGCTGGATCCCCGCGCCCACGGTGGCGCTGATGATCATCCCGCCCAGCGCTCCCAGGAAGACCAGGGCCACCCCGTCGCGCAGACGGTCGAGCTCGGTGCGGAATCCCACCGCGCGCAGAGCCAGGAAGGAGCACACGGGGGCCAGGGCGCTCCCCGCCGCGATGGCGACTCCCCAGACGGTGAGGCCGTCGCTCATGGCGATGACGGTGAGCAGGGCGCCGAGCGCGATGGCGGGCCAGATCCGCAGTCCGAGGTACAGCAGCGCGGCGACGGCGATCCCGGAAGGCGGCCAGAGGGGGGTGACGACCGAGCTCTCCACGGTGACCTGCCGCAGGAGACCGAGCCGTCCGGACGCGTAGTAGGCGGCGGTGATGCCCAGCATCCGCAGGACGAGCACGGCTCGGCGTCTGGTTACCTCGCTCCGGATCACGCATCTCATAAGACACCGGTCATGACGGCGGGCCGTTGAGACACGCGTGGCAGGGGAGCGTGCTCACTCCGGTCCGGCGGAGGCTTCGTGGCGGAGCACGAGGACTGCCGCGTCGTCCTCGTGGCCGGTGAAGACCGCTGCCCGGAGCACCTGGTCGGCCAGCTCCTCGGCGTCGGCGGCGACGTGCTCGCTGACCAGGCCCCTGATCCGTTCCAGGCCTTCGTCGATCGCCTGCGAGGGCCCTTCGACGACTCCGTCGGTGAGCAGTACGAAAGCACCGGCCGCGTCGAGGTCGCGCCGGGTGACCGGATAGTGCTGGGACGGCTCGATGCCCAGCGGAAGGCCGCCCGCGTCGTCGGTGATCCCCGAGCGTCCGTCGGCCGTCGCCCACACGGACGCGACGTGGCCCGCGCGGGCGCTCCGCAGCTCCCGGCTCCACGGATCCAGCCGGAGGAACGAGCAGGTCGCGAACAGGGAGGAGTTCATCGACATGACCAGGTCGTTCGTGCGGCTCATCACCTCACCCGGATCCGCCGCGGAACCGGCGATGGCGCGCATCGCGATCCGGACCTGGCCCATGAAGGCGGCGGCCTCCACGTCGTGGCCCTGGACGTCGCCTATGGCCAGGCCGAGGGACCCGTCGGGCAGCAGGAAACCGTCGTACCAGTCACCGCCGATGTCGAGCCCGTCGCGCGCGGGGGCGTAGCGGGCAGCACTCCGCAGCCCGGGGAACACGGGCAGGCAGGCCGGCAGCATGTTGCGCTGGAGGGCCTGGGCCAGCTCCACGCGGGCCTGGTGGAGCTCCACCTCCTGCCGGGCACGGGCAGTCAGATGCTGCAACGTGCTGAGCAGGTCCTCGGCGCTCGCCGACCGTGGAGTTCGACGCCGGTTCATGGGCTGCTCCGCGTTGCGATGGTCCCTGCATCATATTTCGGTGACGCAGCTCCTGCGAGCGCTGTGCGGGACGCCTCCCGGTCGCGCGGACCCGCCGGGGCGGCCGCCCCCGTCAGGCCTTGCCGAGGGAGGCGGTGAGCCGCCCCAGGGTCTTCTGAAGGGCCAGGATCTCCTCGACCGACAGGCCCGTGGCCCGCAGGATCGCCCGGGGGACGGGCAGTGCGCGGTCGTGGAGCCCCGTCCCCGCGTCCGTGAGGTGGACCATGACCGACCTCTCGTCCTCGGCGCTGCGCTCACGCCTGACGAGTCCGGCCGATTCCAGCCTCTTCAGCAACGGCGACAGCGTGCCGGAGTCCAGGTGCAGGCGCTCGCCGATCGTCTTGACGGGCAGCGGTCCGTGTTCCCACAGGACCATCATCGCCAGGTACTGGGGGTAGGTGAGGCCGAGGTCCCTCAGCGCCTCCCGGTAGACGCCGCCGAAGGCGCGGGAGGCCGCCTGGAGGGAGAAGCAGACCTGGTGGTCCAGCCTGAGGAGGTCCGCGTCCGCCAGGTCGGTCAGGTCGGGGGTCGGTGGTGGCGTCATGGGTCAAGGATAACCTGCCGCGTGTCATTGAGTTGTGCACAATTGAATTGTGTGCAAGTCTCATGGGGTGGCCGGTCCGCGGTCACCGTCGTACGAGAGAAGGCCACCCCATGGACGCGCTGTACACCGCTGCCGCCACCGCCAACGGCCGCGAGGGCCGGGCAGTCAGCTCGGACGGGCAGATCGACCTCACGCTCGCCCTGCCGCCGGCCCTCGGGGGTGACGGGAAGGGCACCAACCCGGAGCAGCTTTTCGCCGCCGGGTACGCCGCCTGCTTCGCGAGTGCCATGAGCTCGGTCGCCCGCGAGATGAAGGTCGACACCAAGGACGTCTCCGTGACGGCGGAGGTCTCGATCGGGAAGGACGACACGGGATTCGGCCTCGCGGTCGTCATGCGGGTGGAACTGCCCGAGGCGCTGGAGGGGGAGACCGGCCGGCGTCTGGTCGAGGCGACCCACGCCTACTGCCCCTACTCCAAGGCCACGCGCGGGAACATCGACGTCGAACTCGTCATCGAGTAAAGGAATCACGGCTCCCCCGTCCGGCGTAGGGCGGGGGTCCAGGGCCGCGTGGGGGCGGGGTCGGACCCGGGGTGGTTTGAGCCGCAGTCCGGTGCTCCGCCCTCTGAGCTGCACCTCTTCGGCGCGGTCAGCCGCAGGCGGCTTCCCGCTCCGCCCGGGGCCTACGCCGGGGTCGGCCTCCCGGGGGTCATCGGGCGCCGCGTACACTCGGCTCCCGTTTCCGCTGATTGGCGGGCATAACCGATCGATAGGCAGCTTGACGTGAGTTCCGCAGAGGCATCCGACGCACCGATCTACGCCGGTCTGGTGGAGGAGCAGGGCGACGTACCGGCCGAGGTCCGACGGGTGGCCGAGGAGACCCTGCTGGAGGTGGAGAGCGCGCTCGACTTCAGCGCGGTCCGGGCTCCGGCCGCCGCGCGCTGAGCGCACCGGGCCACGCCGGTCCGTCCGCGTGGGCGGTGGGTCGTGCCGGGTCCCGGCGGGCAGGATCATTGACGGCCCCTGGATCCTCACCGTTCGGAGCACCGCGTGACCGTCACCCTGCACCACTCGGCCACCGTCCTGTTCCAGGGCGACAGCATCACCGATGTGGGGCGGCTCGCCGAGCGTGACCGCCCGCTGGGCAACGGCTACGTCCGGATGGCGGCCGAACGTGTGCGGTCCGCGCGGCCGGACAACGGCATCACGTTCCTCAACCGGGGCGTCGCCGGCGACGGCGTGGCCCAGATGCGTGCCCGCTGGCGTGAGGACGCGCTCGACCTGGAGCCGGACGTCGTGTCGGTCCTGATCGGCGTGAACGACACCTGGCGCCGCTACGACTCCGGGGTCGTCGTCCCGCCCCGTGCCTTCGAGAGCGACTACCGCGCCGTCCTCACCCAGCTCCGGGACGGACGGGACGTGCAGCTCGTCCTCATCGAACCCTTCCTCGTGCCCGTGCGGGACGAGCAGTGGGCCTGGCGTGAGGACCTCGCGCCGAGGATTCAGACGGTCCGGCGGCTGGCGGACGAGTTCGGCGCGGCGCTGCTGGCGGCGGACGGCCTGCTCAACGAGGCCGCCCGCGCGGCCGGCGGCGCCGAGTGCGTCGCCGGTGACGGGGTCCACCCGACCCCGTACGGGCATGAGCTGCTGGCGGAGGCCTGGACGGCGCTGGTGGGGCTGTAGCGCGCGGGAGCCCGCAGGACCGGAATCCTGGCCCAGACGGTCTTGCCCGTCCGGGTGGGCCGCGACCAGCCCCAGGAACTGCTCAGCGCGTCGATGATGCGCAGCCCCCGCCCGCGTTCGAGGCACTCGTCCGCCCGGCGCAGGACGGGCACCTCGGGACTCGGATCGTTCACCGCGCAGACGAGCGTGCCGTCCTGGCACGCGAGGCCGAGCCGGGCCGCGGACCGTCCGGAGTGCCCTGCCGCGGGCTGAAGGCCGTGGCAGACCGCGTTGCTCACCAACTCACCCGCGACGAGGGCCACATCGTCCGCACAGGAGCGCAGCCCCCAGCCTGCCAGCGCGTCACGGACGAACGCCCGTGCCTGCCGCAGGCTTTCGTGATCCGCGTCCAGGCCGCGGGTGGTGAACCCAGGGGCCCCGATGCCGAGGTCCCTCGCCAGTTCGGCGTGCGGGTCCGTGCTGCTGCCGACCGAACCGGGCATCTGGGCTGCCGCTCCGTGACGTGGTGTGTTCTCCGCGTACATGAGTGCTGATCACCCTCCGCTGAGGCCGGTTCGTGGTGTCGTGGGGGACGGATGACCACTAGTATCCTCGCCGTCCGCCCCGGGGGTGCAATTGCATCCGGAATTGCACTCCGGCGTGTGAGCAGGGGACACCTGTTCACCCGGCGCGGGCCCTGGTGACGCACCAGGCTGTGTCAGCGCGACGAAAAGGAATGGACCGCATGCAGCACATCGACAACGGCGCTCCCGCCAACTCCCTGACCGGCGTGGAGTGGAAGAAGAGTCACCACAGCAATCCCAGTGGGAACTGCGTGGAGATGGCACTGCTGCCCGGCGGTGAAGTGGCCGTCCGCAACTCCAGGTTCCCCGAGGGCCCCGCACTCGTGTACACGGGGGACGAGGTACGCGCCTTCCTGGCGGGTGTCAGGGACGGCGACTTCGACGCCATGGCAGGCTGATTCAACGGATCGGCGGGCTGAAAAGGTACGGCACTCACGCATCCGCCGGGCCTTCCCGGGGCTCCTGATGGCACACTGGCTCGAGACGCCCGTCCTCAGGAGTCCGCATGCCCGGCATCGAACCGCTTCAGCCGTCACGGAAGCCGGCGCTCGCCCCGGCCGCGGGGGCGAGCCCGACGGCGTTGCGCCTGGTGCTGGGCGCCCAGCTGCGGCGCATGCGCGGTGAGGCCGGCATCACCCCCGACGAGGCGGCCGAACGGATCAGGTGCTCGACGGCCAAGATCAGTCGTATGGAGACGGGCCACTCGCCGTGCAAGGAGCGTGACGCCGCCGATCTCCTCGCCCTCTACGGGGTGAACGACCCTTCCCGGACAGCGGAGTTCATCGATCTGGTGCGGAAATCCGGCCAACGTGGATGGTGGCGCAACTACGCCGACGTGCTGCCGGACTGGTTCGAGCCGCTGGTCGGCCTGGAGGAGGCGGCGGCCTCCATCCGCACCTACGAGGGCCATTACGTTCCGGGTCTTCTGCAGACCGCTGACTACGCCCATGCGGTGGTGCGTTCCGGGCACGCCCTGGAGTCGGAGGAAGTCACCCGGCGCCGGGTCGAACTCAGGCTCAGACGGCAGCAGTTACTCCAGCGGCGGGACGCCCCGAAACTCTGGGTCCTGCTGGACGAGGCGGTTCTCCTGCGCCCGACGGGTGGTGCCCGGGTGATGCGTGAGCAGCTCGTCCACCTCCTGGAGATGACTCAGCTTCCCCATGTGATCGTGCAGGTGGCCCCGTTCGAGGTGACCGCCCATACGTCTCCCGGGAACGGCATCACGTATCTGCGGTTCGCGTGGGACGGTCTCCCCGATGTCGCGTACATCGAGCACCTGACCAACGCCACCTCCGTTAACAAGCAGGAGAGCACGGACGAGTACCGGTGGATCCTCGACTCGCTCAGTGCCCAGTCGCCGAGTCCGGTCGAGAGCAGGGAACTCCTGAGGCAGGCGCTCGAGCGTTACAGCTGAGCACCCGCCCCGTCACCCCGCCGTCAGGCGGCCCCGTTCACCACTTGCGGCCGACGCCGCCGAACTCGATCCATTCCTGGGTCGCCTGCTTCGGAGCCAGATCCGAGTCCGGCCGCCAGGTGGAGACCTCCACCAGACCCGGCTCCAGGACGTCGAGGCCTTCCAGGAAGTCGTGGACATCGGCCTGCCGGCGCACACGCCCCCACTGATTGCCGGTGCTCTTCGCCATGAAGTCCGTGACGAAGTCGCGGGTCTTCGCGTCCTCGCTCACGAGCTGACAGACCACCAGGAAGCTTCCGGGAGCGAGACGGTCCGCCACCCGGCGCACGAGACCCGCCGGATCGTCCTCGTCCGGGATGCAGTGCAGGACGGACACGAACAGCGCTGCCACCGGCTCGTCGAGGTCTATGAGCCGCTCCACCTCCGGATGACCGAAGATACCCTCGGTGTCCCGCATGTCCGCCTGGATGACCGCGGTCCTGTCGTTCTCCTCCAGTATGGCCTTGCCGTGCGCCAGGACGATGGGGTCGTTGTCGATGTAGGCGACCCGGGAGGCGGGATCCACAAGCTGGGCGACCTGATGGACGTTGTCCTGGGTCGGCAGGCCGGAACCGTGATCGATGAACTGGCGTATTCCGTACTGCGATGCCAGGTGGTGCACGACCCGTCGGAGGAACCTCCGGTTGTTCACCGCCAGGACCTTGGTGCTCGGCACGTGTTCCAGGAGCTGCTCGCACGCGACGCGGTCGGCCGGGTAGTTGTCCTTGCCGCCCAGGTAGTAGTCGTACATCCGCGCGACGCTCGGCACGTTCACGTCGATGTTCCTCGGAATGGAGGTGTCCCCGTTGCTCATCCAGCCCCTCGCGGTTCCCTGAGAGTGAAGTCGTTGTCCGTGAGGGGTCATGCTATGGATCTCGCCCGGTGGCTGACAGTCCTCGGGGGAGTGAGGCAAGCCCGCAGGGTGGCGAACCGGCCACCTTGGAGGGGCGGCGGGGTGTCCGGGGTACCCGTTCCCCTTTCGCTGCTCCGGGCGTCCTGCGATGATCCTGTGTCGACTCTTCCTGCTCAGACTCTTGTATCTCTACGAAATGGGAGATGCGGAAGAACGGTGTCCGTGGTTTCGGGAGGCACTTCAAGGCGGCCTGAAATCGATGACGCCTGTTGCCCTCGCGCATCGCGGCGGTGGTCCGAAAGCGAACGCCCCGAACGCGTCGGACGATCGTCCCTCGAGCGCCGCGGTCTATCGTGAGGGCCATGTCCGCCCCAGAGCTGATCCGTATCGTCTCGCGCGATTCGCCCATGGCCCTCGCCCAGGTCGAGCGCGTCAGGACCGAGATCGCGGCCCTCCATCCCGCCACCGTCACCGAGGTCGTCCCCGTCCGGACCACGGGCGACAAGTGGATGGGAGACCTCTCCAAGGTCGAGGGCAAGGGCGCCTTCACCAAGGAGGTGGACGCGGCCCTGCTCGCGGGGGAGGCGGACCTGGCCGTCCACTGCGTCAAGGACATCCCCGCCGACCGGCCGCTGCCCGCCGGGACGACGTTCGCCGCGTTTCTCGAGCGCGACGACATCCGCGACGCTCTCGTCCATCCGGACGGCCACACGCTGGACCAGCTCCCTGACGGCACCCGCATCGGCACCTCGTCCGTCCGCCGGACCGCGCAACTCGCCGCTTCCCACCCGCACCTGCGCTGCGTTCCGTTCCGCGGCAACGCCAACCGGCGACTGGCGAAACTCGCCGCGGGCGAGGCCGACGCCCTGCTGCTGGCGGTCGCGGGTCTCCACCGCATCGGACGCCCCGACGTCATCAGCGACATCCTCGCCGCGGACACCATGTGTCCCCCGATCGGCGCGGGCGTCCTCGCCCTGCAGTGCCGCGAGGACGACACCGGGACCATCGACGCCGTGAGCGCGCTCAACCATCCCGGCACCTACCGGGAGATCACGGCCGAGCGGATGTTCCTCCACGTCCTCCAGGGCCACTGCAACTCACCGATCGCGGGCTACGCACGGGCGCACCGCAACGGAGACCTCTCCCTGCGGGCCTGCGTGTTCACCCCGGACGGCAAGACGGTCCTCAACGCACACGAGTGGGCCGGGCCGCTCGACCCCGCCACCCTCGGTACCTCCGTCGCGGTCACGCTGCTGCGCCAGGGTGCGCGAGAACTGATCGACTCCATCGCCCACTGATCTCGTGGGCGGGTCCTTCGGGCCGCTGCCGCACACCCGCCGATGCGTCGCGCAGGGGCCGAGGTCCTGTGTGTGCGAAGGCGTACCCGACGCCCTCCGTCGCGGCGATGTGCCTCGCCAGGCCGGTGGGCGGACGCCGGCCCGAGGCCGTCGACCGAGCGGTCAGCCGCCGAGCCGTACGCCCGGGCGAGGAGCGAGGCGGGAGCCGTACTGACCGAGCGGCACAGAATCAGTGACATAGCGTCAAGTCTCGTCGTCGGAGGACGTTTTCCCCTGACGATCCCGGAGCGTGTGATGCCACGGGCCCGACTCGCCGCCGGAAGGCGTCACACGCGGCACCGGCTCCGGGCCCGTCCCGACCGGGCGACGCCGTGACAGCCGTCCGGTCCGAAGCAGGCCGCCGGCGCCCTGGCCTCGTCCGGTGTGACCGGCGCGGGGACGGCTTCGACCCGTCTGGCCTGCGCATCGATCTCCTCCGCGCCGCCATTCCTGGTCGGGGGGAGAGCCCGCAGCGGTGAAGATCCGGACGTCGGACCTCCTCCGTTCGTGATCGGTTGTTGTGGTAGCGCCGAGCAGGGCAGGTCTGCCCCATGGGGTGAGCACGGATCTCTCGGAGACCGACGGGCTGCGGGGCCACGGCCGAACACCCGCTGGGGCGGCGGAGGAGCGGCCCTGATCAGCGCCTGGACAGGGGCCGGGCCGCTCTCACCCGGTCCGCGTCGTCGTGTCCGGGACCCGCGTGACCGCCATCGCGTCTGCTGCTCCCACACACCCCGTACGCGCCCCTGCGACACCGCCTTCACCGGTCAGGACGCCGTGAGCGCACCGGCCGGGGGCCTGATCATTCCTCCGCGTCGGCAACCCCCTCGGCCATCGCGCGGCGGCAGCGTTCCACCTGGTCGGTGACCGCTTCCATGAACCAGTTCATCACCTCGTAGGGGATGACGTGCTCGTCGTGGCTGTGGATGTGCACGGCCGGCTCCACGGTCGGGTCCTCGTCGGGAACGTATGCCACCAGAAAGGCCGCCCCGGGCAGGTGCGAGGCGGCCTGCGGAAGGCCGGCGCGCGCGGTCGGAGCGGGGACCGCCTCGCTCAGCTCCACGGCCCAGGCGTCGTCAGGGAGGGCGTAGTGGAACCGGATCGCGTACTGGCGGCCCGCGTGTTCCCGCAGCTCTGTTGGCATGACGGCAGGTTGTCACAAGGGGGGACCGGGATCGAGCCGCATTGCGACCGGGGAGTTGAGCCCGGGTCTGCCGCTCCGCCGGAACCTCGCGGACGCCTACCCGGCAGTCCATCCTCCAGCCCGGTCCCCGCGCGTCGCTGCGGTACCGGGACGCTCGGAGACGGAGGACCTGCTCCCGCCGTCCGAGAGCACCCGATTGCACGCCGGATGTGCCCGCCCGGCTGCCGGGTGGCCGTGGAGCGTCGATCCTGGGAGGCAGTGTCGCCACAGAGCAGGGGCACGACCCGTGCCCGCCGTATCGGAGGAGACCCCCATGGCCCGGTTCGAGGTGACCGTCGACATCGACCGTCCCGTCGGAGAGGTTTTCGCCTTCCTGGCGGACGGTGAGAACGACAGGAAGTTCAGCCCGCGTGTCCAGGACATCTCCAAGGACCCGGCGGGTCCGACCGCCGTGGGAACCGTGTTCCGCAGCACGGTGAAGGACGCCGGCATGACGACCCGGCGCGAGTTCCGTATCAGTGAACTCGTCGCCCCGACGCGCATCCGCTGGAACGAACTGTCGGCCAACCTGGTGACGGCTCGGGAAGGGGGCTACGACATCGAGTCCCTGCCGAACGATCGAACGCGAGTGCGTATTTTCAATGACCTGGAGGGGCATGGGCTGGGAAAGCTCCTCGTCGGGTTCGCCGTCGCCGCCGCTCGGAAGGACGCCCCGGCCTTCGGGCAGCGGATCAAGGCCGCGGTGGAGGCCTCGGCTTCCTGATCAGGGGCCCGGGGTCCGGACCGGTTCGACGGGTGCCCGCGTCGGGACGCGTAGGGTCGGGGCATGGTGCACGTACTGAGCAGCAGGGTATTGCTGAGGCCCCGCGACCCGGAGGCCTCGCGTGACTTCTACGGGCGGACGCTCGGGCTGTCCGTCTACCGTGAGTTCGGGACCGGCCCCGATCGGGGAACGGTGTACTTCCTCGGCGGGGGCTTTCTGGAGGTGTCGGCCCACTCGGACGTGCCTCCGACCGACACGTTGCGGCTCTGGATGCAGGTCGCCGACTGCGCGGCGGCGCACGAGGAGGTGGCGGCCCGTGGAGCGGTCGTCCTCCGGCCACCGCTCCAGGAACCCTGGGGCCTCATCGAGATGTGGATCGCCGACCCGGACGGCCATCGCATCGTGCTGACCGAGGTGCCCGCCGATCACCCGCTCCGTTTCCGTGCCTGAGCGGCGAGGGTGGTGAGCGCGACGCGAGCCGCCTCGGCGACGAGTGCGTCCTGCGGCTCCGCTTCCGGGGCGTCGCGACGTGAGAGTACGGCGATGGTGATCGGTGCGGAGTCCGGCGGCCGGACGACGGCGATGTCGTTCCGGGTGCCGTAGCCTCCCGTTCCGGTCTTGTCGCCCACCACCCAGCCGGCCGGGGCGCCCGCACGGATGAGTGCGTCACCGGTGGTGTTGCGCCGCAGCCAGTCGTTCAGCGCGGCCCGCTCGTGCGCACCGAGGACGTCACCCAGAGCGAAAGCGCGCAGCCCTGTGGCCAGGGCCCTGGCGGTGCTGGTGTCCCGGGTGTCACCCGGCGCGGCCTCGCTGAGATCGGTCTCGTAGCGGTCGCACCGGGTGGTGCGGTCGCCGAGGGCCACGAGCGCGTCCTGGAGGCCACGGGGGCCGCCCAGTTCACGGAAGAGGAGATTGGCCGCCGCGTTGTCGCTGTAGCGGATGGCGGCGTCGCACAGTTCGCGCAGGGTGAGCCCCGTGTCCACGTGCCGCTCGGTGACCGGCGAGTTGGCGACGAGATCGCCGGGGCCGTACCGTACGCGCCGGTCGAGCTGCTTGAGCGTGTACCTGTCCAGGATCGCGCCCGCCAGCAGCGCCTTGCAGGTGGAGGCGTACGCGTGGCGCTCGTCGGGGCGGTGGGTGACGGAGAGGCCGCTTCCGGTGTCGAGCGCGTACACGCCGAGCCGGGCGTCGTACTTCCGCTCCAGTGCCCGGAACGCCTGTCGCGTGCGTGGAGCTGTCTCTTCGGAGCCTGAGGGTGCCGGTCCGGAGGGGGCCGGTGATCCGGCGGTCGGCGCGGTCGTGTCGCACGCGGCCAGCGGGAGGGCCGCGAGGCCGGCCAGTGCGGAGAGCGCGGCGCGACGGGGGAGTGGAGTGTGCACGTGGGGGGTGACTTCCTGAGTCCGAAGGGATGCGTGGCCTGGACAGCGCATCTGCCCCCGATCCAGCGGGTGTTCGGTGCGCGGTGTGCGGCCTCATGGATCTGGTTCTCCACCCTAGGGCGGGCCCCTCCGCTGCTCGGGGACCGGCCGCGTGTCGGCCCTGTCGGGCGAAGCGGACCGTGAGCGGCGGCAGTTGAAGCGAGTCGCCCGCGTGCCCCCCGTTTTGGCCCGTCGCTCGGTGAACCGAACAGGACCGTAGGCCTTATGTGTTGAGGCCCGGCGCCCGAGGCACGGACCCCCAGGGTGCGGGTAAGGCGACGTACCGGTACGCGCCGTGGTTGGCCTGGCCGGAGCGTGGACGCCGGCGATTGCGGGCACGGCGGCAGTCGCGGTCCCGCGTTGGACGCGGCGGGTGGGCGAGGCCATGTGTGCTGTTCTCCACGGACGTGATCCTTCGGCAGGGCGCACGCTGTACGGAGCCGGTCCACGCCCACTGGTCATCGGTCGATCGGTTGCTCCGGGGGCCGGAGTCCAGGAGAGGACATGCGCGCTGAGCGACGTGTGTCCGGCGTGCGGAGGTCTCCCGTGGCCGCGCTGGTCTGTGCCCCTGTGCCGGGCGTGTCCGGGGTTCGCCTTCAGCTGCCGACGCTCAGCCTGGACCTGGGCGTAGCCCCACGCTCTCCCAAGCCCCCCGGCCCTCGGGGCGTCGCCGACCGGAGGCCCCAGGTGTCGCTCACGCCGGGTGCGGCATGATGAGGCCATGCGGATGCGACCTGTACTCGTCTACGACGGCGACTGCGCCTTCTGTACCTCCTCCGTGATGTTCGTCGAGCGGCATGTCCGGCCGCACTGCGAGGCCGTCCCCTGGCAGTTCGCGGATCTGGGCTCCCTCGGAGTCACCCAGGAGCGAGCGGAGTACGAGCTGCTGTGGATCACGCCGACCGGGGTGGTCCACGGAGGCGCGCAGGCAGTCGCCAAGCTGCTGTTGAACGCGGGGAAGGGCTGGGCCGTCCTGGGGGCGATCCTCACTCTTCCGCCCGCCCGCTGGATCGCTCGCCGCGTCTACCGGCTCGTGGCGGACAACCGTCAGCGCATGCCGGGCGGCACACCTGCCTGCGCACTTCCGGCGGACCGTCGGCCCGGGGGCCGGACGTCGTCCCCGCACATCCCCCGCTGAGCGCCGACCTCGTCCGGCCGGGGCTCAGCGGGAGATGTCACCGTGCCGGGCAGCCGCGCCGACGGTCGCCGCGGACGTCCGCCCCACCGCGGGCTGCGGATTCAGAGCTGGAATTCGGTGGGCGACAGCCCCAGCGCCGTGCAGGCCTCCCGGAGAATCATGTGCTCGGCCTGGGAGAAGCTGCCGTCGGCTCCCGCGATGACGATGCCGGTCTGAAGCACGGCCCTGGCCTCGGTCGGCTTCTTCGCTGTCTTCGCGATCTCCTGCATGGCGTCGGCCTTGCCCTGCGGGAAGTTGAGGGACAGCTGGTCCACGTGCTTGTTGAAGCGCTGACGCAACTGCTCCGGAGGGAAGTTCTGCAGCACCTCGTTGCCGAGGATCATCGACTCCACATGGCGTCGCTCGGCTGGGTCCACGTGGCCGTCCGCTGCGGCGACGAGGGCACACATCGCCATGCTCGCGTCCCGGTAGGCGCCGCTCTTCAGCTCCGTCTTGAGGGAAGCGAGCTGTGACTTCAGCGTGCTGACCAGCTGGGCGCGCGACCCGCCCCCGGACCCCTGGCCACCGCTTCTTCCGGCCGCCTGCCCGCGCGCTCCCTGGCTCTGCTGGAGAGTCCTGGCCTGATCCTTGAGTCGGTCCCACACTGCCATCGAGGTCACCTCGGTCTTCGTTCGATCGGTCGGTCACGAGCCCGTGCTCTCAACCGGCCAACGGGCCGCCGATGGTAAAGGTTCCGCAAAGTGATCGGCCTTCTGTCCTCGCGAGTCCTTCGACGCCGCGGTCGCATCTGTTCGCACCCCGGCCGGAGCGTCGGCCTTGTCGCGTGGCCCCGCCGGGTGCGCTTGCGCTCGCGCCGCTGCGGGTGGCGCGGCGCGTGCGAACGCCTTGCTCGGGCCGTCGGTGCCCTGCGTGCGGCGATCAGGCTTCTGGGCGCCGGGCGTGGTCGGCGACCTCCTGCGACTCGCCGTTTCCAGGTGCTGCGATGCCCTGCATGGGTATCGACGAGCCCTGTTCCGGCGATCTCGTGTCGGTCGGGGTGGCTCGGTTCCGGGCCGACGGGGGTCACGGGTCCGGTTGCCGTCCGTATCCGCGCCTCGGCGAACCGGGCGCGCTCCGGGTCTCGCCTCCGGACATCGACTGCGCCGCGGAGCTGCCCACCGTGCGCACGCTGCGCCGCACGCAGACACGCGCCTCGCGCGCTCATCCGGCTGCCCGGCACCACCGACCCCTTGGCGCGTAGCCGGTCGAAGCGGACCCCGGCGACGGCGAGTCGCGCGGCCGACGCCGGGCGCGCGTCGGGGCGCTCGCCCTGACCGGCTGCGACGGTGGTCGGCTGCCCGCGTACGCCGTGGGCACGTGGCCGGTCGACATGGGGGCGAGCGATCCGCCCTTGCCCGTAAAGCTCTCCGAGGGGGTGCGACGGGGTGCCCCGCACGGCTGGAAGGGTGAAGCGACCGGACGGCGTTGCTCCTTCAGCGCCCGAGCGCCTCGCGGACACGGCCGGCGCGCCGATCGGGTGCGCCGGCCGATCGGCGGACGGGGTGGGCTGCGTAGAAACCCGCTGCCCCGACTTCCGACGGGTGCCCGCCGCCTGAGGCCGTACGACCTGCCACGATCCCCGGAGGGTTCCCTCCTCCGGGTGATCTCCCGTACCTCGCCGCGCATGCGGAGCAACCATCCATGCCGTTCGGGGGTCACAACAAGTGGGAGTAATCCACTCTCGAAGACACAAGGGGGAAATATGCGAATTGTACGTAATGTCGCGGCCGTCGGGGCGGCCACCGCGCTGGTGCTGGGGGGCACGGCCGCGTTCGGTGCGACGGCCTCCGCCGCGCCGAACGTCACGCCCCAGGGCGTCTGCGGCAAGGACTACAAGACCGTGAACTCCGTGGCCGTCGGCTCGCTGGGCACCGTCTACCTGACCTACAACGCGTCCAACGGCAAGAACTGTGTCGCGACCATCCGTACCAACCCGGGCACCGCCAAGCAGATGTCCGCGTACGTCTACATCCCCGCCACCGACGAATGGGCCGGGGACGACGGGAAGTTCACCTCGTACGCCGGGCCCGGTTACGTCTACGGCAAGGGCTACTGCGTGAGCTGGGGAGGCAGCATCGACAACGTGTACGTGTCGGTGGAGAACTCCAACTGCGCCGCCCTCAAGGAGCAGCGGACCACCGAGATCCGCTGACCCCGGCTCGCTGTCCGCGGCCATTCCCGCGTTCACAGGTTCATGGGTTCACAGGCATGCTCCTTCCCACCGGTCTCACCGGCGGAGCATGCCTGTGCGCCCGCCCCCGTGGCACACGGCGCCCGGCTCCTGAGCCCGCCGGGCCGTCCGGGGAGCGGCGGATCAGTCGCGTGACGGTCGGGGCGGCCCACCCGTATCGCAGGCGTCGCCCGGGCGGTCGGTGGCCTGCGGTCGGCCGGTTCCCCGGCGGGTGAGTGGGAGAGCGAGCGGCTCGACGCCGGTCGACAATGGCGGCAGACCATGGGCCGCGCGAACCCGTGCCGCCGAACCCTCCCCGGGAGAGAGGGGTGCGGCATGAGCCGCGAGCCCGCGACCCGTGCGGTGCACCCGCCCCGGAACCCGTCCCACCGAAGCCGCGTGGACGGCCCGGCGAGAACCGGCGAGGAGAGGACGCGAGCGTGAGACCCACGCGTGAGAGAGCGGCGATCCTGCGCAGGTCCCTCCGGGTGACGCTCGCGGCGAGCGCCGGTTTCTATCCGTTCCTGTACGCCGCCGAAATGCCCGCCGCCGCTCTCTACGCGCTCTTCGCCCCCATCGCCCTGGGCCTGCTCTCGGCCATCCCGGGGTCCGGCCGTCGGCAGGCGCTCGTCACGCTCTGCGCGCTGCCCCCGGCTCTCGTCCTGGCGACCTTGGGAACCCTGCTCGCGGTGGACACCTGGGCCGCGACCGGCGGCATGCTCGTCATCGGCTTCCTGCTCGCGTTCGCGGCCGTGGCCGGCCCCCGGCCGGCGGGCGCTGCCCCGGGCCTCCAGCTCTTCTACATCCTTGCCTGCTTCCCGCCCTACGCACCGGAGGTGCTGGGGGAGCGGCTCGCGGGGCTGAGCGTGGGAGTGCTGCTGGTCGCCCTCTCCCAGGTCCTGCTGCCCGACCCGCCCGTCCCGTCCTACCGGGACCGGCTGGCGAGCGCGCTCGTGACGGCCGCCCGCGCGGCGGCCACCGGCGAGGTACCCCCGCAGGACCTGCGCGAGGCCGGATCGAGGATGCGGCTCTCACACCTCCCCGCCTCGGAACGCCCCGCAGGCGCGGGCCGGACGGACCGCGCACGGGAACAGGCCGGCCGCGCGGTACGCCGGCTCCTCGACCAGCTGGCGACGCTCGCCGAGACGCCACGGACACCGCGCGATCCGGCATCCGACACCCTCCTCGGCCGGGTCGCGGAGCTGAGCGACGCCTGCGCGCATTCCCTGCGGACCGGATCCCGCCCGCCCGTCCCCGGAGCACTCGAGCGGGCGATGCGCGACTTCCAGTCGGAACGGATCCGCGCGGCTTCCGGACCGTACACCCCGGCGATGCCCACCCCTGACGGCGTACCAGGCCGGGGAGAGCCCGACTCGCGGCGGCCCGACTCCCCACCGGCCGGCCGAACTCCGCCGGCGGCCGTGCTCCGGCGGCAGTCCCAGG
Source organism: Streptomyces sp. NPDC058008 (assembly GCF_042886395.1). NCBI lineage: Bacteria > Bacillati > Actinomycetota > Actinomycetes > Kitasatosporales > Streptomycetaceae > Streptomyces > Streptomyces sp. NPDC058008. The sequence continues at coordinate 139,980 of NZ_JBHVQX010000011.1, read as the reverse complement.
TCCTCGCCCTGGCCGAATCGGCACGGATCGTGGAGATCAGCCTCGACATCGCCGCCAACGGCAGGCCCACGGCCCCGCCCGCCCCTCGCGATCAGTTCTGGTACGCCGGGCTCTCCACCCCGACGCTGTGGGCACGGCGCTTCCTCGGCAACGTGACGCTCCGGTCGGTGCTCTTCCAGAACGCCGTGCGGACCGCGCTGGGCCTCGCGGCCGCCCGGCTGGTCGCTGGTTCCCTCGGCCTGGCCCACGGGTTCTGGGTACTCCTGGCCGTCCTGACCCTCGGGCGTACGACCGTGGGGGCGACCTGGCGTCAGGCCCGTCCGGCACTGATCGGCAACGCGGTCGGGGCCCTGGTCGCGGGCGCGCTCGTGATCGGGTTCGGGCCGCACACCGACGCCTACGCGGTGCTGCTCGCCCCCGCCATGCTGGTGGGCTTCTCCGTGGGACCGCTCCTGGGGACCGCGTACACGCAGGGGCTGTTCACCCTGGTCGTGGCCACCGCCTTCGCCCAGCTGGCACCGGTCACCTGGAAGCTGTCGGAGGCCCGGATGGTGGACGTCGCGACCGGCAGCGTGGTCGGGCTCCTCTGCGGACTCCTGGCCTGGCCCGCCGGGGCCCGACGCGAGGTCCGCCGCGCCATGGCCGGACTGCTGCGCACCTGCGGCGGGCTGGTGCCGCCGACCGCGGAGGCGCTGCTGACCCCGTCGCCCGGCTCGCGGGCCGCACCGCAGACGCTGCCGAGCCTGCACCGGCTGCGCCTCGCCGAGGCGGCCTACGCCCAGTACCGCAGCGAGAGCGGTACCGCCGCGCAGGAGACCGGTCCCGACTGGCACGCGGTGCTCATCGCCGCCGACCACATGCTCACGGGCGCCCACCGGCTGCCCCGCTTCGGTCTCCGTCCGAGCACCGGCCCCGCGAATCCGGAGGCGGTCCGCGCCCGCGGCACCGCGGCCGGTCTCCAGGCCGAGGCCGACCGGATCGCCGCAGGGCTCGCCCACGGCCGCCCGGTGGGCGAGCCGTTCGCGGTGGCGGAACCTCAGGAGTACTCGCCGGCATTCCTGTCCGTCGATCTCGAGGTGTGGATGACGAGCCTCGGCCACCAGCTGACCCGCATCGAGGCATCGATGGCCCGGCCGTCCCGTCCGCGACCCCAGGGCCTGCCCTCGGACGGGACGGCGGGCCCCTGAGCGTGCGTCCTTCGGCCCTGTCACCCGCTCGACGTGCCGACACGCGGCCGGTCAGTAGAATTTCGGATGACGGGGGAGGTCCTGCGCAGAGGTGGAACGCGCCCGCCCGGACGGCTGCCAGGAGCGACGCACGCCCAGAGGACGAGTGGACCGAGGTGATCACCCATGGCGAGCGAGAGTGTCCTGCACCCCGGTCTCATCGTCCCCGTCGGACATGTCGAGCCCGTGCCGCGTCGCGTCCGGGGGACGATCGGCGGACACGTGGCGTTCGACACCCGGCGCGCCCTGTACGTCTGGGAGCGGCCCGCCTACCCCCAGTTCAGCATCCCGGTCGAGGACCTGGTCGACGGAGTGCTCACCGATGACGGCCGGACGGAACGGCTCGGCGCAGGGCCCGCGCGGCGTCACACGCTGCGGGTCGGGTCCGACGTCCGTGAGGGCGCGGCGTGGGTGTGGGACGACACGGCCCCCGCTCCGCTGCCCGGCACGGTCCGCTTCGAGTGGGAGGCGCTGGACTCCTGGTTCGAGGAGGACGAGCCGGTCTTCGTGCACCCGAGGAGTCCCTACTCCCGGGTGGACGCCCTGCGCTCCACCAGCAGCGTCCGAGTGGAGCTGGACGGTGTGCCGCTGGCCGACGCGACGCACTGCGTCAAGCTGTTCGAGACCGGTCTGCCGACCCGTTACTACCTCGACCGCACGTCCGTCGACCGGGCCCGTCTGCGATGGTCCGACACGGTGACCCGCTGCCCCTACAAGGGGACCACGAGCGGCTACTGGTCGTTCGACAGCGGCGTCGCGCTCCACGAGGACATCGCCTGGGCCTACGACTTCCCGACGATCCAGGTCAACCGCATCGCCGGGCTGGTCGCGTTCTACAACGAGCGTGTCGACCTGTACGTCGACGGTGCGTTGCTCCCGCGGTCATCCGGCCGCGCGGGACGTGGCGGCGCGCCGGCGAGCGCGGCCTGACGACGAGTGCCCTGGGCGGGGTCCCCGGGCGCCGTGGCGTCCCCTTCAGGACGCACCGCTGTCATCACCGCCGAGAGGCCAGGCCTCGATGTCGCGGTAGTGGATCGGGCCTCTGCCGCGTCCGGCGTTGCTGCCCACCAGGTGCAGCCGCTCGGCGGGCCACGGTCCGCCCTCGAACCCGGCGATCCCTTCCGCGATCTCCGCCGCCGAGGACCGGTCGCCCCTGCGGACGCGGGCCAGGGTCAGATGGGGGCGCAGGGGCCGTTCCTCGAAGGTGACCCCGCACCCCCTGACGGTGGCGCGTACGTCGGCGGCGAGGGCGTGCAGTGCGTCGAGGTCGCCGTCGACGCCGCTCCACAGCACGCGGTCGTCGAACGTCCCGCTGCCCCGCAGTGCCAGGCGGGGAGACCTGCGGACCGCCGCGAGGGCCGCGAGCGGGGGGCGCAGGAGCGGAACGGTGCCGGTCGGCAGCTCCCCGAGGAAGGCCAGGGTGATGTGCCAGTCCTCGACGCGGTTCCACCGCACCTGGGGGTGCGTGCCGTAGGCGGGGCGCAGCTCCCGGGCCAGTTCCTCCTTCGCCCGGTCGGGCGGGGCGAGGGCGATGAACACCCGAACGGTCGCGGGCTGAGTCTGTTCGTTCACATCTGACTTCGTACCGCATGCCGCCGGCGGCCCACGGACCGGGTGCGGCCCGCCCGTGAGGAGAGGCCCCGCGCCGCGCACGCGCGGGGCCTCTCCCCGGTCCACCCGGCGCGGCTCACCGCTCAGCGGGCCGCCGCCCGGATCAGTTCGGGTTGTCGCCGTGGGTCAGGGTCTCCCAGGCCACGAAGAGGTTGTTGCTGCCTGCCGGGCGGTTCTGCTCGGTCAGCCGCTGGGTGTTGGTCATGGCGGTCCCGAGCCGGTTGTGCAGGGCGTTGTAGCCGACCTCGGTGACGGGGCCCAGGCCGAGGTCCAGGGATCCGCCGCACAGCCAGCTCGGCGCCGCTTCGCCGAGCTGGTACTTGGACTGGAAGCCGAGAGCCTGACGCAGCCGCTCGCCGACATCGGTGCCGTAGAGGTCCTGGCCCTGGATCCGGCTGGTCTCGGCGATGTGGGAGATGGCCGAGATGCCGTAACCGGTGTGGGTGAAGTCGCGGCAGGTCTCCTGCGTGAGCCCGGTGACGAACGTGGACTGCCCCTGCCAGTAGCTGACGATCTTCGCGGTGGTGTCGAGGTTCTGGCTCGGCACGGTCCTGGGCACGGCTCCGTCGGACGCGAGATAGACGTACGCGGCGGTCCGCGTCCGGAACTTCGCCATCGCCTTGTCGTACGACGTCCTGTCCTCCAGGAAGACGGAGATGCCGACGGCGGCCTCCATCATCGACAGTTCCCAGTTGCCGTTGGAGTTGGAGCCGTTGATGACCTGCGGCAGATAGACGTCGCGCAGCATGGTCGAGAAACGCCCGGAGCCGGCCCAGGTCCCGGTGTACGTGTACTGGATGATCTCGGCCGCCTTGGGCCAGGAGGAGCCTGCCCACCCGGTCTGCAGCGGGGCGTTGCTGTTGGTGTGGTTCCTGATGACCGCCGACCAGGCGTCCATCAGCTCGATCGACTTCCTCGCGTACCGCTCGTCGCGCGTGATGTACCAGACGAGCGCGTCGGTGTAGGCGGCTATCGCGTCCTCACGCTCGTCGGTGCAGCCGTTGTTCGGGTTGGAGTACGAACCGCACTCGACGGTCGCACGGGGCTTGGCGGTGCGGTTCAGGTCGGCGTACCTGCTCGATGCCAGCTGGTCGTAGGCGCTTTTCCAGGGCTGCGCCCCGGAGTTCACCTTGCCCCGGGTGAAGTCCAGCTGCGCCTTGGAGACGGTGACTCCGGGGTGGGCGAAGGCCGCGGGCGCGGCCTCGGCCCGTTGGGCGCCCGGCAGGGAGAGGGCGCCCGCCACCAAGGCGCAGACAGCGGCGGCGGCGACCAGCAGCGCAGGGCGGCGTCTGGGGCGGTGGCTTGCGTGGGTGTCGGGCATGTGGGGGCCATCCGTTCGTCTATGTGAACGATGCACTGGATGTTGAACACGCGCGCTGGTCGGTGACCATAGGTACGGACCAGCGGGCCGTCAAGAGTCCCTGACGGATCCGCAGTTCAACCGCTGTCCATGGATGCGGACACGACCTGACGGAGTACCAGGACGGTGACCTGCGGAGGGCAGGCGTCGTTGGGGTGGTGATCGATATCGGACGACCGGTTTGGGGCAGTGATGGTGACGGTTCGGCAGAGACACTCCCGGACGGGCGTGATGCTCCGGTGCGGGGCGGCGGCGCTGGTTCTCGCGCTGGCGGGATGCGGGGGAGAGGGCGGAGAGACGGACGGGAAGTCCTCGGCGGACCTCTCTCCCGCCTCGTCCTCACCCGGCAGGCCGGCCTCCTCGGCCGCTCCCGCGGCGGCGGATTCGCCGGCCGAGGCCGAAGCGAAGGTGCTGGAGGCCTACGCCCTGATGTCCGCGGCGCGGGAGGAGGCGTACGGAGCGGCCTCGGCCGACGGGACGCGGCTGAAGCGGTACATGGCGCCCGACGCGTTCGGCGCCGTAGAGGCGGATCTCGCGCGTATGCGCGACCGGGGCACGGCGATGCGCGGCAGCCTGGGCCATGATCCCGAGGTCACCGCACTGGCTGTCGGCACACAGCCGCCCACCGCGACCGTCGAGGACTGCGTGGACGCCTCCAGGTGGCAGACGCTCGACACGACGACGGGCTGGCGGATGCCGGCCCCGTCCGGTCAGCCGTCGCGGTACACGGTCACCGCCGAGATGGAGCGCGGGGACGGGGAGAGGTGGACGGTCACCCGGTACACGGCGGACCGGGCCCGTTCCTGCTAGGTGCGGGGCTGTCCCTCACCCCCGTGCGGACTTCTCCCCGGTGCGCTCCGTGACCGGCACGTCCAGCGGGCGGGCCAGGCCGACCACCCCTTCGTCGAGGCGCTGCAGATGACGCAGCACGCGGAAGGTGACCGTGCCGGAGGGCGGGGTGGCGGCCCCGTCGTCCCTGAGCGTCGAGGCGATGCTCGCCCCGGACCGGACCTCGCCCGCGCCCTCCTCGTCCCCCACGTGCGCGGCGAGGACCGCGATGTTGTGGGCGATGCGCTGCCCGGCCCGCTGGAGGCGGGGGTCGGCCGCGATGTTCTTGCTGTGCGGCACCAGTTCGGCGGTGGCCGCGAGCGAGCGCGCGTGGTAGGCGCACGTCTCCAGGAGCGCCACCAGGTAGCGGACGGTCTGCCGGCGACCGCGCAGCGGGGTGATCGGGTAGGTCAGCGGACTGGTGGAGTCGCGCAGTTCGTCCAGTGCCGTGTCCAGGGCCCGGGCCTTCCCGAGCAGATCGGACGCCGGTCCGCCGCTGAGCTGCTCCACCGCCGAGGACGCGACATCGCCCAGCTTGTCGAGCACGGTCCCCAGCAGTTCGTCGGTCCGCCGGTCGGTGTGCACGGGCAGGACCAGTACGGCGGCGATGACACCGCACGCGGCGCCGATCGCGGTCTCCTCGATCCGCAGCACCAGCACGTCGAAGCTGTACGAGTTCAGCAGGGTGTAGAGCAGGCCCAGCATGGCCGTGACGAAGAAGGACATGACCGCGTACGACAGCGGAGCGGTGAAGAACATCGCGAAGATGAAGACGAGGACCAGCGCGAACGCTATCCAGGTGTGGCCGCCGACCAGTCCCGCCAGCGCGACACCGGCCACGGCGCCCAGCAGGGTGCCCAGGAGCCGGCGGTAGCCCTTGACCAGGATCTCGCCGGTGGAGGCGGTGTTGAGGAAGACGACCCAGCAGGTGAGGACGGCCCAGTACCAGCGCTGGCTGGAGAGGAGTTCGCCGCCGATGATGGCCAGGACCGAGCCCACCGACACCTGGAAGGCGGCCCGCGTGGTGGGGCGCCGCAACCCGGACGGCTCCTCGCCCGCGGACTCCTCGGAAGAGGCGAGCGCGATGTCCTCCGCGTCGAACTCCTCGCGGGAACGGGTGGTCGCCGGCGAGTCGTCGGACTCGTCCTGCGGTCCGTCCAGCGCGAGCCGCAGCCCCAGGACGGACCGCGCCGCCTCACCGATGCCGCGGAACGCGTCCTGGATCCCCGCGGGCGCCGGCGGGAGCCTCTCCTCGTCGCGGTAGCCGAGCAGCCGGTTGCGCAGGTGCGCCACCGCCGTCCCCCCGTCGTTCGGCGCGGGCCGGTCCACCAGGAGATGAAGCGCCTTGAGGTCCCGGCGCAGGGCGATGGTCGCGTCGTCCTCGGCGGGCCGCCAGTCCCCGGTCAGCGGCACCGGGGCATGCGGCAGATGGAGTGTGAGGGTGTCCGCGCGCTCGGCGCTGCGGGCGTTCAGCAGCAGCATGCCGAGCCGCTCGGTGGCGATCTCGGCATCGGCGACCCTGCGCTGGAGCAGGGCCGCCTTGTCCGCGTCCCGTGTGCCCTCCTCCAGGCGGCCCTGGATCATCAGGGCCGTCTCGTGCAGTCGCGCGGTGCGCCGGCGCAGGTCGTCGAGCACCTTCTCCAACTGCTCCGGGCCCGCGTCGAGCAGCTCGATCTGCGTGGCGACGAGCTGCGCGACGCGTGTCCGGAACGCGTCGCGCAGTCGTGCCAGGACCCGGCGGGGCGTCTCCGGGACGAGGGCGAAGCGCACCACCGCGCTGCAGGCGAACCCGGCGGACAGGGTCAGGAAGAGGGCCGGCAGGGCAGAGGCCGTGACCCCGACGAACAGGGAGAGGAAGTAGATCTGGAAGCCGATGAGGCCCAGCGCGGTGGCCCGTTCGCCGAACCGCCGGCAGTAGACCGCGCCGAAGATGAGAGCCACGAAGAAGAGGTCGCCCACGATGACCTGAGAGGCCAGCAGTGCGCCCAGCGACGTCGCGGCGAGGGCGACCGGCAGGCCGAGGGCGAGGGTGACCGCCTGGTCGCGGACGAGGGTGTCCTTGATCGCGAACGTGGCGGCCATCGCCGTCATCGCGCCCGCGACCAGGTGTGTGACATCGGTGCCGAACAGCACCAGCACCACCAGGGTCAGCGCGATCGCCGCGACGGTCCGCAGTCCCGCCATGAGCCTCAGCAGCCCCGGATCCGACGCCGCGAACCGATCCCACATGATGGCCCCGCCCCGCCGCCGCACTGCCCTCACCCTGCGCTTTCTTCCGCTGTCCGCCACGATCCACGTGCTGTTCAGCATTGCACGGCAGGGAAGCGGGCAACGAACGCAGGTCGACGACCGGGACAGTTCCGGGACGTTCCACGGCCAGCGAGGGTCTCCGGCGGGGAGATGTACGGGCGTCCGCTCGGGGCGGGCCGCCGGGAGGGTCCTCGACGCGCGCCCGGAGTGAATCCGGTGCGCGGAGAAAGGCGATCCCGGGGGCGGTCGGCCGCCCCCTGGTGTCGTGCCGCGGTCATCTGACCGCAGGTTCCCGGCGCTTCGCCGCCCGGTCCGTACGCCTTACGCCGTACGCGCGGGCAGGCGGCGGGTCAGGCCAGCATGCCGGCCCGGAGCTTGCCCAGGGTGCGCGTGAGGAGCCGTGAGACGTGCATCTGGGACACGTCGAGCTCGGCGCCGATCTGAGACTGCGTCATCTCCTGGCCGAACCGCATCTCTATGATGCGGCGCTCACGGTCGTCGAGTTCCTCCAGGAGCGGGGCCAGGGCGTGCAGGTTCTCCACCGTCTCCATGGCCGAGTCCGGCTCACCCAGGACGTCGGCGAACGTGCGGGAGACCGTCGCGCCCGTCGTCTCGCCCGCGTCCGTCGGCATGTCCAGCGAGCCCGCGGTGTAGCCGTTCGACGCGATGATGCCCTCGATGACCTCGTCCTCGGTGAGCTCCAGGTGGGCGGCGAGCTCCCTGGCCGTCGGGTCACGGTCGAGGCGGACGGCCAGTTCGTCCTTGGCCTTGGCCAGTTCCACACGGAGTTCCTGGAGCCTGCGGGGGACGTGGACGGCCCAGGTGGTGTCCCGGAAGAAGCGCTTGATCTCGCCGACGATGTAGGGGACGGCGAAGGTGGCGAACTCGACCTCCCTGGAAAGCTCGAACCGGTCGATGGCCTTGATGAGCCCGATGGTCCCGACCTGGGTGATGTCCTCCATGTCGCCGCTGCCCCGGTTGCGGAAGCGGCGCGCGGCGAACCGGACGAGCGAGATGTTCATCTCTATGAGGGTGTTGCGCGCGTACTGGTGCTCGTGCGTGCCCTCCTCCAGAACCCGGAGCTGTTCGAAGAACAGGGTCGACAGGGCGCGGGCGTCCTTCGGCGTGATCTTGCCCGCGTCCTCGATCCAGGGCAGCTCACCGATGTGTTCGGGCGCGGTGTCCGGTGCCGGCACTCCCTCGGTCCGTACGGCTCCGGCAGTATGTTCAGCGATCACTGTGTGTTCCCACCCTCCCTGGTAGCGAGTGCTTCCTGACGAGCCCCTGCCCTGCCTCGGAGACCCCATGCGCACGGATCCGCTTTTTCTTGCTGCGTGGAAACAGTTGCCCCTGGACATCGTAAGATGAGCCATGCCGTCCACCGGTGCGACCTTTCGGGCGTGCCGCGCTGGATCGGGTACAGGCCCCGTACGCTGGAGGCCGGGGGCCGGGTCCCGAAAGCGGTCCGGGTTTCGGCGCAGCATGACGAGAAACAGGATCACGTGGACAGATTCGCCGCGGTCGAGCGGGAACTGCGCAAGGCGGCACCCCATCTGCTCCTCGACGTCGTCACGACGGCTCTGCGGGAGCAGTTCGACGTGCGGAGCGTGAAGTTGCGGCTCGCCGACTACGGCATGACCACGCTCCAGGTGGTGTCCGAAGTGCCGACGGCCGAGCCGGTGCCCGTGCACGACAGCCCTCAGGGGCGGGCCTTCGGCGCGCAGGAGCCGTACGTGGAGCCCCGGACGACGCCGGGCCCGGTGACCGCGCACCTGCCGGTGACCGTCCGCGGCGACCGGCTCGGCGTCCTGAGCGTCACGGCGCCCGAGGGCGGCTGCTCCCGGTCGGACCTGGCGGAGATGCAGCAGATCTGCGAGGCGCTCGGCCACGAGATCCTGGTCGCCGAGCGGGACACCGACCTCTACCTCCTCGCCCGCCGCGCCACGAGGCTGACCCTGGCCGCCGAGATGCAGTGGCAGCTGCTGCCCGGCCGCTCCGTGTCCCGCCCCGAATTCAGGCTCGGCGCCCACCTGGAGCCCGCGTACGCCATCTTCGGCGACAACTTCGACTGGTCGGTGTCGGCCCACCACCTCACCCTGACCGTCACCAACGGCATGGGCAAGGGGATGGAAGCGGCCCTGCTGACCAACCTCGTCGTCAACGCGCTGCGCAACGCCCGGCGCGCCGGCCTCGACCTTCCCGGCCAGGCCAGCCTCGCCGACCAGGCCGTCTACACCCAGCACCGTGGAGCCCTGCACGCGTCCGTCCTGCTGCTGCGCTTCGATCTCGCCACGGGTGAGGTGGAGGCCGTGGACGCGGGGTCCCCCCGCATGTGGCGGCTCAGGGGAGGCAGCGTCGACACGATCGACTTCGACGCCCAGCTGCCCCTCGGCATGTTCGAGGAGACCGAGTACGTCGCGCAGCGCCTGCGCGTCGAGCCCGGCGACCGGCTGCTCATCGGCAGCGACGGCGTCTACGACAGTGCGTCGGAGGCCGGGGAGTTCTACGGGCAGCGCGCCCTCGCGCGGTCGCTCTCCGCGCATCGTTTCCTGCCGTCCGAGCAGGTGCCGCTGGCCGTGCTGCGCGACCTGAGGGACCATCGCGGGACCGTGCCGCTGGACGACGACGCCCTGGTGGTCTGTCTGGACTGGTTCGGCCGGCAGTCCGCCGCCGGCGGCCCGTCCGCGTGACCGGCGCCGACCGGTCGGCCTGTTCCTATCCGGTCGACCGCAAGGGTCTCGCCCCGCCGCTGTCCTGTCCCGCGGCGGCGGCCGCGCTGCGGAAGGCCCTGAGCCCTTCGAGCAGTGAACGCCGGGCCTTCACGGGCATCGCGTCGATGGTGGACATCAGTATCTCCTCCCTGCGCGTCCGCAGGTCGACGAGGTACGCCTTGCCGTGGCTGGTCAGCCGGAGCTCCAGCTCACGACGGCTCACCGGGCTCGGGGCGCGTTCCACGAAGCCCGTGGCCTGTAGCCGGTCGCACAGCCTGCTGACCGAAGGGGAAGCCGACCCCAGCGCTTCGGCGAGCATGCGCAGATTGATGCCCTCCTCCCGGTCCAGCGTGTACAGGACGCGGAGCTGGGAGGGGGAGACCGGACCGGTGGGCACCGCCTCACGTCCGTGTTCCCAGAGGACTTCGAGGAGTTCGACGAACTCGGAACCCTCACGGGCCGCGTCCCGGGACCGATGGTCGGGTTCGGGGTTCAGGCCCATATCGTTGACACTCCGATCCGGCATTGCTTCACTCGTCCGTCTGGCCACCGGACCGGGCAAGCAGGCCGGGCGTCCGATGCGCTCGTATGGAAAGCCAGGACAAAGTCTCCGGGACACACCCGTGGCCCCGAGTATCCTACCTCCGTCCGCCGCAGGCTTCTGAAGGCCGCGCCTGCGGACCATACCCTTGCCGCATGGCAACAGTTGTCATCAGGTACGGTTCCGCAGGTGACATCCGATGTGTGATCATCCAGCGGTCACCGCCGCTCCTGCCGCGACGGCGACCGCTCCCGGCCTGGAGCACTGACACCATGACGTACAGCCAGCCCCTCATCCTCACCGTCCGGCACCCGGCGGACTCGGTCGCGCTCCTCACCGTCGCGGGCGAGATCGACGTCGACAGCGCGCCCGGCCTGCGGACCAGGGCGATGGAACTGATCAGACAGGGCAGACCGCACGTCGTCCTCGACCTGGAACCCGTCGAATTCTGCGACTCCTCCGGCCTGAACACGATGATCGGCGTCCTGCGGTACGCGAAGGACCGGCACGGTTCCCTCTCGCTCGTGTCCGTACCGCCGCACCTCGCCAGGCTGCTGGACGTCACCGGGGTCGGTGAACTGATCCCGGTGTTCCCCACCGCCGCCGAGGCCCTGACCCGCATCGCGATGCCCGGAGACGCTCCGGAGGAGCGCCGCCCCGTCTAGGCGCGCCGTTCAGGCGTCCCCTTCAGGCTCCCCTTCAGGCGTCCCCTTCAGGCGGACGGGATGCCGTCCGCGACGCGAGGGGACGGCCGGCGCCGCCCCGTCCGGACCCGTGAGGCGTGGCGCCGGCGGACGGTCCGGCCGCGCGTGCGTCCGGGCGACGGCGCGCGGTCTCCCGTCACGGCCCGCGCCAGACGTTGGCGAACGCCGCGCTCTCGATGGACCGCCTCTGGCGCACGGCCTCCAGCTCCATCACCGCGTCGTTGACAGCGGCCAGGACGGTCGCCGCCACGTCGTCCTCGGGGTCCGGCACGCTCTCCGTCCGCCGCCCCGGAACCCCCACGGCCTCGGCGAGACCGGAGAGCACGGGCTCGTCGTCCTCCCAGCGGTTCAGGGCCCGACGGCGGGAGGGCGTGTCGGCCGGCTCCACGCGGTCGGCCCCGAACGGGGAACGGCTACGGCTGCTCCGGGTCAGCCGGCCGTCCTCCTCCAGGGCGCCCCGGTACGCCGCCGAGAGGTCACGCCCCCGCCGCCACAGCCAGTCCTCGACCCGCTCGTACGGTTCCTGCCGGGCGAGTGCCGACGACGCCTCGCCCAGGAGGCGGTCGTCCAGCGCCGGCTGCGGTCCCGGGACGACGCGGTCGCCGTCCACGGTGAGGGCCCCTGCCGCGGCGAGGTCGATGAGCTCGGCCCCCGCGAGCGCGAGCGAAAGGTCGCCCTGCCCCACGGGGCGGTCCGGCGGCCCCAGGGCCAGAGCGATGATGAACAGGTCTTCCGCCGTGGTCATGGACGGCTCCCTCGCGTCGGTCGTCACTGCAACGTACCTGGCCCGCCGCGCACACGGACGGCCGAAGGGCGGGAACGGCGGCACGGCGAACCCCCGCGCCCCCGGCGTCGGCCGGGGGCGCGGGGGCCGTGGAGCTGCGGACGCGCCCCTGGTCAGGCCTTGTCCTGCATGGACCGGCGTGCGGGGTTTCCCTGCTCCGAGGCCTTGGGATCCTTCTCGCCCGCCTTGGCGCGTACGCCCTCCTCGATGCGGCGGCCGATCGGCCCGTCGATGTTCGACCAGTACTCGAAGGCGCGCTTCAGGACCGGCTCGGTGACGCCGTTGAGCAGGTGGCCGACGACGTTGTCCACCAGCCGGTCCCGCCCCGCGTCGTCGAGCACCTCACGCACCATGGTCCCGGGCTGGCCCCAGTCGTCGTCCTCGGCGTGGTCGACGTAGGCCGCCCGCGTGATGTCGCCGTCGGCGTGCCAGCTCGGCGGGCTGCCGTAGCGTTCGGTGTCGGCCGCCGGGCCGCCCTTCGAGTTCGGGGCGTAGACCGGATCGGTGGTCTTCCGGAACGCCATCGCCCCGTCCTTGGAGTACGTGTGTACCGGCACGACCGGCGCGTTCACGGGGAGCTGCTGGTAGTTGGCCCCGATGCGGTAGCGGTGCGCGTCCGCGTACGAGAACAGCCGTGCCAGCAGCATGCGGTCCGGGCTCGGGCCGATCCCGGGGACCAGGTTGTTGGGCTGGAAGGCCGCCTGCTCGATCTCGGCGTGGTTGTCGGTGGGGTTGCGGTCCAGCGTCATCCGCCCCACCTCGATCAGCGGGTAGTCGCTGTGCGGCCACACCTTGGTCAGGTCGAACGGGTTGAACCTGTAGTCCACCGCGTCCTCGTACGGCATGACCTGGACCTTCAGCGTCCAGCTGGGGTACTTGCCGTCGCGGATGTGCTCGAAGAGGTCACGCGTGTGGTAATCGGTGTCGGCCGCCGCCATCTGGTCGGCCTCGTGCTGGGTGAACGTCTCCACACCCTGGTCCGTCTTGAAGTGGTACTTCACCCAGAAGCGCTCGCCCTGCGCGTTGATCCACATGTACGTGTGCGAGGTGTAGCCGTTCATGTGGCGCCAGCTGCGCGGGATGCCGCGGTCACCCATCAGCCAGGTGACCTGGTGGGCCGACTCGGGGGAGAGGGTCCAGAAATCCCACTGCATGTCGTGGTCGCGGAGGTTGTTGTCCGCGCGGCGCTTCTGCGACCGGATGAAGTGCTGGAACTTCATCGGGTCCTTCACGAAGAACACGGGGGTGTTGTTGCCCACCATGTCGTAGTTGCCTTCGCTGGTGTAGAACTTCACCGCGAAGCCGCGCGGGTCGCGCCAGGTGTCCGGGCTGCCCCGCTCGCCCGCGACGGTGGAGAAACGGATGACCAGTTCGGTCGTGGTGCCGGGCTGGAAGAGCGCCGCCTTCGTGTAGCGGCTGACATCCCCCGTCACCTCGAAGCGCCCGAAGGCGCCGCTGCCCTTGGCGTGCGGCTGGCGTTCGGGGATGCGCTCCCGGTTGAACTGGGCCATCTGCTCGATCAGGTACGAGTCCTGCAGCAGGATCGGTCCGCCCGGGCCGACGGTGAGCGAGTGTTCGTCGCTCTCCACAGGGATGCCGGAGTCCGCGGTGGTCGGCTGGTGCGAGGTACTGGTCACTTTCGCTTCCCCTTCGTCGTGGGGTGTGGGTGCGGAACGTGGTCGGGGCCGTGGACACGGGGCGGCGCATCGACGTCGAGACCGGGCGTGGGCCCCTGGGCGAGGTGCCCGCCGACCGTGTCTCCCCGCTCTCCAGACATCGCCGTACCGGTAACCGGTATCAACCTAGCCAAACCTGGGCAATCAGGCCATACGGAGAGGCTGGGGGCGCGTGCTCGGTCCCGGCGGACGCTCCTCCGGTCCTGTGCCGTCGTGGTGACGCGGCGGCCGGTGCGCCCGCTGCCGAAGGGGGGCGCGTAAGGGCCGCGCACGGTCCCGCCGGGCCGCGTGCGGCGGCACCCGGCGGGGCGCGGAGGCCCCCGGGGCGCGGATCCGCGGGCCGTGTCCGGGCGGCCCTGCGGTGGTTGAACGATGGATGGTCGAGGATCCGTCACCGCTGTGCGGGCGTGGCCGCGCGGCCGCATCCGGGTGACCGGCCGCGGATCCGCCGGCGGAGCGCTGTGCCGCGTGCGGGCTCGCGGCGGCTCCGGCCGGGGGAGCGGGTTCCGTCGTCAGGTCGGCTGCCAGGCGGCCCGGGCGAGCGCCGACGTGGTGAGGACGTCCACGGGGCGGCCCCATCCGGTCAGGTGGCCGTCGCGGAGCAGGAGGCAGGTGTCCGCCGAGCGCGCCGCCTCCAGGTCGTGCGTGGCGTGGACGACCGTCACGCCGTCGGCGACCAGCTCCGCCAGGATCGTCGTGATCCGGCTCCTGGCATCCGGGTCGAGCCCCGTGGTCGGCTCGTCCAGGAGCAGCAGGTCCGACTCCTGTGCCAGTCCCTGGGCGATCAGGGTGCGTTGCCGCTGCCCGCCCGAGAGTTCGCCGAGCTGGCGCCCGGCGAGGTCGCCGATGTCCAGCCGGCCGAGGGCGGCGTCCACCTTCGCGTGATCCCGCCGGGTGAGCCGGCGCCAGGGCCCGCGTTCGGCCCAGCGCCCCATCTCCACGGTCTGCCGGACCGTCAGCGGCAGGGCGTCACCGACGGCCCCGCGCTGCGGGACGAAGGCGGGCGGCCGGCCGCCTCCGTGGCGGAGGTCCCCGGATGTCGGGTCGATCACACCGGCGAGCACCCCGAGCAGTGTCGACTTGCCGCTGCCGTTCGGCCCGACGAGCGCCGTTGTCGTCAACGCCGTTATTTCGGCGGTGAGTTCATGGAGGACGGGCCTGCCCGGGTAGCCGGCGCACAGGTCGGTGAAGCGGACGCGCGCCGTCGGGTCCGAGGGTCCGGAGGGCGGGAGGAGTGGTTTGTTGAACATGATTTTCATTGTAGTGTCACCGGCATGGAGTGGTTGACGACCCCGTTCGAAGTGACCTTTGTGCAGCGAGCCCTGTGGGGCGGAATCCTGGTGTCCGCGATCTGCGCCCTGGCCGGTACCTGGGTGGTGCTCAGAGGCATGGCCTTTCTCGGGGACGCCATGTCCCACGGGCTGCTGCCGGGAGTCGCGCTGTCCGCGCTGGCCGGCGGGAACCTGCTCGTGGGAGCGGTGGCGAGCGCGGTCGTGATGACGGCGGGTGTGACCGCCCTCGGGCGCACGCCGCGGCTGTCCCAGGACACCGGGATCGGCCTGTTGTTCGTGGGCATGCTCTCGCTCGGCGTCATCATCGTGTCGCGTTCGCAGTCGTTCGCGGTGGACCTGACCGGCTTCCTGTTCGGTGACGTCCTCGCCGTCCGTGAGCAGGACCTGTACCTCCTCGGGGCGGCGCTGCTGGTCGCACTGGGCGTCGCCGTCCTCGGCCATCGCGCCTTCCTCGCCCTGACGTTCGACCCGCGCAAGGCCAGGACCCTCGGACTCCGCCCGCGTCTCGCACACGCCGTACTGCTCGGGCTGCTGGGACTCGCGATCGTCGCGTCGTTCCACATCGTGGGGACGCTGCTCGTCCTCGGCCTGCTCATCGCCCCGCCCGCGGCCGCGCTGCCCTGGGCCCTCAGTGTCCGCGGGGTCATGGGCCTCGCCGCACTGACCGGTGGGGCCGCCACCTTCGGCGGGCTGCTGCTGTCCTGGCACCTCGGCACCGCCGCCGGTGCGACCGTCGCGGCCCTCGCCGTGAGCCTGTTCTTCCTCTCCCATCTGGCCTCCGGCCTGCGCCACCGCCGCGCGCGCCCTGCCGTCCCCGCCGTCCCGACCGTTCGATGAAGAAACCAGAGGCGACCGACTTGTCCATCCGAAGAAACGTCACACCGTGGGCCTCGGCCGCACTGGCGCTCACCGCGCTGCTCGCGACGGGCTGCGCGGGGCGAGGAGCCGAGAAGCCCGCACAGGCCAGTTCCTCCACGACCGCTCCACCGCACGGCTACGTCGAAGGGGCGAAGGAGGGCGCCGAGCAGCAGTCCCGCCTGGTGCTCAACGATCCCGGCAGCGGCGACAGCCGGGTGCTCGACCTCATCACCGGCACGGTGCACCCGACGGCCGCCGTGGCGGGCGCCGTCCGGCTGGACACGGACGGCCGGTTCGGCTACCTCCACACCTCCCGGGGCACCCATGTGCTCGACGGCGGTGCCTGGACGGTGGACCACGGTGACCACGTGCACTACTACCGCGCGGCGATACGCGACGTGGGCCTCCTCCCCGGGAGTGCGGACGCGCAGGTACGCGGCGACGCCGTGGTCACCGCGGTCACCGACGAGGACGGCCGGACAGGGGTGTACGACCGGACGGAGCTGGAGAAGGGCGGCATCCGTTCGCTCCGCTCCCTCCCCGGGGCGCACACCGGCGCCGTCGTCCCGTACGCGGAACACCTGCTGGCCCTCACGGACCGGGGCGGAACGGCGAAGGTCGCGGTGTACGACCGCGAGGGCAGGCCCGTCGCGTCCCCGGACGCCGCGTGCGAGGCCCCGCGCGGCGACGCCGTCACCCGCCGCGGAGTGGTCCTCGGATGCGCCGACGGCGCCCTGCTGCTGCGGGAGAAGGACGGCGTCCTCACCGCCGACAGGATCCCGTACGACGGAGAGGTGCCCGAGGGGGAACGCGCCGACTCCTTCCGTCACCGGCCCGGCAGCGACACCCTCACGGCACGCGCCGGGAAGAAGGCCGTATGGGTCCTGGACGTCACTGACCGCACCTGGAGGCGGGTGGAGACGGGGCCCGTCGTGGCGGTGGGAACGGCCGGAGAGGGCTCGCCCCTGCTGGTCCTGGAGGCCGACGGGGCGTTGCACGGCTACGACGTGGCCACCGGCAAGGAGATCTCCCGCACCGGAAAGCTCCTGACGGGAGACCAGCACATCGCCAGCGGCGGGAGCGGGCCCGTGATCGAGGTCGACCGCAGCCGCGCCTACGTCAACGACCCCCGGGGCAGGCGCGTGTACGAGATCGACTACAACGACGACCTGCGCGTCGCACGCTCCTTCGACGTCGGTATCGAGCCGCACCTCATGGCGGAGACAGGGCGATGAGGGCCACGGGAACGACCGGGGCGACGAAGCGCGCGAGAGTGCGGGTGGCGCGGTTGCGCAGCCTGCTCATGGGTCTGCTGGCCCTGACCACAGCCGCGGCCGCGACCGCCTGCGCCACCGGGGAGGATCAGCCCCGCATCGTGGTGACCACCAACATCCTCGGCGACATCACACGCGAGATCGTCGGCGACGAGGCCGACGTCACCGTGCTGATGAAGCCCGACGCGGATCCCCACTCCTTCGGCCTGTCGGCCGTGCAGGCCGCCGGACTGGAGCGCGCCGACCTCGTGGTCTTCAACGGCCTGGGCCTGGAGGAGAACGTGCTGCGGCACGTGGACGCCGCCCGGGCGTCGGGGGTGGCCACCTTCGAGGCCGGTAGGGCCGTCGACCCGCTCACCTTCCGGGTGGACGAGGGCGGTCCGGACGAGGAGGCGGGACAGCCCGACCCGCACTTCTGGACCGACCCGGACCGCGTGCGCAAGGCGTCCGGCCTGATCGCCGACCAGGTCGTCGCACACGTCGCGGGCGTGGACGCCGACGCGATACGCGCGAACGCGGCCCGCTACGACCGGCAACTGGCCGACCTCTCCACCTGGATGGAGAAGTCCTTCGACCGGATCCCCGAGGACCGGCGCGCCCTGGTGACCAACCACCATGTCTTCGGCTACCTCGCCGACCGCTTCGGTCTCCGCGTGATCGGCGCGGTCATCCCGAGCGGGACGACCCTCGCCTCACCCAGCTCCTCCGACCTGCGCACCCTCACCCAGGCCATGGAGAAGGCCGGGGTACGGACCGTGTTCGCCGACTCCTCGCAGCCCAAGAAGCTGGCGGAGGTGCTGCGCGCCGAACTGGGCGGTCAGGTACGCGTCGTCGAGCTCCACTCGGAGTCGCTGACCGCGAAGAGCGGGGGCGCCGGCACCTACCTGCGGATGATGCGCGCCAACACCGAGGCCATGACCGACGGCCTGACCGGCGGCTGAACCTCCTCACCCGCCCGCACAGGGACCGGCCGACCCGGCCGTTCCCCTACCTCTCGCCGCCCTTTCGCGGCCAGGAAAGGAAACACAGACCCGTGAACACCTCGATACGCAACAGGTCCCTCACCGCGACGGCACTCGCCCTGGCGACGGCCGCGGTCCTGACGGCCTGCGGAGGGCAGAGCGGCGCCCCGGCCGGCGCCGAGGCGAGGACCACCCCGGACGCCACCCCCGCCGACGCGGTCAAGGACCCGGTCGTCGCCACCTACGACGGTGGCCTCTACATCCTCGACGGAGAGAGCCTCGACCTCGCCGGGAGCATCGAGCTCCCCGGCTTCAACCGGGTCAATCCCGCCGGGGACGACCAGCACGTCGTCGTCTCCACCGACAGCGGCTTCCGCGTGCTGAACGCCACCGGGCAGGCCCTCACCGGCATCGAGTACCCGGGCGCCAAGCCCGGGCACGTGGTGCGGCACGCGGGGAAGACGGTCCTCTTCACCGACGGGACCGGAAAGGTCGAGGTCTTCGACCCCGCCGATCTGAGCGGAGGGAAGAAGCCGGAGGGCCGCACCTACACCTCGGCCGAGGCCCACCACGGTGTCGCCATCGAACTGAGCGACGGACGGCTCCTCAGTACGCTCGGGAACGAGGAGAAGCGCACCGGTGCGCTCGTCCTGGACAAGAACGACAAGGAGACCGCGCGCAACGAGAACTGCCCCGGAGTCCATGGTGAGGCCGCGGCCGCCGGAGAGGCCGTCGCCGTCGGATGCGAGGACGGCGTCCTGATCTACAAGGACGGCCGGTTCACCAAGGCCGAGGCCCCCGACGACTACGGGCGGATCGGCAACCAGGCGGGCAGCGAGCAGTCCCCGGTCCTGCTCGGCGACTACAAGACCGACCCCGACGCGGAGCTGGAACGGCCGACCCGGGTCTCCCTGATCGATACCGCGACGGCGAAGATCCGCCTCGTCGACCTGGGCACCAGCTACTCCTTCCGCTCGCTCGCCCGCGGACCGCACGGTGAAGCCCTCGTCCTCGGTACCGACGGCGCCGTCCACGTCATCGACCCCGGCACCGGCAAGGTCGAGAAGAAGATCGACGCTGTGGGCCGGTGGCAGGAGCCGCTGGACTGGCAGCAGCCCCGTCCCACGCTCTTCGTACGCGATCACACGGCGTACGTCTCCGACCCGGCCGAGCGCACCCTGCACGCCATCGACATCGAATCCGGCAAGAAGCTCGCCTCCGTCACCCTGCCGAAGAGCACCAACGAGCTGTCGGGCGTCGTCGCGGGTCACTGACCCTCACCGTGGACCCGTCGCGCGGGGCCGCTCCGTCAGAAGGAGCGGCCCCGCGCCGAGGGCTTCCGCCGGCCGGCGGGAGTAGGTTCGCCGATCTCACAGGCAGCCGCAGTCCGTGGCGTAGAACAGCAGGAAGACCGCCGTCGCCGCGGTCACGGCGAACACCGCCGTGGTCACGGCGGCGAGGCCCCGCCGCCGCCGCTCCGAACGATCGCGGAAGGCCGTCCAGGCGCCGTGAGCGAGGAAGACGCTGAGAAGTCCGGCACCCGCGAGGGTCAGGCGCGGGCTGAACGACCAGCTCAGACGGGCGGCCAGCACCAGAGCGAGGAGGAGGCCGCAGGCGAGCAGCGTCAGGATCACCTCCGCCAGGGCTTCCCCGACGGTCTCCAACAGAAACTCGCTGACGCCCCTCGCCGCCCTGCGGACACCCACGAAGCCCCCCACTCGATCCACGCGAACGGTGCGGCCCTCGTACGGGGCCGACAGGGAGGACTCGCGGGCTGATGGAACGGTTGCCCTGCTGTTCGTCCACGGAGGACGGTGCGCTGGCCAACTCCGCCCGCTGCGCGAGCGGATGGGCGGTGGTGATCGCCGCGTGGTCGCGGTTCCGCCCGGACGGCGACGCGTTTTCGGCCCCGCACCGGTCAGGGAAGGTGAGCTGGTCCTGCCCGCGACACCTGCACGGAGCGCTGTCCGCTGCCAGGGCACGTGGGGTCCGACCGCCGGTCCCGGCGGCCGGTGTGCGCAGGCCGCAGGTCCTGACCGATCACCGGGGACCCGGGCACTCGTTACGCTGCCATGCATGCGGACGGTGGAGAAGAGTGATCTGACGGGGCGGGCCCGGCTGCGTGAGGCGGCGCTGGAGCTCTTCGCGGAGCGGGGCTTCGAGGCGACCTCGACGAGGGCCGTGGCGGCTGCCGCCGGTCTCTCCCCCGCGCTGGTGACGCGGCACTTCGGCTCCAAGGACGGGCTGCGGGCGGCGGTGGACGAGCACGTACTGGGCCGCATCCGCGACCAGTTGGCCGCGCTGGATCCGGAGGCCGAGGTGATGGCGTCCCTCGGCGAGGTGTCGGCACGGCTGTTCGGAGCGGATCCGGTACTGCGTGGATACCTGCGGCACGTCCTGCTGGAGGAGAGCGAGGCCAGTGCCGCCCTGTTCGGACGGTTGCTGAGCGGGGCCCGGACCGAACTGGAGCGGTTGTCCGCCGCCCACGGCGGGGAGCGCCCGGACGAGCGGTGGGCGCCGTTCCAGATGCTCTGCCTGATCCTTGGACCGCTCCTGCTCGAAAGGGTCATGCAGCCGAATCTCGCCGCCCCGATGTTCGCCCCGGACGTCCTGGCACAGCGCAGCGCCGCCAATCAACGCCTCCTGCTCCAGGGCCTGTACGGCTTGCCGGGGGAGGGGAACGGGGGCTAGCACCAGTGCGGGGTGTACACATGTTGAGCATCCTGAATGCATGTACACACTCCGTTCGGGCACTGCCACGCCCCCGCCGTCGCCGCGCCCCTCGGGCCGTCGCCTCGACTGGCTGGACAACCTGCGGATCGCGCTGACCGTCCTGGTCGTCCTCCACCACGCCGCCCAGCCCTACGGCCCCGCCGACTGGTGGTACGTCGAGGGCCGGCCGCACAACCAGGCCCTCGCCACGCTGTCCGCCATCGACGGCGCCTTCTTCATGAGCCTCTTCTTCTTCGTCTCGGCCGTCTTCGTGCCCGGCTCGTACGACCGCAGGGGTGTGCGGCGCTTCCTCGGAGGCCGGCTGTCACGGCTCGGCATCCCGGTCGTCGCGGGCGCGCTCACGATCGTCCCGGGACTGATGTACGCGTACTACGTCCACTACCGGGGGTATCCGGCGATCCCGTTCAGGCGCTACTTCACGGATGTGTACCTGGGGCTGGGCGACACGCCCTCGGACTGGACCGGACCGTCCTGGCCGGACCTGCAGTTCGGTCATCTGTGGTTCGTCCAGAACCTGCTCGCGTACAGCGTGCTGTACGCCGTCTGCCGCCAGGCGGGCAGGCTGCTGGGGAAGCGCGGCGGCGGCGTCCGGAGCGCGGGCCCGGTGCCGGGTCATCGCGCGCTCCTCCTGCTGACCGCCGTGATCGCCGCCGCCACCTTCCTCGTCCGGCTGCGGTATCCGCTGGACACCTGGATCCCCGTCCTGGACTTCCTCCAGGTCGAGCCCGCCAGACTGCCGCAGTACGCGGCCTTCTTCGTGCTCGGCGTGCTCGCGTACCGGTACGACTGGCTGGAGCGGTTCGACGCCCGTACCGGGTGGTGGTGGCTCTGCGGTGGGGTGGCCGGTGTCCTGGTGCTGTTCGTGACCGGCACGGACGCCGGCCACTTCGGGCCCGGCGGGGCCGACGGCCCCTCGGCGCTGTGGGCCGCCTGTGAAAGCGCCCTGTGCGTGGCTCTCTGCGTCGGGCTCCTCACGCTGTTCCGGGAGGCGGTCACCGGCCGGAGCCGCCTCTCGGCCGAGCTGGCGGCAAGTTCGTACGGCGTCTACATCGTTCATCTGCCGCTGGTCGTGACCGTTCAGTACTACCTCGCCGACCGCGGGCTGTCCGCGACCGGCGCGTGGCTCACGGCCGCCGGGGCAGCGTTGCCGTCGGCCTTCCTGCTGGCCGCCGGGCTGCGTCGCCTTCCCCTGGTCCGCAGGGTGCTGTGAGGATCCGGGCTTGCCGGCTCCGTCCCGAGGAGCCGCCGAAGGGCCCGGCCGACCGGACCCGTTGTTCCGGTCACGGGTCCGGCGCCGGGGGCTCGCCCCCTCACCTGCACATGCCGGGCCGGACGTGATCGCCGGCCGGACACCGCACGGCTTCCCGGTACCGGACCGGTCACCTGGCGGACCTGGAGAGTGTGCACACCTGCCACGTCGTCAGGGGCGGCGAAAAGATGACCGGGACCGTAGGGGTCCCGAGTGCGCTCCACGGACGTCCCGTTCCTCGCGGTGGAGGGCGAGGTGGAGCGGGAGACGCTCCGACACGCCCGGATGAAGTCGCGGCGCTCGCCGAGCCGGGAGAGCACGTCGGGCAGTTGGGGATCGGCCGGCCCTGACCGGCCGGTGCCTTCGGCGGAGGGGCAGCCCTGCCCGATAGCCTCGCCCCATGACCGCGACCTTCGACGCAGCCGTCCGCGCGAGGCTGCGAGCCCCTCACATCTGGTACGTCGGCACCGTGTTCGCCGACGGAGCGCCGCGGGTCAGCCCCATGTGGGTCGATCTTGAGGCGGAGGGCGAACTCTCGTTCAACACCTCGGTGGGCCGGGTGAAGGAGGAGAACCTGCGCCGTGACCCCCGCGTCTACCTCTCGCACGCCGACCACGCGGATCCCTTCGACCGCGTACAGATCAGTGGCGAGGTGGTCCGCTTCGTCGAGGGTGAGCAGGCGCGCGACCACATGGACGGGCTGGCCCGGAAGTACCTGGGCGCCGAGCGTTTCGAGTGGGCCATGCCCGGGGAGCGGCGGGTCGCCGTGATCGTGCGTCCGCTCAGGGTGCGGCACATCGTCGGGGTGGAACGGTTCCGGCCGGGCGGCCCCGTTCCCGCCCCCTGACCACCGGCTCCCGCGACCGTGGCACCTCCGCCGTCGGACGCGCGGTCAGCCGAGGGTGATGCGGCGGAACCTCCTCAGGGCGAGCAGCATGAACGCCGCCGTGATGACGCACGCGCAGAAGGCCGCGTAGGGCAGGGCGTGGACGACCGGCCAGCCGCCGGCCGCCGGGACGCCGCCCGGCGCGGGGTTGCCGAAGAGCTGCCGGACGGCGGTCGCGGTGGCGGATACCGGGTTCCACTCGGCGACCGTGCGCAACGGGCCCGGCATCGTGTGCGTCGAGACGAACGCCGACGACACGAACGTGACGGGGAACAGCCAGATCAGCCCCGCGCTCTGCGCCACCTCGACGCTGCGGGCGAGCAGACCGATCGCCGCTCCGACCCAGGACATGGCGAAGGCGAACAGCAGGATCAGCGCGTAGGCGAGCAGCGCGTCGGCCGGTGACGCGGCGATCCGCCAGCCCACCAGCAGTCCGCACAGCGAGGTGACGACCAGTGTCACCGTGCTCATCGTCAGGTCGGACAGGGTCCGGCCCAGGAGCACGGCCATCGCCGGCATCGGCAGCGAGCGGAAGCGGTCGACGATCCCCTTGTCCATGTCGTTGGCCAGGCCCAGCGCGGTGAAGGCGGCGTTGAAGGTGACGGCCTGGGCGAAGATGCCGCCCATGAGGAACGTCCGGTAGGAGGCCCCGCCGAGGCTTCCGCCGAAGACGTAGGCCAGCAGCAGGACGAACATGACCGGCTGCACCAGGGCCGCGATGACGGAGCCGGGGGTGCGGCGCAGGTTGAGCAGGTTGCGCCAGGCGATGATCGAGGAGTCGCGCCCGAGGCGCCGGAGGGTGTTCACCGCGTGCCTCCCCGGCCACCGGCGCCGACGACGTCGGCCGGCGGCTCACCGGCCGAGGCCGGCTGCCCGGTGAGGGCGAGGAAGGCGTCGTCGAGGGTGGGTGGGGCCAGTTCCACGTCGGCGACCGCGATGCCCGCCAGCCGCAGGCAGCCGAGGGCGTACTCCAGGGTCTGCGCACCGTGGTCCGTGGTGACGGTGAAGCGCCCCGTGCGTGCTTCGAGTTCCGGCCGGTGCGGGCCCAGCGAGGACAGGATGTCGGCCGCGGCGGACCGTGCCCGCGGTGCCCGTACGGTCAGGGAGAGGCGCTCGCCGCCGACCCGGGCCTTGAGCTCGGAGGCGGAGCCGCGCGCGACCACACTCCCGTGCTCGATGACGACGATGGTGTCGGCCAGCTGGTCCGCCTCCTCCAGGTACTGCGTGGTCAGCAGGACGGTCGTGCCCTCGGCCACCAGATCCCTGACGGCCCGCCAGGTGTCCGCCCGGCCGCGCGGATCGAGCCCGGTGGTGGGCTCGTCCAGCACGACGACCGGCGGCCGGGCCACCAGTGCTCCCGCCAGGTCCAGACGGCGGCGCATGCCACCCGAGTAGGTGCCGCTCGGCCGGTCCGCCGCGTCCTCCAGGTCGAAGCCGGCGAGCAGCTCCCCGGCCCTGCGGCGCGCGGCGCGCCGCCCGAGGCCGTAGAGCCGGGCGACGAGGTAGAGGTTCTCCCGTCCGGTGAGCTTCTCGTCGACCGCCGCGTACTGGCCGGACAGCCCCAGGCTGCGGCGTACGCCCTCCGGGTCGCCCAGCACGTCGTGCCCGGCCATCCAGGCCCGTCCGCTGTCCGGCCGCAGCAGCGTGGACAGGACGCGCACCGTCGTGGTCTTGCCCGCACCGTTCGGGCCGAGGACCCCGAGCACGGTGCCGGGCTCCGCCTGGAGGTCCACGCCAGCGAGCGCCCGCTTCCTCCCGAATCTCTTGGTGAGCCCTTCGGCGCGGATCGCCGTCCGGGAGTGCGGTGTGGACATGGGTGCCTTTCGTCGCGCGGGTGAGGGGGCGGGCCGGCCGTGGTCAGGCGACCCGCACCCGTGCGCTCCTCGGGGTGATGTCGGTCCAGTTCAGCTCCACGTACTCCAGGCAGGCGTCGTGCCCGGCCGGGCCGAACACCTCGTCCCAGCCGGCCGGTACGACGGCGAACGACGGCCACAGCGCGTGCTGTCCCTCGTCGTTGACCAGGACACGGTGCTGCGTCTGCGGGTCGTCGAACGGATTCGTCATGAGAGTTCTCCTTGTGCGGTGTGATGGGTGGCGCGCAGGGCGGCCGAGACGGTGGTGCCGATCTGTTCCCTCGCGGCGGGCGCCATCATCCGGGCGTGCGTGCACGCCACGTCGTGGTTCTCGATGTGCCCGTCGACGTACGGCGACCAGAGGCCGGGTGTGAACGTGTCGCGCGGGCGTCCCTCGGTGGCGGTGAAGAACAGCACCGGACCGTGGAACGTGCGCGGGGTGTAGGAGCGCATCAGCCGGGCCTGGCCGGCGAAGTTGTCCACCATCGCGTCGATGGTGGCCGGCTCCAGCGAACCCAGGGGACTGCCGGCCCGCCGGAACTCTTCCCGCACGGCGGCAGCTTCGACCTCCTTCGTGTCCGTGAGGGCCCCCTCCCCGACGCCGATGTTGGCCAGCAGCGCCCGGAACACGGTGTCGCGGTCCGCGCTGTCCAGATCGTCCAGCGGAGCGAGCGGGAAGGCGTCCAGGATGGTCAGCAGCGCCACCCGCTCACCCGCCTCCTGGAGCTGCACGGCCACCTCCTGGACGACGTTGCCGCCGAAGGACCAGCCGAAGAGGTGGTACGGCCCGTGCGGCTGGACGCTCCGCAGCTCGGCCACGTACACGGAGGCCATCTCCTCGATGCTCGCGGGGAAGGGCGCCGTGCCGTTCAGATTCGGTGTCTGGAGTCCGTACACCGGCTGGTCGTCGTCCAGGTGCGGGAGCAGCCCGCCGTACGACCAGGCCAGACCGCCTGCCGGGTGGACGCAGAACAGGGGTGCCCGGCCGCCGGTGGTGCGCAGCGGCAGAAGAGTCGCCAGCGGGTCGTCCTGGGCGCCGTCGAGCAGCCGCTCCGCCAGTGCGGCGACGGTCGGCGCCTCGAAGAGTCCGCGGATGCTGACGTCCACACCCAGTGTGGTCCGGATACGGCCGATGAGCCGGGTGGCCAGCAGGGAGTGACCCCCCAGCGCGAAGAAGTCGTCGTCGATCAGTACCCCTTCGCAGCCCAGCACCTCCGCGAACAGGGTGCAGAGCACGTCCTCCCGCGGATTTCGAGGGCTGCGGCCCGGGCCGGTGGCGGAGGCCCCGTCCGACGGGTCCGGCAGGGCGGCGCGGTCGAGCTTCCCGCTCGGGGTGAGCGGAATCCGGTCCACGGTCAGCCACCCGGACGGCACCATGTAGGCGGGCAGCCGCGCTGCCGCGTGGTCCCGCAGGGCCGTGACCGGTGCGGCCTCCGCGTCCTCGCCGGGCCGTGCGCCCGTCACCACGTACGCGGCGAGCCGGGCCCCCGCCGGACCGTCCCCGTGCGACACCACCGCGGCCTGGACGACATCGGGGTGGGTCTCCAGGACGGCCGCGATCTCGTCCGGCTCGACGCGGAAGCCGCGCACCTTCACCTGACCGTCGCCGCGCCCGGCGAACTCCAGGGCCCCGTCCGCCGCGCGTACCGCCCGGTCGCCGGTTCGGTACATCCGTGCTCCGGCCGGGCCGTAGGGATCGGGGAGGAAGGCCAGCGCGGTCTCGCCCGGGCGGCCGTGGTATCCGAGCGCGGGGCTGTCCCCGGCGAGGTACAGGTCACCCGGCACGCCGACCGGCACCGGCCGCAGCCGGCCGTCGAGCACATAGGCCCGGGCCCCGCCCACGGGTGAGCCGAGCACCGGACGCGTGAACTCCGCGACGTCGGCGACCAGGGTGTCGACCGTCGCCTCGGTCGGCCCGTAGAAGTTCCAGGCCCGCACTGCCGGATGCTCCCGCAGCGCGCTCCACAGGGCGGCGGGCACCGCCTCGCCGCCGAGGACCAGGACGGCCGGTGTGTGCGCCGGCCGAGTCAACAGGCCCGCGTCCAGGAGCTGGCGGACGTGGGTGGGCGTGGACTCCAGGACGTCGAGGCCGCGCGTGCGCACCGCCTCGGCCAGCGCCTCCGGATCGCGCCTGGTCAGGTCGTCCAGCACATGGAGGGTGTGCCCGTCGATCATCCAGAGCACCGGGTCCCACGCGGCGTCGAAGGACAGGGCCGCGGTCAGGGCGACCTGGAGACGGGGCCTGCCGCTCGCGCGAACCGCCGGACCGAAGACACGGCGGCGGTGGTGCTCCAGCAGCCGGGCCAGTGAACCGTGCCCGACGAGCACCCCCTTGGGGCGGCCGGTGGAACCGGAGGTGTGCAGCAGGTAGGCGGGGCTCGTGGCCCCGGGCCGGGCGGCCGGAGCCCGGTGGGCGCTCCCCTCCGGCCCGCAGCCGGTCAGCCGGCCATCGAGGTCCGTCCGGCGCCATTCGGCCGGGACACGGGCCCCCGCCGTACCGGAGGTGAGGACCAGGCCCGGGCGGGCGTCGGCCAGCACCACGTCGATCCGGGCCTGCGGAAGCGAGTCGTCGACGGGGACGTAGACCGCCCCCGCCTTCAGCACGCCGAGCAGAGCCGCGATCGAGTCGACGCTCCTCGGCAGCAGCACGGCCACCGGTTCACCCGGTCCGACGCCCTCCGCGCCGATCAGTCCGGCGATGCGGTCGGAGCGGTCGTCGAGCTCGGCGAAGGACACGCTGCCGTCGGGGGCCGTGACCGCGATGTCACCGCTTCGCGCCGCGGCCACGGTCTCCGCGAACCGGTCGAGCACGGTGGCGGGTCCCTCCCCGGATCCGCCGCCGTCGCCGAGCGCGAGCAGCCGTTCGCTCTCCTCGGCGCCGATCAGGGGCAGGTCGGATATGCGGGTGCCGGGCTCGCGGACGGCGAGCGAGACGAGCCGGCCGAAGAAGCCGGCGATCCGCCGCGCGGTGGCCTCGTCGAACAGGTCGCGGCTGAACTCCAGCGTGCCCTCCAGCGTCGCTCCCGCACCCCCGGCGGCGGGCCGCTCGGTGAAGGAGAACGACAGGTCGAACTTCGCGCCACCGGTGCCCACCCCCTCGGCCCGCGCCCGCAGGCCGGGGAGGTTCAGCTCGGGGGCGCGGTGGCTGTTCAGGCCGAGCATCACCTGGAACAGCGGATGGCGTGCCGTCGATCGGGTCGGCCGCACCGCCTCCACCAGCCGCTCGAAGGGCAGCTCCTGATGGGCGTACGCGGCCAGGTCGGTCTCCCGTACCCGGGCCAGCAGAGCCTCGAAGGACGGGTCGTCGCTCAGGTCGGTGCGCAGGGCGAGGGTGTTCACGAAGAAGCCGACGAGCGGATCGAGCGCTTCGTCCGTCCGCCCGGCCACCGGCGTACCGATGACGATGTCGTTGCCGCCTCCCGTGCGGTGCAGCACAGCGGCCAGCGCGGTGTGCAGCACCATGAAGGCGCTGCTGGCCGAAGACCTCGCCAACCGGGCCACGCCCGCCGTGGTCTCCTCGTCCAGACACAGCGGGACGATGCCGCCCCGGCCGCCGGCGGTGGCGGGCCTCGGCCGGTCGGCGGACAGCGGAGTCTCCTCCGGGGCGCCCGCCAGCACGCCCTGCCAGTAGGAGAGCTGACCTGCGGCCAGCGAGCCGGGGTCGTCCGCGGAACCCAGCAGGCCGCGTTGCCAGAGGGTGTAGTCGGCGTACTGGACCGGCAACGGCTCCCAGCTCGGGGCGCGTCCGGAGGTCCGGGCCGCGTAGGCACCGGCGAGATCCTGCGCCAGAGGCCCCATCGACCAACCGTCGGCCGCTATGTGATGAATCGTCAGCAGAAGTGTGTGCTCCTCCTCCGCGGTACGGAACAGTGCGGCGCGCAACGGGACCTCCGCCGAGAGGTCGAACGGGGCCGCCGCGGAATCCCGCAGCGCCGCGTCGAGAGCCGTGCCGTCCACCGGCGTCACCGGCAGGCTGACGCGTGCGTCACCGGGGGCCAGCACGGCCTGGTACGGCTCCCCGTCACCGGCCTTGACCAGCGTACGAAGGCTCTCGTGCCGGGCCAGCACGTCGCAGAGCGCGCGGCGAAGCGCCCGGTGGTCCAGGTCCCCGCGCAGCCGTACGGCGAACGAGATGTGGTAGGCGGCGGTCCCGGGGTCCAGCTGGTGCAGGAACCACAGGCGCTGCTGTGCCGGGGAGAGCGGTGGCCGGTCCGGCCGGTCGGCCCGGCGCAGTGCGGGCCGGGCGGACCCGGCCTCACCCAGCCGTTCGGCCAGCGCGGCGGGGGTGGTGGACTCGAAGAGGGCCCGTACGGGCAGTTCGACGCCGAACGCGGAACGGATCCGGCCGATCAGCCGGGTCGCCAGCAGGGAGTGGCCGCCGAGTTCGAAGAAGTCGTCGCCGCGGGAGACCTGCTCGTGCCCCAGGCTCTCGGCGAAGAGGGCGCAGAGGATCTCCTCCGGGGCGGAGCGCGGCGGATCGTCGTCCGTGCTCGCCGGGGCCTTTGGAGTCAGCGGCAGGGCCGCGAAGTCCACCTTGCCGTGCGCGGTCAGCGGCAGGGCCGCGACCGGGACGACGGTGCCCGGAACCATATGGGCGGGCAGCCGTCCCGCGGCGAACGTGCGGAGCGTCCGGGCGCACGGCTCACGGCCGTCCGCGGCGACCACCCAGCCCACGAGCCTTCCCTCGCCGTCGGCCCCGGGGCGCACCGCGACGGCGGACTGCGCCACATCGGGGTGACCGGCCAGCACGGTCTCGATCTCCCCGGTCTCCACCCGGAATCCGCGCACCTTGATCTGGCCGTCGGCCCGCCCCACGTACTCGAGGCGCCCTTCCTTGCGCCGTACCAGGTCCCCGGTGCGGTACATCCGGGTGCCCGGCGCGCCGTACGGGTCGGGCAGGAAGCGGGCCGCGGTCGCGGCCGGCCGGTTCTCGTACCCACGGGCCAGCCCGGGTCCCGCCAGGTGCAGTTCACCGGTGGTGCCGGGGGCGACCGGCCGGAGCCGCGCGTCCAGCACCCGGGCCCGGGTGCCGTTCACGGGGTGGCCGAGGTGGGGGCGCGAGCCGGGAACGACACGGCCCATGACACTGTCGACGGTGCTCTCGGTGGGTCCGTAGAGATTCCAGACCGCGACGTCGTGCAGGGTGGCCAGCTCCTGCCACAGGGCGTCGTTGACCGCTTCCCCGCCGAGCGCCAGGACGCGGGGACGCGGCCGGCCCGGGGCGAACAGGCCGCAGGCGCGCAGCTGTTCGGCGAAGGACGGCGTCGTCTCCAGGACATCGACCGCCCGTTCGTGCAGCAGCGCGGTGAGCGCCTCCGGGTCGCGGCGCGTGGCGTCGTCCACCAGGTGCAGCTCATGGCCCGCGATCATCCAGAGCAGCGGGTCCCACGACGCGTCGAACGTCATCGCCGCCGTGAGCGCGACCCGCAGCGGAAGGCCGTTGTTGCCCGCCTCCGCCGGCTCCATCAGCCGCTCCCGGTGACCCGTCAGCAGATTCGCCAGGGACCGGTGCTCCACGACGACCCCCTTGGGCACCCCGGTGGAGCCGGAGGTGTAGAGCACGTAGGCGGCGTCCCGGCCACGCGGCGGGGGCGGCAGCGGTGCCTCGCTGCCGCGCCACGCCTCCGCCCCGTCCAGCAGCAGCACGTCCGCCGTCGCGGGCAGCGCCGCCCGCGTCCCGGCCGTGGCCAGCACCAGGCGGGGCGACGCGGTCTCCAGGATCAGCTGGTTGCGGGCACGCGGGTGCGTCGGGTCGACCGGGACGTACACCGCGCCCGCGCGCAGCACGCCGAGCACGGCCACGATGTGCAGCGAGGTGCGGGGCAGGGCCACCGCCACCCGGTCGCCCGCGCCGACCCCGGCCTCCGCGAGGGCGGCGGCCAGCCGGTCGCTGCGGGCGAGGAGTTCGCCGAAGCCGAGACGGCCGTCCGCGGCCACCACCGCGGTGCGGCCCGGCTGTACGGCGGCGCGCGTCTCCAGGACGTCCACCACCGTCCAGTCCCCGTCGTGCCCGCCCGGCCGTGCGAGCGACGCGCCGGTGAGCGGCTCGGCGACGCCGCGCGGCACCTCGTCCAGTGCGACGGCGCGCTGCCCTGCCGTCAGGAATTCGGCGTCCGCGACCGGACGGCCCGGATCGGCGAGCAGGGCGGACAGCAGCCGCGAGAAGTGCTCGCAGAACCGTGCCGCCGTGTCGCGGTCGAAGAGATCCTCGCTGAACTCCAGCTCTCCGGTGATCCCTGCCGGGGCTCCCCGGCCGTCGCGGAGCTCGGTCAGGTCCCAGGTCAGGTCGAACTTGGCGCCGCTCCTGCCCACGGACGCCTCGTGAGCGACCAGCAGACCGTCGAACACCGGCTCCGGGGGAGGGGTGTTGTTCAGGCTGAGCATCACCTGGAACAGCGGGTGGCGGGACAGCGACCTCGCGGGGGCCAGCTCCTCCACGATCCGCTCGAAGGGGACGTCCTGGTGCGCGTACGCGGCCAGATCGGCCCGCGCCACCCGCCGGACGAGCTCGCGGAAGTCCGGCGCGCCGGAGGTGTCGGCGCGCAGGACGAGGGTGTTGACGAAGAAGCCGACCAGGTCGGACAGGGACTCGTCGGTGCGACCCGCCACGGGGGTGCCGATCGCGATGTCCGGGCCCGCGCCCAGACGTGACATCAGCGCCGCCAGTGCCGCGTGCAGCACCATGAAGCCGCTGGCCCCGCAGTCGCCCGCGAGGCGGACGAGCGCGCGGTGGTCATCGGCCCCGATCCGGACCGGGACGCTCCCTCCGCGCCCCGAGGACCGGACCGGGCGAGGCCGGTCCGCCGGGAAGGCGCACTCCTCGGGAAGCCCCTCCAGCGATGCGGCCCAGTGGGCGATCTGCCGTCCGGCGGGACCGTCCGGCGCCGCGGTGTCACCGAGCAGACGGCGCTGCCACAGGGCGTAGTCGGCGTACTGCACCGGCAGGGCGGACCACCCGGGCGCCGACCCGGAGCGGCGTGCCGCGTAGGCGGCGGACAGGTCCCGCGTCAGCGGCTCCATCGACCAGCCGTCCGCCGCGATGTGATGCAGCGTCACGATCAGCACGTGCTCGTCGGGCCCGGCGGGGAACAGCTGTGCGCGGACGGGGAGTTCGCTGCGCAGGTCGAAGGGCGCGGGGTCGGGCCGCAGCGGATCCGCCTCGGCCATGACCCGCAGCGGCGGCCGGGAGGACGCCTCGGGCAGGACCCGCTGGTACGGGCCGTCGGGATGCTCGCCGACCACCGTCCGCAGACTCTCGTGCCGTGCCACCACGTCGGCCAGCGCGTCGGCGAGCGCCCTGCGGTCGAGCGCACCGCGCAGCCGCAGGGCGACGGGAAGGTGGTACGAGGTGCCCGCGTCGCCCAGCGTCTCCAGGAGCCACAGCCGTTGCTGTCCGAAGGAGAGCGGCAGCCGGTCCGGGCGCGGCCTCACCGCCTCCACGGCCGGCCGGGCCGGTGCGGCGTCGCCGAGCGCGGCCACCAGCCCGGCCGGAGTGGGCGACGCGAACAGCGCCCGTATCGGCAGCTCCGCGCCGAACTCGCCGCGCACCCGGCCGATCAGCCGCATCGCCAGCAGGGAGTGGCCGCCGAGCAGGAAGAAGTCGTCGTCCCGGCCCGCCCGGAGAAGACCCAGGCACTCCGCGAACAGGGCACACATCCGCGACTCCTCCGAGGAGCGCGGCGCGCCCCCGTCGGAGGCGACGGGCACCGCTTCCGGCAGGCCCGCCAGGTCCAGTTTGCCGTTGGGGGTGACCGGGAGCCGCGGCACCGTCGCCCAGGCGGCCGGCACCATGTGGGCGGGCAGTACGGCCGTCAGGGCGTCACGTACCTCGGCGTGCCGGGGCGGGCCGGCCGACGGCGAAGCCACCAGGTAGGCGGCCAGCCGCTCCGGTCCGTCCTGCGGCGAGACCAGGGTGACCGCCGCGTCCTGGACTCCGGGCCGGGAGCGCAGGGCCGCCTCGATCTCGCCGGTCTCCACGCGGAAGCCCCGCACCTTGATCTGCCGGTCGCTGCGGCCGAGGAACTCCAGCGCGCCGTCCTCGTTCCACCGTGCGAGGTCCCCGGTCCGGTACATCCTGGCGCCGGGCATGCCGAACGGGTCGGGCATGAAACGTTCCGCCGTCAGCCCCGGGCGGCCCGCGTAACCCCGGGCCACCCCCTCACCGGTGAGGTACAGCTCGCCCGTGGCGCCCTGCGGCAGCGGGTGCAGCGAGGGGTCCAGGACGTAGGCGCCCGCACCCGCCACCGGCCGTCCGATGACCGGGGACCCCGCGGTGACCCGGGCCGTCACCGCGTCGACGGTGGTCTCCGTCGGACCGTAGTAGTTGAAGACCAGCAGCCCGGGGTCGTCGGCGAGCTCCTTCCACAGCGCGTCGTCGACGGCCTCGCCGCCCAGGGCGATGACCCTGGGCCGGTGGTCCGCGCCGGTGAGCAGCCCCGCCGTCAGCATCTGCCGCAGATAGGTGGGGGTCGTCTCGACGGCGTCGATGCGCCGCGCGAGGAGGAACTCGACGAGCGCCTGCGGGTCCCGGCGCACGTCGTCGTCGACGACGTGCAGTTCGTGGCCGGCGACCATCCACAGCACCGGGTCCCAGGAGGCGTCGAACGAAGTGGCCGCCGTGAGGGCCACGCGCAGCCGTCGTCCCAGCGCCTCCACGGCCGGTGCGTGCGCTTCCCGCCGGTGGTGTTCGAGCAGATTGCTGAGGGAGCGGTGCTCGACCACGACGCCCTTCGGCCTGCCCGTCGAACCGGAGGTGTAGATGACGTACGCGGCGTCCTGGGGACCCGGCGGAACGGGGCGGGTCCAGGCGGCATCCGCCGTCGCTCCGGCCGGGTCGACCAGCGGCACGCTGCCCCGGGGATCGATGGCCCGGGCCGATCCGGCCGTCGCGACGAGCGCGACCGGCCCGGAGTCCTCGATCATGAAGGCCAGCCGGTCCGCCGGATAGGACGGGTCCAGCGGCAGGCACGCGGCCCCCGTCCGCATCACCGCGAGCATCGCCACCACCAGACCGGTGGACCGGGGCAGGCCGACGGCGACCCGGCTTCCGGGCCCGGCTCCCCGGGCCGCCAGCACCCCGGCGAGCACGTCGACCCGGTGGTCCAGTTCCGCGAAGGTGAGGCGGCTGTCCGCGCTCACCACGGCGGTCTCCGCCGGGGTGCTGCGGGCCTGCCGGGCGAGCTGCTCGGGCAGCGGGCCTCCCTCGCCGCTCCGCCTCACGGAGACCTGGGCGGCCCCGAGGCCAAGGACGTCGAGGTGCTCGTCGTCACCGACCATGCGCAGCGAGCCGATCGTACGCTCCGGGTCGTCGGCGAAGGCCTCGACCACGCGGCACAGGCGTGCGTGATGGTCCGCCAGCTCCCGCCGTGCGTACAGGTCCGGGTTGCCGAGCAGGTCCACGTGCATCCCGCCCCCGGTGTACGAGGCGTGCACGGCGACGGCCATGTCCTCGACCGGGCCGATGGAGAGGTTGTGCAGGGTCGCGGTGTGCGGGCCGAAGCGGAGGGCCTCGTCGAAGGCCAGGATGTTGACCGACGGTCCGGTCAGAGGCGTCCGGCTCCCTGCCGTACCGAGCCGGTGGCGCAGGCTCTCCGACGGGTGGCGCTGGTGCCGCAGGACGGCACGCGCCCCCGCGGAGGCACGCTTCGCCAGGTCGGCCACCCGGTCGGCGGGTGAGATCGCGAGGCGCAGCGGCAGTACGTTGCTGAGCATCCCGGGCGTGGAGCGGGCGGCCGGGGTCCGCCGCCCGGTGACCGGCAGACCGAGGACGACCTCACCCAGCCCCCTGCTCCGGTGCAGGCAGACGGCCAGGGCCGCCATGAAGAACGTCGGCCAGCCCGTTCCGGCCCGCTTGGCGGCGGCCCGCAGCCGTGCCGTCTCCTCGGGCGTGAACTCCCGGCGCACCGAAAGCGATCCGTGTCCGGGAGGCCCGCTCCTGCCCGACATCCCGGCGGGGACCGGCAGCCCCGCCATCTGGCCGTCCCAGAACTCGCGGTCCCGGTCGTACTGCTGGGAGGAACGGTAGGCGTCCTCCTCCTCCAGGAGAGCGGCGAGCGATGTGGCCGGGCGGGCGGGCGGTTCGGCGTCCGGAGCGTCGGTGAGGGCGGTGTACACCTCGGCGATGCGGGCCAGCGCGAGCGCGGCCCCGTAGCCGTCGAGCGCCAGGTGGTGCACCTGCTGGTGGAAGAGGTGGTGGGTCCCGGACAGGCGGTAGAGGGTCATCCGCACCAGCGGGCCGCTGCCGAGGTCCGCGGGTTCCGCCAGGGACAGCTCCATACGCCGCACGGCCTCGGCGTGCGGGTCGGCGGCGTCCGAGAGGTCGATCAGCGGCACCTCTATGTCGGCGGACCGGTGTACGCGCTGAAAGGGAATTCCGTCCCTTTCAGCGAAAGTGCTGCGCAGAGCCTCGAATTCGGCCGCGGTGATGTCCACGGCCCGCCGCAGAACACCGGGGTCCACCCGGCCCCGGATATCGGCGTACTCCGCCACGTTGTACGACGGATTCGCCGGATCGAGCCGCTGGGCGAACCAGATTCCCCGCTGTCCCGCTGTCAGGCGCAGGGTGTCCGGCGGGGTCCCGTTGTGTGCTGCGTCGGTCACGCGATTTCACCTCGGTGGAAGACCTGCGGGAGCACGGGCCGGGTGGGCCGGTGCGGGGAGCAGGGCGGAACAGGACGGGTGGGCCAGGTGGCGGAGACGGTCCGCGTCACCACGAGGAGGACTCCGGCTCGGCGCGGATGCCCGGGCCACAGGGGCTCGCGGACGCCCGTCGTGGAGGCACGTCCGGCATGAACGGTTGACCCGTGCATCGCGATTGCGAAGCTGACCTCTCATCACGCCCGTGCACGCCGTCGACCTCCGATCCGTCGTCGCTTCCCCCGATGGGCTCTCACATGAGTGGTTCGTAGGCGCAGGGGCCTCGGATTGCTCACGTGACACAGGTCACGTGGGCGGCTCGACGTTTTGCACTTCGCTGGCGCGTACCGGCCAACTTGGTGGCGGGATCCCGCCAGGCACCCATCCGGGTGAACCGCGGGAACGAACCACCCGCGTCCGATCATCTGCCCGCGTTGTCTGGAGAGCCCATGAATCCTGCCCCTACCGCCGCCCTGCGCTGGGCGGCCACCACCGCCGCCGCAGGGGTACTGCTCCTCGCGGCCGCACCCGGCGCGGGTGCGGCGACCACCCGTCAGGCCGCCCCCGTGCAGACGGAACCGACGGGGTACGCCGCCACCGACACACGGTCCACGGCCGGCTCCCGCGCCTGGACCGATGGCGGACGGCTCGGCTCCTATCGCGGAATCCAGGGAGGCAATCTGTGCCTCCTCGCGCGCTGCGCGGTGGGGAATTCCGGACCGGGAGGACATGCCGGCCCGAGCAATACCCAGGGATTCAATCTCTGTCTGCTCTCCGCCTGCACCGTAAGTCCCTGATTAATTCCGCCGTATGCCATTCCGGCGCCCCTGTTCGACGCCGAGCGGCATACGGCGGCCCAGGTCCAGGCCCAGGTTCAGGATCCGGCCACGGTGTCGACACCCCCGTCCTCGCCCGCCGGGAGCCCGCCGGGAGAGGGGGCGTCACACCGTGCCCCTCCAAGGCGCAGGCCTCAGAGCGGCGGCCACACGGGCGAGACGTCCCGTCGGCAGGGCGAAGCGGTTGGCCGGGTTCCGGAAGGAGTGCGCGCCGTCATTGACGGAGAATCCGTAGGCTGCGGCCGTCCAGTGCGCGGGGCCGGGGGCCCCTTGGTCCTCCAGCAGCGCGGAGGCCAGGGCCTCCGGGTCCTCCACTCCGGTCCGTGCGCGCAGCGCCTTCGCCACCCGTCCCGTGGCGTCGTCGGGCACCGCGTCGTCACCGAGCGCCGGAAGCAGGAGCAGCAGGCGTGCGTGACGGTCGTCGGTGGTGTCCGACGGGCGGAGGCTGTCCGAGGCGGCGACGATCTCCGGCCAGGACAGGCCCGGTCCCATGAAGTGACCGTCGTCCCTCGCGAGGACCTCGGCGCGGTCCCAGCCGGGGTGGTGGAGGAGGTAGTCGGTCCCGGGGTCGTCCGCGCACGTGCGGCAGACGACGTGCAGACGGTGATCCCCGGTGAGCGCGAGCGTGAAGACCGGCCATTCGGCCCGCTCGAACAGCCGTCTGTGGAAGGTCTCGGCCGCGTCGTGGTCCGCACCGAACAACAGCTCCTCGGTGTTCTCGCTCCGAGCGCACGAGTGGAGGTGCCCGAGCCAGAACAGGGGCTCGTCCAGGAGCCCGGGCCGGTACGTGAGAGGGCCGCCGTCGTAGCCGGGTATCCGGGCGGGAGACGGGTCCGCGCTGTTCATCACGGAGGACATCATGCACCGTGAAGCCCCGCGCCCCGTACCGGTGCTGGATCGTGCCGCGACCCTTCGGCACCAGCCGCATCCGCACGGCGGGCAGACCGGAATCGGCTGAGAGCATGCGCCTCCGGACCGTACGCTCGGGGCGAGCGGCCGGCCGAGGGCTTCCCTCCGGCGCCCCGGGAAACGGAGATGAGGAGAGCGTCCCATGACAGATGATCACGAGGCGGTGCGGGACCGGATCGCCAAGGGGCTCGTCCACACCGAGTCGGAGGCGGCGTTCCAGGCTCCTCGCCGCCGGACGGACCAGATCTTCGAGTACAACCACACGCCCCCCGGCGAACCGGGAAGACGGCGGTCGCTGCTCGTCGAGATCTTCGGCTCGGTCGGTGAACGCACCGTGCTCCTGCCGCCGTTCCACGCCGGGTTCGGCAGCAACGTGCACATCGGCGACGACTTCTTCGGAAACGTGAACCTGACCTTAGTCGACGACGTGGAGATCCGGATAGGCGACGGCGTCATGATCGCTCCCGGCGTGACGCTGACCACGACGGGACACCCGGTGCATCCCTCGCGCCGGGCGGACTTCGGACGGTTCTCCGAACCGATCGCGATCGAGGACAAGGTGTGGATCGGCAGCAACGCGGTGGTCCTCCACGGCGTGCGCATCGGTTACGGGTCCGTCATCGGCGCCGGCAGCGTCGTGAGCCGCAGCATTCCCCCGATGACCGTCGCGTTCGGGACTCCCTGCCGCGTCGTACGCCCCATCACGGACGAGGACCTCACCACGCGAACGGCTCCTCGGTAGGGCTCGTTCGGGCCAGGGGGCGGAGTCCGTTTCCCGGCTCCCGGACGGCGGCGTGGAGCGGTACGGCCGGCTGCGCGGAACCGGGGCGGCCCGCCCGGCCCGTGGACGGTGACGCGGTCCGCCCGCCGCGACCGCGCCGGTGTGCCGGCCGTGGGCTGCTGGACTCCCGCCCGTCACCTCGCCTTCCACGGACGTACTTTCGGTCATTCGTTCTAATCGATGCGTGAGGAGGTGGAGCGCCGGATAGCTTCCCTCCTGTTCCCCGGCGCCCTGATGAACGCGGGAGGTTTGCTCCATGAGCGACTATGCGGGTTCGGCCGTCGACGCGGCGAGGTTCTCCAGGGACGGGTATCTCGTCCTGCCGGACTTCCTGCCGGCTTCCCTCGTCGCGCGCCTCTCACCGGAAGTGGACCACTGGGTCGGTACCGGGCTGCGGCAACGGTCCATCGACGCCTGCCGTCGGCCCGAGGAGTTCGGCCCGCCCCCGGTGGTCGAGCTGCACATGTCCGCGCACGGCGAACTGGCCGTCCACCCACCGCTGTTGAAGCTGCTGGGCGAACTGCTGGGACCGCACTTCGTCTTTCATCACCTGCACAGCGACCGGCGGCCCGCCGGAGGCAGCGGGAAGAGCTGGCACCACGACTACGAACAGCGGCCCCAGCGTGACCGCACCCACCCGATGATCCACGCCCTGCACTACATAGGCGGCCTCGAACCCGCGATGGGCGGCCTGGCACTGTTACCCGGGTCGCACCGGGAGGTGGCCGAGAAGGACGCACGAGTCCAGCTGGGGACAGCGGTGCTGCCGGGAGAAGTCCTGGTCGACGCCTTACCGCCCCGATCGACCGTGATCCTGCACTCGGCGCTCTTCCACACCCGGCGCGCCGCACCGGGGCCCGTGGAGGGTGCGGGTTTCCGGTACATGATCGATGCTTCGTACTGCCGCACGGGGCCGGGCGTACAGTGGCCGCCCGTCAAGCCCTACTGGCGGCAGGTGCTGGCCGTCGCCCGGGAGCGGGGACTCGCCCGCAGCATGTGGCCGAACCTGTTCGAGGAGCGGCACTTCCGCGCCTACGAGACCGATCACGAGGGTGAAGGACCGCTTGCATGAAGGTTCTGGAGAGCGTCACGTTCACCGCGGTGCTCGGGCATTTCGCGGAGGAGCACCCGCTCGACGGGAGTGACGCGGCGAACTCGAACGACGAGGCGCTGACCCACCTGCACAACGCGGACCTGACCCTGGGCGGCAGCTGGCACCTGGTGGAGCTGGACCGCGCCGAGCTGCTGGGCGTCGTACTTCCCTGGCACCTGGGCGAGGGCGGTGAGCACGAGCTCATCCCGAAGTCGGGGCTCACCCTCGGCGCGGCGTCGGCACGCCTGGCCGCACTGGGCTCGTCGTACGCGGGGACCAACCCCCTGTGCGCGCTCAAACTGGACCGGCAGAAGGCCGGGCCGCCCAGTCCCGTGTTCCTCAGCACCCGTGCCGTGCCGGGGGAGGACTACGAGGGGCTGACGGTCCGGGAAGGCCTGATCCACCTGGACGGGCTGCACCGGATGCTCGCCTGGGAGGGGTGCGGCCGGCTGACCTCCCTGGGCGGTGCCAGGGCGTACGTGGCGGGCCTCGACGTACGCGCGCTACCCGCGGCCGACGTAGGGCATGGCGGCGGGCATGACCAGCACCGACTGGATGTTCACCCCCGCAGGCAGGGCGGCCATCGCGCGGACGGTGTCGACGACGTGCCGCACGTCCATGGTGGGCTCCACCCGCAGTGAACCGTCCGCCTGGAGAACGGCGGGCTGAGGCCGGTCCGCGGGTGTCACGTTCCCGATGTCGATCTGGCCGCAGGAGATGTCGTACCTGCGGCCGTCGAGGGAGAGCGAGCGGGTCAGTCCCGCGACCGCGTGTTTGGCCGCGGTGAAGGCGATCGAGTCCGGTCTCGGCACCTGGGCGGAAGGAGCGCCGTTGTTGATGATCCGGCCGCCGCGCGGGGACTGGTCCTTCATCATCCGGAACGCCGCGCGTGAGCAGAGGAAGGTGCCGGTGGCGATCGAGTCCATGACCCGGTGCCAGTCCTCCGCACCCACGTTCTCGGTGCGGGTGTACGGCATGGTGTCCGCCGCGTTGTTGAAGAGCAGGTCCAGCCGGCCGAAACGATCGGCCACCCCGGCGAACAGCTCGTCGACGGACGCCGGCACGGTGATGTCGGCCGGTAGCGCCACCGCCCGTCCACGTTCCGCGGCCGGGGCGAGCCGGGCGGTCTCCTCCAGTGGCTGCTCCCGGCGGCCCGTCAGCACCACCGTCCACCCGTCGGCCAGCAGGCCCAGTGCGCAGGCCCGGCCGATACCGCTCCCGGCCCCCGTGATGACAGCTGTCCTACCGGCCACTGCGCACACCCCTCTCGCACCGATGCTCTCCGCCGTCCCCTCCGGCGGCCGGCCACCCGAGACTGTCCCCCCGCATCCTCACCAAAACGGGAGCACCCCATGAATGGCGGATTCCAGGCGTTGCACGGTACGGACAGCAGCCGGGCCTGGTTCGAACGGGCGCGGAAGTCGCTGGCGGGCGGCATCAGTTCGTCCTCCAGGCTCACCTCCACGGGCCCGCATCCGTACCCGCTCTACATGCACAGCGGCTCCGGCGCCCGCATCCGGGATGTCGACGGGAACGAGTACATCGACTACCTCATCTCCTACGGAAGCGCGGTACTCGGCCACGCCTCCCCGCTGCTGACGGAAGCCCTCACGGACGTCATCGGGTCCGGAACGATGTTCGGCACCTGCAACGTCCCGGAGGTCGAACTCGCCGAGCAGATCCAGCAGATGGTGCCGTGCGCCGATCTCGTGCGGTTCGCCAACTCGGGCTCGGAGGCGGTACAGGGGGCCGTACGGACCGCTCGCGGGTACACGGGACGGTCACGGATCCTGAAGTTCGAGGGGCACTACCACGGATGGACCGACACCCTCGCGATCTCGAACCGGCCGAGTGAGGCGGAGGCCGGCCCGTACGAGGCTCCTCGCTCCGTGCCGCACTCGCCCGGCATCCCGGCGGGAGTGGTCGACGACGTGATCGTCTGCCCCTGGAACGACGTGAGCGCGTTGCGCGCCGTCCTGGACGCCCACCGGGGCGAGCTGGCGGCCGTCATCTGCGAGCCGATCGTCGCCAACAACGCGTGCACGATGCCCGATCCGGGCTACCTGGACCTGTTGAGGGAGGAGTGCACACGGCGTGACATCGTGCTGATCTTCGATGAAGTGTGCACAGGGTTCCGGACCGGACCGGCGGGCGCCCAGGGCCTGTTCGGGGTCGTGCCCGACATCGCCGTGTACTCCAAGGCCCTGGGGGGCGGGCTGCCGATCGCCGCCTTCGCGGGACGGCGCGAGCTCATGGAACCGGTGGCGGAGGGGCGCGTGAAGCACGGCGGCACCTACAACAGCTCCCCGCTGTGCGCCGTGGCCGCCCTCGTGACACTGCGTACGCTCGCCGACCCCGCCGTCACCAAGCGCATCGACGAGGCGGGACGCCGGGTGATGGAGACGGTCCGGCGGGCGGCCCGTGACCGGGGCATTCCCTGCGCGGTGCAGGGCGTCGGCGCGATGTTCCAGATCGTGTTCACCCCCGACGGTGCGCCGACCCGCGGCTACCGCGACCTGCTGCGCGCGGACCAGACCCGGTACGACACCTTCCGCCACGAACTCCTGAAGCGGGGTGTGCACAGCAACGCGTACGGAATGGCGTGCTGGTTCGTCTCGGCGGCCCTGACCGAGGACGAACTCGCCGCGACCTGCGAGGCCGTGGAGGGGGCGTTCACCGCGCTCTGAGCCGGTCGTGGGTATGCGGTGCGGGCCGGGACGCCGGAGATCCAGGGGACGGGGCGCGCTTCCCGTGGCCACCTCCTGAGTGACGGCGAGGGGAGGCCCGGGCGGGAGCGGACGAGGAACAGGACGACCGCTGCCCGAAGACGGCCGGGTCTCCCCGGCTTCTTCTCATCGCACGCCGGAAGACGCCGGACCCTCCTGGCGGACGGGGGTCCGGAATCGCGCCCGGGCGACCAGGGCTCCCGAATCCGGCTGTGCCTGAAGTGAGTTCAGTACCAGCAGCCACCACCGCTCCAGCCGGTCGGCCCAGTCCCGCGCGCCGGGCACGTCGTCGGCCAGCGCGCACACGCCGAAGAAGGCGCACACGAGGGTCACGGCTGTTCCCGACGGCTGGATGCCCCTCGCGAGCTCGCCCCTCACCCTGGCTTCGGCGAGAAGCCGCGTCACCGCGGGCACCCAGGCGTCGAACGGGGTGGGCACGGCGGCGTCGATGCTGCGGCGTTCCGCCCAGAGCCGCGCACCGGCCCGCGCCACGGTGTCCTCGCTGAGGGCCCGGGCGACGTCGAAACTGAGCGTCACCAGTTTCTCCAGTGGCGGGATTCCGGGTGCCGAATAGGGGATGACGAGTTGCGGCCACGTGGCGAACTGTTCCCGTACGACGGCGAGCGCCAGTTTCTCCTTGCTGGAGTAATGGAAATAGATCGCTCCGCTGGTCCTTCCCGAATGCTCGCTTATGTCGTTGACGCTCGTTCCCGCATAGCCCCGTTCAAGGAATAGGCGGGCCGCGGATTCCAGGAGGACCCTCCGGGTCGCGCGCGCTCTGTCCTGCACTTATGTTTTCCTTTCGATCACATGTTCTGAGGCTGCGCGCGAGTGGTTTGCACCTCCCGACGAAGGGGCGGTCGCGGCGCGCGAAGATTTTATTATTCTTCGACCGGGCGCCGGCCTCGCCCGCATCGCACAATCTGTCGCTTCTGTGCGCGGAAACGTTTCTGGGTGACAGGTGGCGCCCCGTGCCGGATCGCAACCCGATCGGCTCGAACGTGCAGGTGGACGCGGTGACGAGCCGGGGAATCGGGCGCTTTCCGTCGCCGGTTCCGGGTTGGTGATCTTTGTCGGATGCCGTCTGCCGCGGCGTTCCCTCTTGCACTCGAATTGGTGATTGCGGGAGTCGGAGCCGCTAAATTAACGTAACGAGCACGATGTTTTCGGGGTCGACGGGCAAAGTCCGTCGCGGCGCGTACACGGCATGACGAGCCAC
The DNA here is from genome assembly GCF_042886395.1 of Streptomyces sp. NPDC058008. Classification (NCBI taxonomy): domain Bacteria; kingdom Bacillati; phylum Actinomycetota; class Actinomycetes; order Kitasatosporales; family Streptomycetaceae; genus Streptomyces; species Streptomyces sp. NPDC058008. The sequence goes on along the minus strand of NZ_JBHVQX010000011.1, from coordinate 96,983 downwards.
CTGTCTGTGCGGCTGTAAAGACCGCGACATCGCCGATTGTCACGGGTGGACCGCTATGTCGCCCGTACCCCTCCGCACCCGTGAATCGAACGGGTGACGTAATCGCTGAGAACGGCAGAGACAATGACAGCTCATCACATCCTCGCTTGGTCCCCTTCCGCCATCGTCTTCGACTGTGACGGCACGATCATGGATACGGAACGCCACTGGCAGGAGGCCCGCAACGTCACCTTCCGCTCGTTCGGCCTCAAGCCGCCCGCAGGGTTCGCCGATCGCGCGAAGGGCGTGCACTACGTCGAGTGCGGCGCGCTGATGGCCGAGGAGACCGGGAAGCCCGACCTCGTCGAAGACCTGACCGACGCACTCCTCAGGAACTTCACGGCGCTCGTCGACGAGGACCCGGTGACCATGCCGGGAGCCGCCACGCTGGTCAGACTGGCCGCCCGGCACCGCCCCCTCGCCGTCGCGAGCAACTGCCCCCGGGAGATGGTGGAATCCTGCCTCGACCGCGCCGGCCTGCTCGGATGCTTCGCGCACGTGGTGGTGGCCGGTGAGAACGTACCGCCCAAGCCGGAGCCGGACGTGTACCAGATCGCCGCCAGACTGTGCGGTGTCCCGCCGCGGGAGGCACTCGCGGTCGAGGACTCCCTCACGGGCATGGAGTCGGCCCGCCGCGCCGGACTCCGGGTTCTGGGAACCGGATCACGCCCCGCAGGCACCGAGGTGGACCAGGCCGATCTGTGGGTGGAGAGCCTCGCCGACCCGGAGCTGATGGCCTGGGCCCGCGACCGTATCGGCCTCTAGACACGACAGATCGCCTGTAGGAACGAGCCGCGCGGATCATGCGCGACCGCCACGTGCGCCGTTGGCCGGGTGCTGCCGCCGACCGGCCCCACGGCCCCGGTGCCCGTGGCGTGATCGTCGTGGTCCAGGGGCTCCACGGTGAGGACATCGCCGGGCCCTTGAGGCCGAGGGCAGGCGCCGAGAGGCACGGAAGTGCCTCTCGGCGCCTCCCGGCGACTCCGCGCCATGACGGTCGCGGGGCGCGTCGCCTCCGGGCCGCGTCCTGCGACCGCCGTACGGCCTCGCGCACCGCGGACACGCGCCCGCTCGAAGCCCCGTGCCGCGTGCGGACGTTCGAGCACCCTGCCGGACCGTCTTCTCCTCCGGGCGGGCGGCGGACGGTGTCGTGCGTCCGGAGTGCTGTCGCCTCACGGATGTGCGTTCAGGGGCCCTGGAAGAATGCGGGGGACGACGTGTCGGACGAGTTCCGGCCCCGGCCGGACGGCGGTGGTTCCGCCGGACGCCTTACGACTTCGGCCCGCCCGTGCGCAGGTAGCCCTGCTGGGCCGCGTGGACACCCGCCTGGAAGCGGCTGCGCGCGTCAAGGTGTCCGAGCAGGCCCGTGGCGATGCGTCGGGCGGTGCGGGGGGAGACGCCGAGCCGTTTGGCTATGGCCTCGTCCGTGTACCCGCGCGCCAGGAGCCGCAGGGTCTCCTGCTGCTGCCGCGTCAGCGCCTCGTCCTCGTGCCTCTCCTCCCGGCCCAGCGGCTCCGCCCGGTCCCACACGCTCTCGAACAGCGCCTCCAGGGCGGCGATCAGCCCCCGCCCGCTCACCACCAGAGCGCCCAGCGAGGAGTCCTGGTCGTCCAGGGCCACCAGAGCCAGCCGGTGGTCGGCGATGATCATGCGGGTGCTGAGCGACGGTGCGGTGCGGATCTCGGCGCCCAGCGAGGCCAGCCAGGTGACGTGGGCCACCGTGGGAGCGTGGTTGCGGATGCTGTCCAGATAGACCGTGCGCATGCGTACCCCGCGCCCCAGCAGCCTCTGGTTGAGCGGACGTGAGGCGCGCACGTTCTCCTCGGTCTGCGCACCACCCGTGGCGAAGGTCTGGATCTCCTCCGACACCTCGTCGTGCAGCCGGTCCAGGTAGTCCCGTACGTGGTCCACGCCGTTCAGGTGCACCACCGGCGACTCGCCCGAGAGGGGGTCCGAGGCCGGCAGCCGGCTGAGCAGGTCGGCCACCGCAGCCTCTCCCGCCCGCACCTGCTGCTCGCGCGTGGCCAGGTCGGCCCGCTGCCGGGCCAGCAGCATCTCCAGGCCGAGCCGCGGATTGACCACATGAACGCGCCGGGGGCCGCCCCCCGCGGCCGGACGGACCAGTGAAAGATCCGTCAACTTCTTGATTACATCGTTGAACTGAGCCAATGTCATACTCAACCGGGAACAGTGCTCAGTCGTGGTCGCGTGCGGATGGCCGAGCAGTGCGCGGTACACGGCCTCCGCCGCGGCGTCCAGACCCAAGGGGCCGAGCATCGTCCCTCCTCGCCAGGAGACGGGCGCCTCCGCGTGGTTATTTCCGCAGGGCGCGATGGATTCTCTTCGACTCTCCGGTGACGCTCCGGCAAAGATCATGACACGGGCGCGCGCCTTCGGGCAGAGGGCCTTTCGCCCCCGCACGGCCGCCGGCCCGGGAGGCGGCTGGACGGAAGGGGCCATGGCCTCATCGGTCCACCGGTCTGACCTTCACCGTTGCATCACTTCATACAAAACTCGCCATGCTGTAGACCGCTTCCCACAGACAGTTGGAAGGGCTCCCCACGTGACTCGCCTCCACCGCACCTCCTGTCCGAGACTCGGAATCCTCGCCGTCGCCGGGTTCGCCGTCGGGGCCCTCGCCGTTCCGGCCCACGCGGCTGCCGGGCCCGCGACCGTGGCTCCCGCCGTCGCCGCTTCCTCCGCGATCACCCTGCCCGGCGGGCTTCCCGGGCAGATCCGGCCCCCCGTTCCCCCCGTCCCCGAGCGGGGCCCTCACGACTTCGGCTGGCAGTAGGCCAGGACGGTTCGTCATCCGTGCGGCCCGAGGAGGCCGAGGCGAGGTACGTGAGGGAAGGCGGTCGAGAGTGCGATTCCAACTGCTCGGGCCATTGAGCATCACCGACGGGCGGGACATCGTGGTACTCCCGCCCTCCAAGCCGACCGCGCTGCTGGCCGCGCTGCTCATCCGCCCCGGCTCCGTGGTCTCCACCGAGCACCTGCGCGACGTCGTCTGGGGCGAGGACCAGCCCGCCACCGCCAAGGCCGCGCTGCAGAGCTGTGTGCTCCGGCTGCGCCGGATCTTCGCGAAGTACGGCATCGAGGACCAGGCGGTGGTCGCGGTGGCCGGCGGGTACCGCATGAGCGCCGGCCCCGAGACGCTCGACCTGCTGCACTTCCGCCAACTCGTGGAAAGCGCAGGGACGTCGGGCGACGACTCCGGTCTCTACACGCTGCGCCGGGCGCTGGCCCTGTGGCAGGGCCCGCTGCTCGCCAACGTCCCCTCCGACCTGCTGCACCGTGACGAGGTGCCACGCCTCGCCGAGGAGCGGCTGCGGGTGCTCGAGCGGGTCTGCGACATCGAGCTGGAACACGGCCGCTGCCGCGAAACGCTCGTTGATCTTTGGGAGGTTACGCGCGTATACCCGGGCCATGAACGGTTCGCGGAGCAGCTCATGCTGGCCCTGTACCGCACCGGCCGGCAGACGGAGGCGCTGGCGGAGTACCGCCGGGTCAAGACGTATCTGCGGGACGAGCTCGGTGTCGACCCGCGCGCCGGACTCCAGCGGCTCGAACTGGCCATTCTGCGCGGCGACGACCTCGGTGGTCCGGCCGCCGGCCGCGCATCCGTCACGCTCGCACCGCTTCCGGACGCCGGGCCCGGCGGTCCCGCGTCCGAGGACGGACCGGCACCGGGTGCCGAGGACACGGCCCCCGGCAGCGGATGGCCCGACGAGGCGACGGCGGGTACCGCGCCGCTGCCCACCGTGCCCTGTTTCACCGGACGTGCACGCGAAGTGGCCTCGCTGGTCGCGTTACTGACGGCTGATCAGGAATCGGGGCGCGCGCCCGTCGCGGTGCTCTCCGGGGCACCGGGCATCGGCAAGACCGCCCTCGCCCTGCACACCGCCCACACGGTGGCCGCCCACTACCCCGGCGGCTGCGTCCTGCTCCCGCTGACGCGCCCCGACGGCACCGCCCTGCCGGTGCGCGAGGCCACCGAGCGGCTGCGCCGGTCGCTGCCCCCGCCGGCCACCGGGCGCGGCCGGACCCTGCTGATCCTGGACGATGTCGTCCACCCCGACCAGGTACGCGCGTTGCTGACCGCCAACGCGGGCGGCGCCGCGATCGTCACCAGCCGGATGGGGCTCGCCGCACTCGTCGCCACGCACGGCGGCCTCGTGCACCGCCTGGGCGCCATGGAGCCGGGGGAGTCCTACGACCTGCTCACCGCCGTGCTGGGCCGTGAACGGGTCGAGGCCGAACCCGCGGCCGCCCATCTGCTGGCCACCGTGTGCGGGCGCCACCCGCTGGCCCTGCGCATCGCCGCCGCCCGGCTGCTCACCCGGCCCCGGCTGCCCCTGGCCGACTGCGCGGACTGGCTGCGCCGCGACCTTCCGGGCCGGCTCACCCTGGCGGACGACCCCCGCATGTCGGTGCCACTCACCCTCGACGAGGCGCTGGAGCGGCTTCCCCCGGCGCTGGCCGAGGCGCATCTGCGGCTGGGCGCCACCGCCCCCGACCCGCTGACGACCGGCCGGGCCGCCGACGCCCTCGGCATACCGGAGGAGACGGCGGAGGAGGTGATGGAGCGGCTCCTCGACGCGGGCCTGCTGGAGGAGGGACGGCCCGGGGCCTTCTGGATGCACGACCTGCTCCGTGCGCACGCCCGCCGCGCGACAGCGCCCCGTCCCGGACACGCGTCTGCCCTGTTGAGGCCGCCCCGGCGCGAGGAGATCCCCTCCGCTGCCGCTCTGCGCTGACCCGGACCGTCCTGCACGGCAGCCACCCCCGCGCGACCGCCACGCGCCACTCGACGCACCACGAGCGCCACCCGTAACACCCGCACCACCCGTAACGCCCCGTCAGGCCCGAGACCCGCGCGCCCGGCACGACAACCGAACAGGCAGCAGGCCCAGACCCCGGGCCGCCGATCCCGCCCCCGAACAAGAGGTGTGACGCACGCATGGCAACAACGCCGTACGCAGAGACCGCCGGAACCCGGCCGCGAGTCCGTCGCGACGTCCTGTTCACGGAGACCCCCAACGGGGTGATCTTCCACAACGCGGACGGGGGGTTCCAGCTCACCGCCAGGTCCGGCTACCGGTTCGCCACCCTCCTCGTGCCGCACCTGGACGGCAGCAGATCCGTCGAGGAGATCTGTCAGGGGTTCGGGGAACGGCAGAAGGCGATGGTGGGCGAACTCGTCGCCGCGCTCTACGCGCGTGGCTTCGCCCGCCCGGTGCCGCCGCCGGAGGACGGGGACACCGACGCCCCCGCCGCCTCCCCGGCCGCCACCGTCCGGTTCGCCGAGCAGATCGCCTACATCGACCACTACGCGGACGACGCCGCCGCCCGGTTCGCCCGGTACCGCGCCACCCGCGTCGCCGTACTCGGCGACGGCCCGGTGGCCCGGTGGTGCGTGCTGTCACTGATCCGCAACGGCTGCGCCACCGTGGCCTTCGACCCCGCCCTCCTGGACGGTTCCGGCGGCGTCACGCCCGAGGAGTTCGCGACCGTCCACCGCGAGGCCGCCGAACTCGCCGACCAGGACTGCCCGGTGGAGCTGGCGATGCTGCCGGACGCCGGGCCCGCGCCCGCGGGCTGGGCGGCGTACGAGGGGTACGACATCGTCGTGGCCGCCGCCGGAGCCGACGCCCCCGCGGCCGTCCTCGCCCTGCTGCGGGAGGGCGTCCCCGAGGGCCGCACGCTGCTGCCCGCGTGGACCTTCGGGCCCCGTGCCGTGGTCGGGCCGGTGATGACGGACGGTTCGACGGGCTGCTGGTCCTGCGCGGCACTGCGCCTCGGCGCCTCCGGCGGCACCGGTGACGCGGCGGCCGCCGACCTGTGGAGCGGCCTCGCCCTGGGCACCGGAACCTCCGGCGCCCAGCCCGCCGGACCACTCGCCGCCATGCTGGGCAACCTGCTGGGCTACGAGGTCTTCCGCCTGGTCACCGAAGCGCTCCCCGCCGAGACCCGGGGCAAGCTGCTCATCCAGGACATGGCCACCTTCGACGTCGCCTCGGAACCGCTGCTGCCGCACCCCCGCTGCCCGTTCTGCGCCACCGCCGCGGAGACCCCGGAGCCGGTCGACCTGTCCTCGGCCCCGGCCCGCCCGGCGTTCCTGCCGACCGTGGCCACCGCGCCGGACGACGACGCCGCCCAGGGCCCGCTGGCCGAGCTGGAGCGCCGCTCCGCGCTGGTACGCCCGCACGCCGGGGTCTTCACCCGCTACGCCGACGAGCCGCTCACCCAGACCCCGCTGAAGGCCGGCTCGGTCACCCTCGGTCTGGGCCCGCGCGGCCCGCGCACCGTCACCGCCTTCGACGTCCACCACACCGCCGGAGCCCGGCTGCGCGCACTCGGCGCGGCGGCGGCCGTCTACGCCGAGCACGTGGTGCCCGCCGCGCCCGCCCCGGACGACACGGTGCCCGCCGTGGACCCGGCGGCCCTCACCACCGCCTCGGGCACCGGCGTCCGTACCCACTTCGTCTGGACCCCGGCCACCTCGCTCGTCACCAAGGAACAGGCCCGGGTGCCCGCGGGAGCCGTGCGCCCCTTCGGCCCCGACAACGCCGACCGGAGCTTCGAGCCCACCCGGGCCGGCGCGGGCGCCGGGGCCGACCTGCCGGAGGCCGCCGCCTGCGGACTGCTGTCCGCGCTCGCCCACGACGCCCTGGGGCGGGCCGTCCGGCAGACCGGGGAGACGGCCGTGATCCCGCACGCGTCGCTCGGCGAGGACCCGGAGATGACGTTCCTGCTCCGATCCGCCGCCCACCTGGGACTGGAGGTCGAACTGCTCGACCTCGGAGAGCAGGCCCGCTCCGGCGCCCATGTCGTACTGGCCCGGACCGCCGGACCCGCCCGCTGGGCCGTCGGCGCCGCCCTGGACCGTGCGGGCGCCGCCGTGGACGCCGTACGGGACCTGCTCGGTGAGGCGCAGTACGCCGCCGACACCGACGGGGGAGCCGGGTCCGCCCCCGACACGGGCGACCCCCTCCTGCGCGACCTCGACGCGTCCCTGATCGCGGTCACCCACGGCGAGCCCGCCCCGCCCGGCCCCGCGACCGACTGGGCCCGTGTCCTGGACCGCCTGCGCGCTGCCGGCCGGGACGCGCTGGTCGTGCCCACCCACGGGGCCGACCTGCCCACCGCCGGCATCCACACCGTGCGCGTCCTGCTCACCCGGGCGGTCACCGATGCGGGCTGAGCCCATCGAGCGCCCCCGGGCGACCGCACCCGCCGGGAACACCGCGCGGTCCGCGTCCGCGCGCCGGTTCGACGGGGCCCTGCGCGCCGCCCTCGCCGAGGTCGCCCCCACCACCGTCCCCGCCGTGACGGTGACCCCGCTGGGCGACCGTGACGCCTACGACGCGGCCGGCACCCCGTCCGCGTACCGGGGCGCCGTTCCGGTCCACCTGTACGGACGTCAGGTGCTGGTCGGCCCCTGGCCCGCCGAGGACGGCGCCACCGGGTGCGGCACCTGCCTGGAGCGGCGCTGGCAGGGCGTGCGCTCGGTGCCGCTGCGCGAAGGGCTCGAACTCGGCGGCGGCACCCGGCCGGTGGGCGACTGGCCCTACGCCACCCCGTTCGCCGCGACCGCCGTCGCGGCGCTCCTGACCTGCCTCGACGACGCGGAGCCCACCCCGGGCCCCTACCCGAGGGTGCACCTCCTGGACCTGGACGCGATGACCGTGCGCAGCCATCCCCTGGTGCCCGACCCCGAGTGCCCCGACTGCGCGGCACCCGCACCGGACACCGCGGAGGGCGCCGCCTACGCCCCCCGGCCCGCGCCCAAGTACCGGCCCGGCGCCTTCCGGGTGCGCCGGATCGAGGACTACCGGCTGCCCGTGGACGCCTTCGCCAACCCGCACTGGGGCGCCCTCGGCCCGTCCGTCGTCTGCGACGTCGCCTCCACCACCACCTCCGCCACCGTCGGCTGCTTCTCCACCCGGTCCGGGGAGTACCTCCGCGAGACCTTCTGGGGCGGCCACGCGGGCACCTACGCGCACAGCCAGCGCATCGGCGTCCTGGAAGGGCTGGAGCGCTACGCCGGGATGCGCGCCCGCGCCAGGACGACCCGGCTCACCGCCTCGCTGGACAGTCTCGGCCCCGATGCCGTCGATCCCCGCGAAACCGGTCTGTACTCCGAGGAGTTCCACCGCGCGAACCCCCGCGTGCGCCCCTTCACCCCGGACCGGGAGATCCCCTGGGTGTGGGGCTGGTCGCTGCGCGACGCCAGACCCCGCCCCGTGCCCGAGATCCTGGCCTACTACCACGCGCCCGGCCTGGAGAACCGCTTCGTCCAGGAGAGCTCCAACGGCTGTGCCTCGGGAGGCAGCACGGAGGAGGCGGTCTACTTCGGGCTGATGGAGGCAGTCGAGCGGGACGCCTTCCTGCTCGCCTGGTACGGGCAGGTCCCGCTGCGCGAGATCGACCCCGCGACCAGCACCCGTCCCGCCACCCGCCACATGGTGGACCGGCTCGCCATGTACGGCTACCGGGCCCGCTTCTTCGACAACCGGATCAGCTTCCCGGTCCCCGTCGTCACCGCGGTCGCCGAGCGGTTCGACGGGGGACTGGGCCGCATGTGCTTCGGCGCGGGCGCCGGGCTCGACCCGGAATCGGCCCTGGACTCCGCGCTCTGCGAGATCGCCACCGACTCGGTGAACCTGGTCGGCCGCACGCGGCGCGACGAGCCCCGGCTGCGCGCCATGGCCGCCGACTTCGACCAGGTCACCACGCTGCACGACCACCCGCTGGTCTACGGCGTCCCGGAGATGGGGCGGCACGCCGACTTCCTGCTGCGGCAGCGGGACCCCAGACCGCTGCTCTCCGTCGCCGACCTGGTGTGGCCCGACACCGACGGCTCCCCGGCCGCCCCCGACCTGCGCGAGGACCTGCTGCGCGCGGTGGGCGCCGTCACCGCCGCCGGCTACGACGTCGTCGTGGTCGACCAGACCCTGCCCGAGCAGCGCGCCGTCGGCCTGCACACCGTGAAGGTCCTGGTGCCCGGCCTCGTGCCCATCGACTTCGGCTGGTCACGGCAGCGCGCCCGCCGCATGCCCCGCATGCGCACCGTCCTGGGCGCCGAGGGCCTCAACCCGGCCCCGCACCCCTTCCCGTGACGGCCCGTCCGTACCGCACGCCCATCCGAAAGGGGGCCGACCCCATGGGGTACGCCCACGAGTACGCCGACGCCGTCCTGCACCGGGGCCGCGTCCCGATGGATCCCGCCGACTTCGTCCCCAACTGGCCCGACGGGCCCCGCAAGGGCAAGTTCTACCCCGGCGTCGAGTCCTACGCCCTGCCCGACGGCGACGGTCTCCCCGACGCCCCCGCGGGCCGGGGCCTGCTCCCCGGCGCGCCCGTCCCGGGCCCCGTCACGCCCGGCCCGGAGGGCTTCACGCTGCCGCTGCTCTCCGCCATGCTCAAGGACTCCTACGGGCTGACCGGCCGCCGCCTCGGCATCCAGGCCAACAGCGACCTGTCCGGCCTGCCCTTCTACACCCACGCCAACTGGTCCCGTGGCACGGCGGGCGGCGGGGGCCTCTACCCGGTCAGCATCTACTGGGCCGCCGGTCCCTCCGGCCCGCTCACCCCCGGCGTCCACTACTACGACATCCACCGGCACGCCGTGCAGCGGCTGCTGACCGGGGACGTCTCGGCCCGGATCCGCGACGCGCTCGGGCCCGACGCCCCCGCAGAGGCCCTGGAGACCGACCAGTACCTGATCCTGGGCGTCAAGTACTGGCAGAACTCCTTCAAGTACAACAGCTTCTCCTACCACGTCGTCTCCACCGACCTGGGCACGCTCGTGCAGACCTGGCGGATCTGGGCGGGTGCCAGGGGGCTGCGGACCGCGCCGGTGCTGTGGTTCGACGAGCCCAGGCTGAACGGCCTGCTCGGCACCGCGGGCGAGGAGGAGGCCGTCTTCGCCGTCGTCCCGCTGCGCTGGGCGGACCGGCCTTCCCCCGCGACCGCGGCAGGCGCCCCCGGTCCCGACCCGTCCGTACGCCACCGTGACGTCGAACGGTCCCGGACCGTACTGGACTTCCCGACGGTGCGCGCCATGCACACCGCGACCACCGCCCACGCCGCCGACCGCCCCGCACCCGGCGCCCTCGCAGCGGCCGCCGCCCTGCCCGTGCCCGCGGGCGGCACCCGTGTCGCTCTGCCCGCCCCGGCCTTCCCCGACGTGCCCGTGCGCGCGACGCTGCGCGGACGGCGCAGCAGCTTCGGCCGGTTCGACGCCGCCCGGCCCCTCGACCCGGCCCAGCTCTCGGCCGTCCTCGCGGCCTGCGCCGCGACCTCGCTGGAGAGCGACGCGGACCCGGACGGTGCCGTCCGGCAGGCCCGGCTCCACGTCTTCGTCAGCCATGTGCGGGGCATCGAGCCCGGCGCCTACACCTACGACCCGGACGCGGGCGAACTCCGGCTCGTCGAGGCGGGCCCCCAGGGGGCGTTCCTCCAGGAGAACTACTTCCTGGCCAACTACAACCTGGAGCAGGCGGGCGCCGTCCTCGTACCGACCGTCCGCACCGACGCGGTCCTCGACGCGGTCGGGGACCGCGGCTACCGGCTCGCCGTCGGCACGGCGGGCGCCGTGGCCCAGACGTTCTACGTCGCCGCCGCCGCCCTCGGGATCGGCGCCGGGGTGGCGCTGGGCTTCGACAACATCTCCTTCGTCGAGAAGCTCGGACTCGGAGACGAGGCCCCGCTGCTGATCATGCCGCTCGGCAACGAACGGCCACGGCCCGCAGACTTCCGCCACGAGATCGCCTGACGGGAAGACCTGATGACTCTCATGACGTCCGACACCACCTCCCGCGACACCACCCGGTGGGAGCCCGGCCGCCGCTTCGTGCTCCGTGCCGCCGGGCTCCCGGTGGAAACGGTCCACGGGCTGCGCTGCCCCGGTACCCGGCGCTGGGCCGACGCGGTCCTGGCCCGGGAGGACCGCCTCGCCCGCGACGGCGCCGCGCTCAGCGACCTGCTGCACGGGCTGGTCCCGGCCGCCGACGCGCTGGGCGGCAGCGCCCGCCGGTCCCTGCTCGCCCTGCGCCGCCAGGTGTTCAACAACCGCCTACCCGCCGACCCTTCGGCCGCCGTGCACCTGGTCGCCGGCCTCGACGAGGCCGCGGGCCTGGCCACGGCGGCCTGGCTCGCCGACCGGGCCGGTCACGGCGGACTGCTGGAGGAGGGGGCGGACGTACTGGCCGGCGAACTGCGCGCCGCCCGGCACGCGTTGCGCAAGGCGCTGTCGCACGAACGGCTGCGCAAAGGGCTGTTGCTGGCCTCGCCCGCCCTCGACGGCCGGATCGACGGCTACCTCGGCGACGCGAGCGCCGAACCCGGCGGCCGGATGAGGAAGATCGAGCGGTCGGCGCTCACCTACCTCTACCGCACCGCGTGCAAGACCAGCCCGTTCTCCACCCTCACCGCCGTGGCGGCCGGCACCTTCGACGGCGACCCGGCCGACGACACCGCGGCCCTGCGCGTCGGCGAGGAGTGGACCAGCCACGTCCGGCTCAACGTCGTCGCGCTCGGCCGGATCGCCGACCTGATCCTGGCCGACCCGGTCCGCCGCCAGGACCTGCCCGTCGTCCTCTCCCCGGGCTGGGGCCGCGACGCGGACCGCGTCCGCTACGTGCGGCAGTGGGTGACCGCCGGGGACGACAGCGCGGCCGTCACCTTCGACGCCGTACGCGACCGGCTGTTCTACCTGCGCACCAGCGGCACCCTGGAACGCCTGCTCGCCCTCTTCGGCAGGCGCGACGGGCTGCGCCACCGCGACCTGGTCGACTGGCTCCAGGCCGAGCACGGCGCCGACCGGGACGAGTGCGAGCGGTACGCCACCGCCCTGCTCCAGCTCGGAATGGTCCGGGTGCCGGGCCTGCGCACCGACGTGCACAGCCCCGATCCGCTGCGCTCCTTCCAGGACGCCCTGCGCGCCCTCGGGTCCGCCTGGGCCGGCACCGTCGCCGACGGCCTGGACGGCCCGGCCGCCTGCCTCGCCGCGTACCCGGCCGCCGACGTGCCCGCCCGACGGGCACTCCTGGGCAGGCTGCGCGCAGGACTCCTGGACGTCCAGAAGGAACTGGGCGCCGCCGAACCGGCGCTGCCCCAGACCCTGTTGTACGAGGACGTCAGCGCCGGAGACGACCTGGTCTGCCCGCCGGGCATCCTCTCGGGGGCGACCGGGCGGGCCCTGCGGACGGTCGAGGGCATCCTGCCCCTGTTCGACATCACCCTGCCGCAGCGCATCACCCTGCGCGGCTTCTTCACCGCCCGCCACGGACGCGGGGGGCGCTGCGACGACCTGCTGGGCCTGGTGCACGACTTCCACGAGGACTTCTTCGACCAGTACATCTCCTTCACCTCCAAGCGCACCGCCTTCGACCAGGACGGCACGTACGTCCCGGAGGAGAACTGGCTGGGCCAGAGCGCGCTGCGGACCCTGGACGACGCCCGCCGGGCCTTCGTGGCGGGGATGCGGGAGCTGTGGGAGAAGGAGGGAGCGGCGGACGAGATACGGCTGCCGGACGGCTTCCTGACCTCGGTCGCGGACCGTGTCGGCCCGCTGGCCGCCGACTTCACCCCGCAGAGCCACCACCTCCAGGTGTCCGCTCCCGCCACGGGGGAGCAGGACGGCCCGTCGGTGGTCCTCAACCGTTCGTACGGCGGACTCGCCTTCCCCTTCAGCCGCTTCACCCACGTGTACGACACGACCGGCGGCCCCGAGGAGCCGGGTCTCTCCGCCCGGCTGCGGGAGGAACTGCGCGAACGCCAGCCGGTGGGAGCGGTGTTCGCGGAGCTGACCGGCGGCCAGATATCGAGCAACCTCAACCTCCACGGCCGCATGACGGACTATCAGATCGTCTGCCCCGGCGAGACCTCCACCGTCCCCGAGGCGGACCGGCTCCACCTGGACGACCTCAGCCTCGTCCACGACGAGGCGGCAGACCGCCTGGTCCTGCGCTCACGGCGGCTGGACCGGGAGGTCATCCCCGTCTATCTCGGCTACCTCGTCCCGGTCGCCCTGCCGGAGATACCCCGCACCCTGCTCCTCCTCTCGCCCAGCACCATGACGCCGACCGAGGTCTGGGGCGGCGTCCCGGAGAGCCCCGCCGTGGACGGCGTCACCCGCAGACCCCGGGTGGCCCACGGCGGCGTCGTGATCAGCCGCCGCAGCTGGACGGCGGACGCCGCCGCGCTCCCCGTCCGCGCCCCGGGGACGGACGAGGCGCGGTGGTACCTGGAGTGGCAGCGCTGGCGCCGGTCGCACGGGCTGCCCGACCAGGTCTTCGCCACGGCCCTCGCGGCCGGCCGCCGCGCCCCCGGCGCCAAGCCCCTGTACGTCGACTTCGACAGCCCCCTGTCCCTGACCGCGTTCGACGCGCTGGTGGACCGGGCGCCGGGCAGCTCCGTGATCCTGCGCGAGATGCTCCCCGGCGAGGACGCACTGCACCTGGCCTCCGCACAGGGCCGGCACGTGGCCGAACTGGCCGTAGAGACCTTCACCTCCCGCCCCTCCCGCACCGAGGACGGCCCCACATGCCGGAACTGACCTCCCCCCGCACCACTCCCGACGGCCCGGCCACGCAGCCGGGGGAGTGGATGGCGCTGCACGTCTTCTACGCCGCCAGCCCCCAGCCGATGCTGGTCAAGTGCGTCCGCCCGCTCGTGGACGAACTGACGGCCGAGGGACTGCTCGCGGGCCACTTCTTCATCAACTACTGGCTGGAGGGCCCGCACGTCCGCCTCCGGCTGCGCCCCTCCCGCGCCGAGGCCGCCCCCGAGGTCAGACGCCGGGCGGAGGAGGCGCTCACCGGATTCCTGCGCACCCGCCCCGCCCTGTACGAGGTCGACTCCGGGTTCCTGAAGGACTTCTACAACGCCCTGTTCGACATCGAGTTCCCCGGGGAGGACCGGGCCCGCTACATGGGCCCGGACGGCCGGATGAACCTGCGGCCGAACAACTCCTTCGCCTACGAGCCCTACGCCCCGGAGTACGCCAAGTACGGCGGCCCCGCCGGGGTCGAGCTCGCCGAATGGCACTTCCGGCACTCCAGCGACCTGGTCATCGACGCCTTCCGCACCATGAACCTGCACCTGCGGACCGTGCTGCTCGGCACCTCCGCGCAGCTGATGATGGTGATGGCCGGCTGCTTCCTGCCCGAGGAGGACCGGCTCGCGGACTACCTGGACAGCTACTACGCCTTCTGGCACCGGGCCTTCCCCGGCACCGGCTTCATCGGCTCCAAGGAGTACGAGACCACCTACGCCCGGATGGCGCCCCAGCTGGGCCACCGGTTCGCCGAGATCCGGGCAGCCGTCGGGAGTGGCGAACTGGGCCGGCTGCCGGGCTTCCTGCGGGGCTGGGCGGAGCACTGCCTCGAACTGCGCGCCCGCGTCGAGGACCTCACCACCCGGGGCGATCTGGTCTTCCCCGTCTGGGACGGCCCCGCCCGGGAGGACACCGGCCAGGAGCGCGGCGAGCCCGCGGACGCGGCGCCGCTGGAACCGGTCACCCACGTGCCCGCCGTACTGCCCCGGCTGCTGTCGCCGTACATGCACATGACCAACAACCGGCTCCACGTCACGATCCGCGACGAGGCCTACCTCTCCTTCATGCTCGGCCAGGTACTGAGGGAGCAGGACCCCGCGGGCGCCCCGAAGGCGGCCGGCACATGAGCACCGCCCCCGACAGCGAGGCCCCCGCCTCCACCCCGTCCCGCGGCGCGGTCCGGGCCTACCGGCCCGCGCTGCGGGACGGGGTCAGGATCGGCCCGCCGCTCCTGCGCGGCCCCCGTACCGTGCACCTCGTCCGGCACCCCGTCACCGGCGCAGTCTTCGAGGTCGGACCCAAGGAACACTTCGTCCTCTCCCGGTTCGACGGCACCAGGACCCTGGACGACCTGGCCCCCGAGTACGCCGCCCGCTTCGGCCGCCGCCTCGCCGAGGGGAGCTGGAACGGCCTCCTCGGCCTCCTCGGAGCCCGTGGCCTGCTGGACGGCGCCCCCGACCCGCCGCTGCCGGAGCCGGCCCCGGGCCGCGCCAACACGCTCTGGCGCGGAACCCGCCGCATGGTCGCCGACGCGGACGCGACCACCGCCCGTCTCCACCGGGTCCTGCGCCCCCTGCTGCACCGGGCGGTCCAGCTCCCGCTGCTCGCCGCGGCCCTCGCCCTCGTACCGGTGCTCGCCCTGCACACCGGCGAACTCGTCGACGGGGCCGCCGAACTGGTCCGGCAGCCCGTCGTCCTCGCGGCCGCCGCGCTGTTCCTCTGGTTCAGCATCACCCTCCACGAACTGGCCCACGGCGTCGCCGCCCAGCACTACGGCGGCCACGTCGCCGAGATCGGGCTGCGCTGGCGATTCCCGGCCGCGATGCTGTACTGCACCGTCGACGACTACCTCTTCATCACCGGCCGCCGCGCCAAACTCGTGATCGCCGGGGCGGGCGCCTACCTCAACCTGCTCCTGCTGCTGCCGTTCGCGATCCGCTGGTACACGCTCCCCGAGGACGAACCGGCCCGCGCCCTGCTCGCCGGACTCCTGCTGCTCGGCGCCGTCCAGGCGCTCAGCAACCTCGTCCCACTGCCCCCGCTCGACGGCTACCGCATGCTCGGCCACCTCCTGGGCACCGCCCACCTCGCCCCCGAGACCCGCGCCTACCTCTCGCTGCGCCGGACCGGCGCCGCGGCCGTCGCCGCCTACCCCCGCCGCGCCCGGCTGATCCACACGGCGTACGGCGCCGGGGCGGTCCTCCTGCTCCTCCTCGCCGTGGCCGGAACCTGCACAGTGGCGCTTCTGCTGCTGCTTGGGTGACCTGACGGCGTGATCATCATCCCCCGACCGAAGGAACCACGCACCACATGAGTGAGGAACAGGCCATGCGAACCACACCCACCGCAGTCCACGTGCAGGGGGTCTCCAAACGGTACGGGGACCGGCAGGCCGTCGACGACGTGTCCCTGGACATCCGCGGGGGTGAGTTCTTCGGCCTCCTCGGCCCCAACGGCGCCGGGAAGTCCACCCTGGTGGAGATCATGGAGGGGCTCCGCCACGCCGACACCGGCTCGGTCGCGCTCTTCGGCGAGTCCCCGTGGCCGCGCAACACGGCCCTGCTGCCCCGCATCGGCATCCAGACCCAGTCATCCGCCTTCTTCGTACGGCAGACCGCCCACGAGCACCTGCGCACCGTCGCCGCGCTCTACGGGGCGTCGCGGGCGGCGGCCGACGCCACCCTCGGCACCGTGGGGCTCACCGCCCAGCGCGACGTCCAGGTGGAGAACCTCTCCGGCGGCCAGCGCCAGCGGCTCGCCATCGCCTCCGCCCTCGTCCACGGCCCCGAGCTGATCTTCCTGGACGAGCCGACCGCCGCCCTCGACCCGCAGGCACGGCGCGACCTCTGGGACGTACTGCGGGGGCTCAAGGCGGAGGGCCGCACCATCGTCTACACCACGCACCACCTGGACGAGGCGGAGGAGCTCTGCGACCGCATCGCCATCCTGGTGGACGGCCGGATCGCCGTGACCGACAGCCCGCACAACCTCGTGGACGCCTCCCGGGCGCCGAGCCGGCTGCTGCTCCCGTTCGGCCGGCTGGACGAGGAGAAGGCGGCGGCACTCGCCGGCGTCGACCGCGTCACCGTCCAGGGAGGCTCCCTGGTCCTGGAGACCCGTACCACCGGCCGGGTGCTCAGCGCCCTCGACCAACTCGTGGGCCTGGACGGGGTGCAGACCCGCACCCCCAGCCTGGAGGACGTCTACCTCGACCTCACCGCCCGCCTCGCCCAGGACCCGCCCGCCCCCCGCCGCACCGCCGAGACCACCACGGAGCACCAGCCATGAGCGCGTACGCCGCACTGACCGGAGCGGGCTACCGCGCCCAGGTCCGCGACAAGACCACCCTGTTCTTCACCTTCGCCTTCCCCCTCCTCTTCCTCGTGGTCTTCGGGCTGATCTTCCGGGGCCAGGACGTCGAACAGAGCGGCCTGTCCTACATCTCCTACACCGCCGCCGGGGTGCTCTCCTGGGGCGTCGCCAACGCCGCCGTCTTCGGGATCGCCTTCACCCTGATGCAGTGGCGCTCCGACGACATCCTGCGGCTCATCCGGATGTCCCCGGCACCGCTGTCCGCCGTCATCGGCTCCCGCTACGTCATCGCCCTGGTGGTCGGACTCGTACAGTCGCTGCTCTTCGTCGGGGTCGCGATGCTGCCGCTGTTCGGACTGGAACCCGCCTCCGGATGGCCGCTGCTCATCCCGGTGATGACCCTCGGCATCACCACCTTCCTGCTGCTCGGCGTCATCATCGGCTCGTTCGCCAACACACCCGAGTCCGTCGCGGCCGTCGCCAACTTCCTGATGCTGCCCATGGCGTTCCTGTCCGGCTCCTTCTTCCCGCTGGACGCCATGCCCTCCTGGCTCCAGAACGTCTCCCTGATCATGCCGCTGCGCTACCTCAACGACGCGGTGTCCCACGCCCTGACGGGACGGGGCGACGGCTCCGACGTCATGGTGGGCTGCGCCGGACTCGCCGTGTTCGCAGTCGTCTTCGGTGCCGTCGCGGTCAGGACGTTCCGCTGGACGAGGTCCTCGTGAGCGCCCCCACGCGGCTGCTGCCGCAACCGATGGAAGCGGCACGCGACGCCCTGCGCACGGCGCTCGCCGACCGCCTCGGCAGGGACGTGCCCGTCGTCCCGGTCGGCGCCACCGACGCCGCCGCCACCCGGGGCGACCACGGCGCCCCCGATCCCTGGGCACCCCTGCGGGCCGGGGCACGCGTCCACCTCACCGCCTCCGCCGTACTGATCGGACCCTGGGGCGGTGACGGAACCGCCCCCGCCTGCGGCCACTGCCTGGCCCTGCGCTGGCAACGCCTGCGCAGCCGGTCGGAACGCGACGCCCTGGAGACCGGTGGCCCCGACGGCCCCCGCCCTGCGGGCGCCTGGCCCCTGCTCACCGGCCACGCGTACGACGCCGTCGCCGCCCTCTGCACCGCCCTGCTCGACGGTGAACCGAGCGCCGCGCCACCCGCCCCCGACCCGGCGGACCGGTCCCTTCCCCAGGTCTCCCGACTAGACCTGACGACCCTTCAGATACGGACCTATCCCGTACTCGCCGACCCCCACTGCCCGCACTGCGCCCCGCCGGCCACCCCGGCACGCCCCCGCCCGCTCACCCTGGAGTCCCGCCCCAAACCCGACCCCGGCACCTACCGGCTGCGCGCCGCCTCCGCGTACCCGATCCCCGAGACAGCCCTCGCCAACCCGGTCAGCGGGGCCCTCGGCGGCGGAACCTGGCTGAACGTCACCTCCCCGACCACCGCCCCGGTCGCCGGCAGCGTCTTCGTACGCGGCTACGCCGGGCTCAACGACGTCACCTGGAGCGGCCAGGAGAACGCCTTCTCCACCAGCCGCACCCTGGCCTTCCTGGAAGGGCTCGAGCGTTACGCGGGAACCCACCGGCGCGGCCGCACCACCCCCGTCACCGGCTCGTGGAACTCCCTGAAGGCCGACGCCGTGGACCCCGCCACCTGCGGTTTCTACGACCCGCGCACCTACCGCGACGACCCCCTGGTCGATCCCTTCGACCCGGACCGCGCCATCCCCTGGGAGTGGGGCTGGTCCCTGCGCGACGACCGCCCCGTCCTGGTCCCCTCCCGACTCGTCTACTACAGCGCCGGGCTGGCCGCCGACAACTTCGTCTTCGAATGCTCCAACGGCTGCGCGATCGGCGGCTGCCTGGAGGAGGCCGTCCTCGGCGGCCTCCTCGAACTCGTCGAACGCGACGCGTTCCTGAACGCCTGGTACGGCAACGCCCGCCTCACCGGGATCGACCTCGCCACGGTCGGCGGCCCCACCGCCGCCGCCATGGCCGAACGGGCCACCCTCCAGGGCTACGACGTCCACGTCCTGGACAACCGGATCGACCTGGCGATCCCCGTCGCCACCGCAGTCGCCGTACGCCGCGACGGCGGGCCCGGCACCCTGTCGTTCGCCGCGGCCGCCTCCCTGGACCCCCGGTCCGCGGTAGAGGGTGCCCTCTCCGAAGTCCTCACCTACATCCCGCACCTCGCCCGGCAGACCGGGGAGCGGCTCGACGAACTGGAGGCCATGGCCGACGACTTCCACCGCGTGCGCCACCTCAAGGACCACGCTCAGCTGTACGGACTGCCCAGGATGGCGGCCCACGCCCGCAGCTACCTGGAACCCCTCGCGGTACGCCCCTTCGACGAGGTCTACCGGCGCTGGGAGACCGCGGACCGCCCGCGCACGGGGGATCTGAGCGACGACGTACGGGCGGTCGTCGGTGAACTCGCCGCGGCCGGCCACGACGTGATCGCGGTCGACCAGACCACACCGGAGCAGGAACGCATGGGCCTGCGCACCGTCAGCACCCTGGTCCCGGGACTCCTGCCGATCGACTTCGGCTGGAACCGTCAGCGGGCCCCGCTGATGCCCCGGCTGCGCACCGCGCTGCGGCGCGGCGGCCACCGTACGACGGACCTGACGGACGCCGAGATCCGGATGGTGCCCCACCCGTTCCCGTGACACCGCCGCCGGCACACGGAAACGCCCGGTACCCGTCGAGCGAACGGATACCGGGCGCGCCCTGCGGCCTGACCGGGTACGGATCAGGCGGAGCAGGAGGTGGTGCTGGTGGTGGAGCTGCACGTCGAGGTCGAGCTGGTGCTGGTGGAACCGGCCAGCACGACCTCGCTGGCGTCCGAGTAGTCGGAGATCTCGAAGGTCTCGGCCTCGAGCTCCAGGATCTCGTCGGCGAGGGTGCTCAGGTCCTTGTTCATGGGTTCTCCTCCGGATCAGGCCCCCGGGGCGGGAAAGGCCGCCTGCGTGGGGTGTACGACCTCATTCCACCGCCGGCCGCTCACCGTTCGGCATGCCCCGCGCTCACACATCGCTGGCACGCGACGCCAGCGGAACGACCCGCCCCCGTCACCGCCGTCCAAGGAGTTCCGTGACCGCCGCTCACCCCGCCCTCACCCACTCCGCCCCCGCGGTGCGCCCGGCGCTCACCCTCTACCTGGACGTCCACCGCACCCCCGAACTCTCCGGCGAGGAGAGCCGCACGGCCGCCCTCTTCGCGGACCGGCTGACCGCCGTCGGGTTCGAGGCCGTCCGCGGCCTCGGGGGCCACGGTGTCGCGGGCATCCTGCGCAACGGCGACGGCCCCCGCGTCTACCTGCGCGCCGAACTCGACGCCCTGCCGCTGACGGAGCGGACGGGCCTGCCGTACGCCAGCGGGAACGGCGCCATGCACGCCTGCGGCCACGACCTCCATCTGGCCGCCGCCGCGGGCGCCGCCGACCTGCTGGCCCGCACCACCGCCCACTGGCGCGGCACCCTGGTCGTGGTCGGCCAGCCGGCCGAGGAGACGCTGACGGGCGCCCGCGCCATGCTGGCGGACGGCCTGTACGAGCGCTGCGGCCGGCCCGACGCCGTGCTCGCCCAGCACGCCGCGCCGCTGCCCGCCGGAATGATCGCCCACGGCGGCCCGTACGCCCCGATGGCCGCCGCGAGCGCGGCCCTGAACGTCGTCCTGCACGGCCGCGGTGGCCACGCCGCGACCCCGCACCTCACGGTCGACCCGGTGGTCGCGGCGGCGGCCGTCATCACCCGCCTCCAGACGATCACCTCCCGCGAGACGGCCCCGTCCGAGCAACTCACCCTGACCGTAGGCACGGTGAGGGCCGGAACGGCGGTCAACGTCGTCCCGGACACGGCGGAACTCGGCATCGGCCTGCGCGCGTCCACCGAGGAGACCCTGGACCGCGCGCTGGCGGCGGTCGACCGCGTGGTCCGCGCCGAATGCGCGGCCTCCGCCTGCCCCCGCGACCCGGAGCTGACCACGCTCTCCCGCTCCCCGGAGCTCCGCGTCGACCCACAGGTGACAGAGGCGATCAGGGCCACGCACACGTCCCTGTTCGGCCCGGAACGCGTCGCGACCTGGCCGGCGTCGATGGCGGCCGAGGACTTCCCGCTCTACGGTGACGCGGGCCTGGACGTACACGGCGAGCCCGGAATCCCTCTGGCCTACTGGATGCTGGGCACGACGGGCCCGAAACAGTGGGCGGCAACGCCTCCCGCCGGGATCCCCCCGAACCACTCGCCGCACTTCGCCCCGGACATCCGCACGTCGCTCCCTGCGGCGATCACGGCCCTGTCGGCGGCGGCACTCGACCGGCTGGACGCGGTGCCTTAACGGTGGCTTCCACCGAATTGGTTCCCGGGGAAATACACACTTTCAGGGAATTGTCGAAGTCCCGTTCGGCTGGCGATCCTTTTCTTGTCGGACACACCATCCGAAACGCACTCCTCGAATCGTTCCCGAAAGGATCGCCATGCGCATCACCATGTCCGCCGTCGCCGCCGTTTCCCTTCTCCTGTCCTCCGCCGCCGTCGCCGTCGCGTCGCCTGCCTCCGCTGCCCGTGTGCGGACGCCCGCAGCGACCGCGGTCTGCTCGATCGACCACTTCTGTCTCTACGAGCACTCCGACGGTTCGGGCCGCCGAGGCAGCTATCTGAACGGAACGGACGACGTGAAGAGACAGAACATCCCTTCCGTACGCTCGGGCTGGAACCGCACCAACCAGTACTGGTGCGTGTGGAGCCAGGACGAGTACATGGGGACCAAGGTGATCGTCCAGCCCAACGAGGGGCTCAGGCAGCTCGGTGGGGCCTTCCGGTCCGCTCTTCCCGCGAGCGCCGCGCGCTGCTGATGAGTGCGTCGACGGTCCCGGCGGAGGACCCGGGTGTCCACGCGCTCCGGGAAATAGGGTCCGTCGGCGCCCGGACCGCGTGAGGGACTACCCGGAATGACCGGAATCACAGGCGAACGGGGAGGGAGGCAAGGCCGCGGACCAGACGGGTCCGCCGCCATTCCAGTCGGTCGGCGGGCACGGCCAGGCGAATTCCGGGGAAGCGGGTCAGGACCGCGTGCAGGGCGATGTGAGCCTCGGCCTTGGCGAGGGACGCGCCGACGCACCGGTGGATTCCGTGGCCGAAACCGAGGTGAGCGGTCGCATCCCTTTCCAGGTTCAGTACGTCCGGTGCCGGAAAGCGGTCCGGGTCGCGGTTGGCGGCCCCGATGGCCACCAGTACGGGGACGCCCGCAGGGATCTCGGTGCCGCCCAGGGTGATCGCCTCGGTGGAGAACCGGAAGGTGGAGGTGCTGACCGGTGCGTCGAAGCGAAGCAGTTCGTCCAGCGCGCGGGGGATCATCCCAGGGTCGCCGCGCAGGCGTTCCAGTTCGGCCGGATGCCGCAGCAGGGCCAGGACGGAATTGCCCAGGAAGTGCGTGGTCGTCTCGTGGCCGGCGACCAGCAACAGCACGGCCAGGGAGACCAGTTCCTCCTCCGTGAGCCGGTCCTCCCCGTCGCAGGCGCTGATGAGCCGGTCGAGGAGGGAGTCACCGCGGCGGGAGCGCCTGGACGCGATCAGGCCGGACATGTACGCGGCGACGGCATGCGAGGCGGCATCGGCCCGGGCAGGTTCCCCGGCGGCGAAGAGCTCGGCGGACCAGCGCCGCACCTGGGGCCGGTCCTCCGCGGGTACGCCCAGCAGCTCACAGATCACCAGGACGGGAAGGGGCACGGCCAGGCCGGCGACGAGGTCGACCTCGCTTCCACGGGACCAGCGGTCCAGCAGCTGGTCGGTCAGCCGGGTGATGAAGGGACGTAGCCCCGCGACGGCGCCGCTGGTGAAGGCACCGGTGACGAGCCTGCGCAGCCGGGTGTGCCGGGGCGGGTCACTCGCCAGCATGGTGTGCGCGACGGCGGGGTGCAGGCGGCGCTGCGGCCCCTTGTCCGCGAAGAAGACGGCTGTGTCCTTGGAGAGCCGGGAGTCCCCGAGAGCCTGCCGGGCTTCGGCGTACCCCGTGACCAGATAGCTGTGGCGTCCGCTGGACCCCGAGGCCACGGCCTGCACGGGACACTCCCCGCGCATCGCGGCGTACGCGGGATAGGGGTCGCGGGCGAACTGGGAATGCGGATCAGGGGCGTTCATGTCGTCAGGCTCCAACCACGTCAGGCAGACCATTGTCGGCGACACGCCCCGAGGTGTGCCACGCGCATCCGGGTGGCGGGCGCGGGGGGCTGGGCGCCTAAGGACGTACGGCCAGGTGCGGGAGGGGCCGCGCGGGCACCTCCGGTGCGGGCTCCGCGACATCCGTGGACCGGGCCGTGGCGGGCCGGTCGCGTGGTGTCGGTACGGGCGCGGGGAGGAGCTCGACGCCGGCCGGCCCGGCGCGGTTCACGCTGCCGCTTGCGGTCGGGCGCGGGAGCCGCCTCCACAGCCGATGCGCGGGGCCGGGAGCGATCGGCCGGTGACCGCACGGTCCGTCGATGTGCGCCCGGTCCGGCCGTGGGGGAGGGGCCGGAAGCGGGGGTGGGTCCCCACACGTCATTTCCACAAGTAAGCTAAACCTAACCTAAGCACGGCGTTCTTTCGTTCGGGAGGGGTCCTTCGATGTCCCAGTCGCTCGCAGCAGATCAGGTGCCACCGCAGCGACCCATGATCGTGACGGTGGCCGAGGTACGCCGTCTCACACCACGGATGGTGCGGATCACCCTGGCCGGGAGCGGAGTGGACGACTTCCACTACGCGGGCGCCGACCAGCTCGTGCGGCTGTTCCTCCCGGTCGGCGACGAGCTCCAGCTGCCGGCCACCTCCGACTGGTGGACGGAGCTCCAGGCGATGCCGGACGAGCGGCGGCCCGTGGTCCGCAACTACACGGTTCGCCGTATCGACCGCGCCCGCCGTCGGCTCGACATCGACTTCGCCCTCCACGGGGACAGCGGCCCCGCCTCCGCGTGGGCCGGCCAGGCCGAAGCGGGCGACCGGATCGGCATACTCAGCGACGGTGCCCGCTACCAGCCCGACGACGCGGACTGGCAGTTGCTGATCGGCGACGAGACGGCCCTGCCCGCGATCGCCTCCATGCTCGAAGGCGCCCGCACCCCGGTGCACACGTTGCTCGAAGTCGGGGACGAGCGGGACGTGCTGGACCTGGCCGGTGAGGCGACCTGGCTCTACCGCTCGGGCACCCACGGCTCCCGGACGCTGGACGCGCTGCGGGCCATGCCGTTCCCGGCAGGTACGCCGTACGTGTGGATAGCCGGAGAGTCCACCCTGGCGACATCGGTGCGGCGGTACCTGGTGAACGAGCGGGGAATCGACAAGCAGCGGATCTACTTCTGCGGCTACTGGCGTGGAACACCGCCCACCCCCCGGGTAGCTGTCGAAACGCGGCAGGAACCGGCGCACGTCTGACCTGAAGGATGAGTGGTCCGCTCACGGCCGCCGCGCCCGGCCCCACCCGCACCGGCGGGTGGGCGCCACCCCGCCCGCGCAGCGGATCAGGTCTCCTCGGTTCCTCCGCCCGGTCTCAGTCCGGGTCGGCGCTGTCGAGCGCGGCCCGGACCTGCGCGAGTCCCTCGGCTCTCCAGCGGTCCCGGTCCGGCATCCCGTCCGCCCGGCGCCAGCGCCAGGCTGAGAACATCGCCCAGTTCAGGGCGCGGCACCGGCGAACCAGGCCGTGGTCCGCTCCCGCATAGTGCCTCCCCACTTCTTCGGGGGCGTGACCGAGGTCGAATGCGACCGGCCCACGGCAGGCCGTGGCCAGGTCGACGAACAGGGGCCCTCTCCTCGTGTTCAGGAGGTTGCCCGGATGCGGTTCACCGTGCAGCAGCTGGTCACCCGCCCGGTCGACGCCGATCTCGGCGCTCAGAGCGCCGAGCGTGCTGCTGAGGAATTCCCGGTCGGAAGCGGACAGATCGGGGGACCGCTCCCGGTCGTCCACCTCGCGGAGCGCCGAGGCGACCCGATCGGTGACATGGGGTGCGCGTAGATCGATCCGGCGCAGGGCGGCGTGGTGACTCAGGAGCGCGTCCGCGTAGTCGGCCGGCGCGACAACCGATCCCAAGGGCTCGTAGTAGGTCCACAGCGAGATGGCGAAGGCGTCGCGCACGTGGACCTGCGGCTCGACCCGGGGATCGAGTTCAGCGACCGGAGCGCCGACGACGGCGAGGCGGCGGGCCACTTCCACCTCGAACGCGGAGTCCGCCAGATGCCCCCAAGGCGCGACCCTGGCCAGAGCACCGCAAGGGACCAGGTGCAGCGCGGCGCGGTCCGAGTGGTGGACGACGACCGCGTCGTCCACCCGAAGGCCCAGCTCCGGAGCGGCCGCCCGTACGGCATCGACAGCGCGGCTCAGCTCGGGCGGCTCCATTCCGTTCCCCTGCCGTTCGGTGATCCGGACAGGCCTCGGGAGAGCGGCGACACACCGACGTCCTCGTGAACGATGTCCGGCACCCGCACCCAGGCCCGGTGGCCAGCATCGCAGAGCAGGCCCCGCGAGGCCCCGGGGTTCCGTCCATCCGATCACGGGGGCGCGCGTGTGTATGCGGCGGTGAATACGGGCACGGGGCGAGGAACCCCCGGTCCCGAGGGGGTGTTCCGTACCGTGCGTTCAGACCTCCGGGGCGAGGAACTGGCGACCTCCGCGCAGCACCGTGCGCAGTTTGTCCTGGGTCGCACGGCTGTCGAGCCGTACGTCGAGAGGGCCGGGGAACGCACTCTCCGTCCGCAGACCCGCGGGTAGCCGGGAGGCGTCGATACCCTCGCGCCGGGCGATGAGGGTGCCCAGCTCATAGCGGCTCAGAGCATCGCTGCCGCCCAGATGGTGGACGCCGCACATATCGCCCCGGGCGAGTTCCAGGAGGGCCGAGGCCAGGTCGGTCACATGCACCGGGCAGCGGATGTCGTCCGTGAACAGGGCACCGGAGCGGCTCCCGGCGGCCAGTTCACGTACCGCACGCTCGTGTACGGACCGCCCGTCACCGATGATCAGCGACGTACGGGCGACCACGGCGTCCGGACGTACGAGAAGGACTCCTGTCTCCGCCGCGGCCTTCGCGGCGCCGTACGGGGTGATGGGATCGGGCCGACGCGACTCGTCGTAGCGGACGTCGGCGCCGGAGAACACGGCATCACTGGAGACATGGATCAGACGGCAGCCGGATCCCGCCGTCGCCATCGCCAGCCGGACAGGGCCTTCGGCGGTAGCCGCCCAGTCGGCCCCACCGCTCGACGCGTTGATGACGACGCGGGGCGCGACCCTGGACACAACGGCTTCGACACCGGCCGGACTCCGCAGGTCGAGGGCGTGCCAGGCGACCTCCTCGTGCGTGCGCCCCGGCCTGGTCGCGTACGTGGCGGCCGTGCGGTACCCGGCTCCTGCCGTCTGCCGGATCAGCTCGGCACCCAGGAAGCCTGAACCGCCCACGATCAGCACTGTCATGCGCCACACCCTAGACCGCGGTGTCGCGCCGTTCCCTGGCCCGACGCCGGGTGACGGCACTCCCAGGAGTTCGTTCGCGCGCACTCGTCCCGCCCCGAGGCCCGGGGCGCCGTCCGGCGGGACACGGCCGTCGGACGACCGGGGGAGCGGCGGCGCAACGGTGAGCCGGCCCGTGCGGAGAGCCCACCCGGCTCCCGCCGCCGACCGGTGCGAGGACGGCGCCGCGCCTCTGCCCCCGCGAGCCGGGCACCCGAACCACGTCCCCGTAGCGGACCGAGGGCCGCTGCCGGCGTCCGCGAGGGCCCGGCCCGACGCACACGTCGACCTGACCGGGCTATCGGCCCGCCGGGGACGTGCGGATGGTCAGCTGTCGGACGACCCGTGACGCGCGGCCACCGCGTCGGCCCCCTCCTGCACGAGGCCCATGACCGCCGGGACCTTCTTCGTGACCCCCGTCTTCTCCGCCACCCCATGGACGGCTGTACCCGTCTGCTCACCGGCGTCGCTCGCGGTGAGAACGGTGTTGGTCAGTGCCGGAGCGAAATTGTCGGCCTGGGCAGTGGGGGCGGCGGCCAGCAGGAAGGATCCGGCCGCGGCGACGGTGAGGGTTCGGCATACGTTCATGGCCGGTACAACGCGCCGTCCTCCCGCAGGGCACGCCCCCGACCCGATGCGTCACCCCTCGTCCACGGCGTTCACCCGTGGGCGGTCACGCGGGGCAGCGGTCCGGGCGACCGCCGCAGCCGCGATGCCCGGGGGAGTCGCTGCGGACCGCTCCGGGGCGGCCGGCAGCCGCTGCTGCCCGCCGCCCGCCCGCAGTTGCCGAGGAGGCTCCATGGCCGGTGGCGGACGGCCTTCCAGGGTGCGCAGTCGCACAGGAGCCGCTGCCTCCGCGCACCCTGGGGCAGTGTCAGCCCGTCCTGAGCCCGGGGTCGGAGACGCCTGGTTCGCCGGTCTCCACATGACCGGCGAACCGCCGCAGGAAGGTGGCGTCGGTGTCGGAGACGACTCCGACGTCGTACCAACGGGCCGTCGTACGCAGGTCGACCGTGTGGGAGACGGTGGCGCCGGGGCCGACCTTGAAGGTCTGGGCGGCGCCGCCGTAGGTGTTGGTCACCGTCAGGTTCACGGCGGCCTGGGCGGAGTTGGTCATGGTGAGCGTCAGGCCGCCGCCCGTCGCCTGGTGACGGGCGGTCACCTCGGGCCCGGCCTTCGTCGCCGGCCCCCGCCAGGCGCGGAGGAAGCCGTTCGGGCCCCAGACCGTGAGGTCGATCTGATTCCCGGTGGAACCGCTGGTGCTCCAGGTGTCGGAGAGGGTCTTGCCCGCCTCCACGGTGTAGGGCCAGGGCCCGTCCGTACGGTTGCCCGAAGTGCTGTGGAAGTGGGCGCCCAGAGTGGGTCCACCGGCGAACGTCAGAGTGAACTTCCCGGTGGAGGGGGTGGCCCGGCCGTCGACGTAGGGGCTGTAGCCGAGGGCGCGGGTCGGCTTGGAGCCCGGTTCCTGCTTCGGCAGGGTGCCCGTGGCCGGCGGGGACGGGTGGTAGGACGGGTGCCGGTTCCTGTCCGGAGGCGCGTATCCGGCCGTGGAGGGAAGCGCGGCGGGGGCCGGGTCGGCGCGGGTGAAGTCGAAGGCCGAGGTCAGGTCCCCGCAGACGGCGCGGCGCCACGGCGAGATGTTGGGCTCCCTCACCCCGAAGCGCTTCTCCATGAAGCGGATCACGGAGGTGTGGTCGAAGGTCTCGGAACACACGTAGCCGCCCTTGCTCCAGGGCGAGACCACGATCATCGGCACGCGCGGGCCGAGCCCGTAGGGGCCCGCCGAGTATCCGCCTCCGCCCGGGTACAGGTCCTTCGTCACGTCCGCCGTGGACAGGCCCCAGGCGGCGGAGGCAGGCGGGTACGGCGGCACCACGTGGTCGAAGAAGCCGTCGTTCTCGTCGTAGGTGATGAACAGCGCCGTCCTGGCCCACACCGCCGGGTCCGCGGTCAACGCGTCCAGGATCCGGGAGATGTACCAGGCACCGAAGTTCGTGGGCCAGTTGGAGTGCTCGCTGAACGCCTCGGGAGCGGCGATCCAGGAGACCGCCGGGAGGGTGCCACCGACCACGTCCGCGCGCAGCCGGTCGAAGTACGTGCCGCCCGATGCGACGTCGGTGCCGGTGCGGGCCTTCTCGTACAGGGCGCTGCCGGGCTTGGCGTTGCGGTAACTGTTGAAGTACAGGAGGGAGTTGTCGCCGTAGTTCCCGCGGAACGCGTCGTTGATCCAGCCCCAGGACCCGGCGGCGTCCAGGCCGTCCCCGATGTCCTGGTAGACCTTCCAGGAGACCCCGGCCGACTCCAGCCGCTCGGGATAGGTCTTCCAGCCGTAACCGGCCTCCTGGTTGCCGAGGACCGGCCCACCGCCGGTCCCGTCGTTGCCGGTGTGGCCCGACCAGAGGTAGTAGCGGTTGGGGTCGGTGGCTCCGATGAGGGAGCAGTGGTAGGCGTCGCACACGGTGAAGGCGTCGGCGAGGGCGTAGTGGAACGGAATGTCGTTCCGAGTCATGTACGACATGGTCGTGGCCGTCTTGGCGGGCACCCACTTGTCGTACTTGCCGTTGTTGTAGGCCTGGTGGCCGCCTGCCCAGTCGTGGTTCAGCCCCTCCAGGAACTGCATGCCGAGATCGGCCACCTGCGGGTGGAAGGGCAGGACATCCTTCGTCCCGTCGGACTGGTGGAAGACCGACCTGCCGTTGTCCTGGAGCACCGGCCGCGGGTCCCCGAAGCCTCGGACTCCCTTCATCGCACCGAAGTAGTGGTCGAAGGACCGGTTCTCCTGCATCAGGACGACGACGTGTTCGATGTCCTGGATCGTTCCTGTGCCGCCCTGCGCGGGAATGGCGGCCGCCTTCGCGATGCTCGCGTTGAGCATCGTGAAGGCCGTGGCGCCTCCGGCTATCTTCAGGAACCTGCGACGGTCGAGCTCTGTCATGGGTGACGACCTCTGGGGTGGTGGGGGTGTCAGGGGCGCCCCAAGGACAGCGGTCCCCGGGTACCGGGCGGGGGTGGGCCCGTGACACCAGGCCGTACACCTGGGGAACGGAAGCCTCCCTGGCGGCACGGACCTGCCCAAGCCGACGGCTGGTGGGAGGGTACGGGAGTCAGGTCCCCGAGCGACAGGCCCCGACGGGGCACTCGCCGGGCGGTGAACACTTCCCGCCACCCGCCCCGGGCCGCTCGCCGCCGCCTGATGTCCCGTCAGACGAGTCGGGACGCGCGGCCCGGCGGACACGCCGGTCAGCGACGGCGGCATCGGCCCGACGGCCGTCCTCCCGCCCGGCGGACACGACCGTCCTCGTCACGGGCGACACCCTGCCGCCCCTGGTCGGACGGCAGTGCCCGGCGGGCCGCGCGGCGACCACGTTTGACCTTGACACGGTGGCAAGGCCTTCACTGATCGCCAAGGAGGTGGTCGTGATGACGATCGCGGAACAGAACACGGATGCCGCACGAGCGCTCCAGGAGCTGGAGGACGACCGTTCCTCCGCGCGGCTGCGAGCTGCACTGACGATCGGGGCGACGCCCGACCCGAGCTTCGTCGACACCCTCATCGAGCGATGCGCGGTCGAGCCCGACTTCTTCGTCCGCGACATGCTGACCTGGGCACTCACCCGGCACCCGGTCTCCGTGACGCTCCCCGGGCTGCTCCGCGCAGTCCGCTCGGAGCGCACACAGGCAAGGAGCCAGGCGCTGCACACACTGTCCAAGGTCGGCGACCGGCGTGCGTGGCCGGCGATCACAAGGGCGCTGCTCTCCGACGCCGACGACGAAGTGGCGCGGAGCGCGTGGCGGGCCGCGGTCGTGCTCGTACCGGAAGGTGAGGAGCACGCCTTGGGCACGGCGCTCGCGACGCAGCTCGGACGCGGTGAACAGGAGACGCAGCGGAGCCTCAGCAGGGCGATGCTCGCGCTGGGTGAGACGATTGCGCCGGCTCTGGCAGTCGCCGCGGAAGCCCCTGACCCGCACGTGCGCGCGCACGCGCTCGCCACACAGCGGCTGCTGCGCGACCCGGACTCCGGCTTCGGGTTCGCGATCGAGGAGGCGAAGCGCGTCGTGGCACTGGGCACGCCGGGCGGGGAAGGATGACAGGACGTGTTGATCGGTGAGGTGGCGCGACGGTCCGGAGTCAGTGCCCGCATGCTCAGGCACTACGAGTCGCTCGGCCTGGTCCGGCCCTCCGGCCGCACGGGCTCCGGATACCGGGAGTACTCCGGGCAGGACATCCGGCGGATCTTCCACATCGAGAGCCTGCGTTCGCTCGGGTTGTCGCTGCGTGACATCGGGCGCGCGCTCGACGAACCCGGCTTCGCCCCCTCGGAGCTCGTCGGCGACCTGATCCGTCGGGCGCACGAACGCATCACGGCCGAGACCGAGCTGCTCACGCGACTGCGCCGGATCGACGCCGCGGACCCCGCCGGCTGGGAGGACGTCCTCCGGGCCGTCGCGCTGCTCCAGGCGCTGACGTCCAACAGCGCCGGCACACGCCAGCGCGCCGCCCTCTCCTCGGTCGACCAGGTTCCGGTGCCGGTCGAGGCACTGGTCGAAGCGGCACTGAGCGAGACGGAGCCGAACGTCGCGGGAGCCCTTCGCTGGGCGCTGGCGCGATCCGGCGACGACGGCCCTGCACTGCTCGCGGAGGGGCTCGGTTCTCCGGTGGCCGAGGTGCGCGAGCGTGCCGTCCGGTCCCTCGCCGAGATGCCGGGCGACAAGGCCACCACGTATCTGCGGCACGCCCTCACGGGTCCCGACCCCGCGGTTGGCGGGTACGCGGCGCTGGCGCTCGGGACACTCGGGGTGGCCGACGCGGTTCCGGTGCTGATCGACATGATCGCGGAAGGACGCAACGACACCGACGCGGCCGACGCGCTGAGCGTGCTGGCGAGCGACACGGCGGCGGCGGACCGGATCGCGGCCGGGCTCGTCGACCGCCTGGCCCAGGCCGCCACCGGAGCGCCCGCACGCGGACGGCTGACACAGGCGATGGCCGCCGTCCCGGGTCCCAAGGCGTCACGCGCGCTCGCGGAACTGTCGCACGACGAGGACCGTGCGGTCGCGCTGACCGCGACATACGTCCTCCGACTGCGCGAGGCGCGGTGAGGCGGCCCCCGGTGAACCTTCGAGCGCCCGGCCCTCAGCCCGAAGGGGCCTGGGCCATCTCCGCCCGGGGGAGCGGCAGTTGTCCTTTTGGACCGCCAGGACCTCCACGAACCGTGGTGGTCACGTCGGCATCATCGCAGCGAACGGCACTCTTCGGCCAGACCGGGCCAGACCAGACCAGACCAGACCGGGCCTCCACCCCGACGGGATCGGGTCGGGGCAAAGCCTGACATCTGATCAGAACATGCTGGTGGAGAACTCTGACGCGCGCTTCACCGCCCCCCGGAGGACGTCGGACGACCGATCCACGGTGATCGGTCACGCTGCGACGTGCCCGGCGACAGTTGCCGCGACAGCGCGCGAACAGGCAGTGGCCGGTCCCGTGGCAGGCCGGTCCCACACCCGGCTTAGGCTGCTGTCGTCGTCGGACAACGCAACACAGTGGGGGTACGGGGCGGATGAGCCATGCGACGGAGATCTTCCAGCCACTCCAGGCCGACGACCCGCCCGCGGTGGCCGGCTACCGGTTCGCCGCGCGGCTCGGCGCCGGTGGCATGGGCAAGGTGTATCTGTCGCACACGCGGGGCGGTCGCCCCCTGGCCGTCAAAGTCGTCCGGCCGGAGCTGGCCGACGATCCGGAATTCCGGCGGCGGTTCGGCAGGGAGATCGAAGCGGCCCGCCAGGTCCGGGGCGCGTACACCGCCGAGCTGATCGACGCCGACGCGGACGGCGTACCCCCCTGGCTTGCCACGCTGTACGTTCCGGGGCCCTCGCTGACGGAGGCGGTGAACCGGCGCGGCCCCCTGCCGGTACCGGCCGTGCTGTGGCTGATGGCGGGGGTGGCCGAGGCCTTGCAGGCCATTCACGCCGAGGGCATCGTGCACCGGGACCTGAAGCCGTCGAACGTGCTGCTGGCCGGCGACGGCCCTCGGGTGATCGACTTCGGTATCGCGCTGGCCGCCGACGGGACCTCGTACACGGCCACCGGAGGCACCATCGGGACCCCCGCGTTCATGGCCCCTGAGCAGGCCTCCGGGGGCGAGATCACGGCAGCGACCGATGTCTTCGCGCTCGGCCAGACCGCGGCGTTCGCCGCTCTTGGCAGGCCCCTGTACGGCGACGGCGCGGCCGTCAACGTGCTGTACCGCATCGTGCACTCCGAACCCGATCTGTCCCTGCTGCCCCAATCGCTGCGTCCTCTGTTCGCCCGGTGCCTGGCCGCCGAACCGGGGGAGCGGGCCACGCCCGCGGAGATAGTGGAGTGGTGCCGGCAGCGGCTGGGCGCGGACGCCGACGGGGGCGGGGGGCCTGCCGTCTGGCGGGAGGTCTCCGGGCCTGAGGCTGTGGTGCCGGCACCGGTGTCCGATCCGACCCCGGCCCGTGCGCTGACGGCGGTGCTCCCGCCCGCTCCGGTGAGCCCCGAGTTCGGTGCGTCCGGGCCGGTGCGGCGACAGCGCGAGGAGCGCAGGAGGCGGACCGCGCTGCTCACGGCTGTCGGCGTGGCAGGCGGTGCGGCACTGGTGGTGGCGCTCGCCTGGGGGCTCATGGACGTGACGGACCGGTTCCGCGACCGGGACAACGCCGGCCCGAGGACGTCCGCCACCGGACCGGCCGCAGGGTCGTCCGCATCCGAATCGGGACTCCCGCCGGGCTCTGCCGCGGAGGCCCCGGGTTCATCGGCGACCGCGGCCGGCGACAGTGAGCCCGGCGGCGCTGACCCTTCGTCAGGATCCAGCAGCGCACCGCAGCCCGAGGGCTTCTCGCTGGTGCACCTGGACGCGGAGAACTCGCTGAGCCTCAAGGGCACCGAGCCGGGGGTGAAGGGCCGTAAGGGGGACATCCGCTTCGGATGCGAGTCGCCCGGCTGCGAACTGAGGGGTGACAGCACCGTCTTCGTCCAGGTATTCGGGGGGCGCGGCACGACTGTCGATGAGTGCAGGCTCGTACTGAAGAGCGCCACGAAGCGGGAATGGCCACTGGCCGCGGCGGCGGCCGGCGCCGAGATCTGCATGAAGGACGACGAGGGCAACATCGGGTTGTACGTGATCCAGACGAAGTCGACCGCCGTGCCTGATCTCGCCTTCCTCCAGGGCGACCTGACGATCTGGCGGAACGCGGGACAGCCCCGTACCTCATCAGGCCGTCAGTGACCCGCTTCATCAGGGGGAGGGGCTGGGTGTTCGGCTCCCCTCGGCTTCCCGCCCGCTGTGGAACCCGATGCCCGCTCGGTGCCCGACCCGCCCGTGCGCCGACGGGTTTCTTCTGACGCGCGCCCGTATGACGACAGGGCGGCCGCCGCACGAAGCGGAGAGACGGCCGCGCATCACCAGGAGCGGTCGGCCGCGATCCTCCCGCAGACCGACAGCCGAACTCGGCCCGGCCCGGACCACGGCGCCGGCGTCATGGCTCCGAAGGAGACCGCCTCGCCGACGGTCGGGTTCATCAGGGAGTGAGCCCGTCGTTCGAGCAGCTCGGCGGGCCGTACCGGTCCCGCGCGGGAGCGGCCGGCGCCGAGGGAGGAGTCGGGCAGGACGTGGCGCGGGCGCCTCCCCGTGTCAGGGCCCGGCTGCTCACGCACCGGTCCGCCGGCCGTCTTTCCGCGTCCGGCCGGCGGCGGTGGAGGCGGCGCGCCGTCAGGGCAAGGGGGTCACGGCGCGCAGGAAGTTCTGGGTGAAGACCTCGAGGGTCTCCTCGGTCGTGGGCAGTTCGGCCCGTTGCAGGTGTTCGAGGGCGGGACGAAGGAGGAAGTGGAAGAGGACGGGTCCGGTCATCTGCTGCATCAGGGGCAGCAGGGGGAGATCACGGATGCGCCCGGCGGCGATCTCTTCCGTGAGCCACCGGCCGATGCCGTCGAGCAAGCGGGGGAACAGACGCTCGTAGACGGC
Organism: Streptomyces sp. NPDC058008; assembly: GCF_042886395.1. Taxonomy (NCBI): domain Bacteria; kingdom Bacillati; phylum Actinomycetota; class Actinomycetes; order Kitasatosporales; family Streptomycetaceae; genus Streptomyces; species Streptomyces sp. NPDC058008. Next base: position 62,598 of record NZ_JBHVQX010000011.1, on the reverse strand, counting down.
CCGGACCGCCGGGTCATCGGGCCGGGAAAGGGCATCGGCGATCATGGCCGGCAGCACGCGTGGCTCACGTTGAAGCGCGTCGACCAACGCACGGTAGATCGCACGGACGGTGCCCGGCAGATCACCGCGCGGGCCGGAGAAGACGGCTTCGACATCGAGTATCGGGCTGTAGCGTTCGTAGATGGCGCACAGCAGATCGTTCCGGCTGCCGAAGGCGGCGTACAGGCTGTGCACGGAACAGTTCGTTGCGATCGCCACCCTCTCCAGGGTGGCGGCTGCCAGCCCGTTCTCACTGATCAGAAGGCCCGCGGCCTCCACAGCGCGCTCCCGTACCGGCTTATGACCTCCGGGATCGACCCCCCTCGCCCGCACGGCCTCGTCGAGCGTGCGGCGCGTACCTCCCAGGCGCCGCATCAACGTGCTGCGGGACATGCCCGCTTCCTCCGCGACGGTGATCAGCGGCACGTCGGCGACCGGCACACCCCGCTCCCGCGAGGCTCGTAGAGCCGCCCGCACCACTTCTTCCGGCACTGCCCCCGCTCGGGGCTCATCATCGTTTGACACGTGGATAAAGTTACCCTGTAATCAGGGTCCAAGACCACAGGCGGGTCGCGTGTCTCCTTCACGTCGTCCGCCCAGCAGCCCTCCCCTCGCCGTCCTGCCGCAGGCCATTCCCGGTGAGGAGGGCCCCGGCCGAAAGCGAGCAGCGAACCGCCATGTCCGAACAACCAGCACCGACCACCGAAGCACCCACCGCCGAAGCACCGACCACAGGAGCCGGTTCCGTCCGCAAGCTGGCCGCTGTCCTGCTCGGTCTGACCGCCGTGGTCACCCTGATGCTCTGCGCCTTCGCCCTGCCGAGCATCCACAGCGGCCCGCACGAGATGCCCGTCGGGGTGACGGGACCTGACGGGACCACCCAGGCCCTCCAGCAGAAGCTCGACGGCGAGCAGTGGGACGTCACGGTGTACGACGATGCCGACGCCCTCTCCTCCGCGATCAAGGACCGTGACGTCATAGGCGGATTCGCCCTCTCCGCCACCGGGATCGACGTGTACACGGCCACCGCGGCATCTCCTACGGGCAGCAGCGCCCTCACCGCGCTGGGCAGCACGCTCGCGGCACAGCAGCAGGCCAAGGCCACCGTCCACGACGTGGTGCCGTATCCGGAGGACGACCCCCGCGGTTCCGGATTCGCCGCCGCCGGACTCCCGCTGATCTTCGGAGGCATGTTCCCCGCGGTCATCCTCACCCGCCTCTTCCCGGGCCACGGCGCCCTGCGTACCCGCCTCACGGGGGCCGTGCTGTTCTCGCTGCTCGCCGGCGCGGCGGTCACCGCGCTCCTCCAGTACGGCACCGGGTCCCTCACCGGGAACTACTGGCTCACGGCGGTCGGCCTCAGCCTGGGGATGGCCGCCCTCTCCATGACCTTCATCGGACTCGAAGCCCTCGTCGGTTTCGCCGGCCTCGGCCTCGGAGCCGCCCTGATGATGTTCCTCGGCAACCCCCTGTCCGGCCTCGGTACCGGTCCCCACTGGCTTCCGTCAGGCTGGTCCACGCTCGGTCAGATCCTGCCGCCCGGTGCTTCGGGAAGCCTGCTGCGGGCGAACGCCTACTTCGACGGCATCGGGGCCACGGGGCCGGCTCTGGTGCTCGCCGCCTGGGTCGCCCTCGGACTGATCCTCATACTCGTAGCCGACCGACGCGGAGCCAAGGCCGCTCGCACGGTCGCTCCCAGCGGCGCCGCCGCTCCGTCCCCGGCCTGATCGCGTAGCCGCACCCTTCCGTGCAGGCAGGACCGCCGTCGCCCCCGAAGCGCGAAGCGTCTTCGGCGGGCGACGGCGGTCCTGTGCCCCGTCACCGGCCGATCATCTCCGTCGGCCCTGAGGCGGAGTACCCGCTGACCTGCCGAGCCGTCGGCCGGGACACCGGGTACTGACAGGGCTTCACCGCGCCCGCGGACAGCCGGGCCTTTCCGCCCGATCGGGAACCGGAGCACCGTAACCCTCCAGCCCTGTCCGCGCCCCGATGTTCTCCCGACGGGCGGGAGCGGGGTGTTGACGGCCGGGGCGAGTGCCGGTCGTGGTGGCGGGGGAGGTGCCGCTCAGCTCGTGACCTGGTTGCCCTGGGAATCAAGCACGTACCACTTGGCGCCGAACTGGTCGAGGTTCTGGCCGTTCGTCTGGCCGGCCTTGGTGTCACCTGTGTAGGAGTAGAGGGGGTGGCCGTTGTAGGTGACCTGTTCGGACCCGTCGGAGCGCTTGGTGACGTCGAGCAGCTTCTCGTCCACACCGCTGCCGGCCTTCGCCGCGCCCTTGCTGAGCAGCGGAGGCCAGGCCGCGGCGCAGGATCCCGCGCAGTTCGACTTGTTCTTCTTGTCGGCGAGGAAGATGTACAGGGTGTGGCCCTTGTCATCGATGAGAATCGTGCCGAGCATCCCCGTGGCCTTCGCGTCGACGGTGGCCTGTTCGGCGGCCGGGGAGGCCGCGGTGCCGTAGCCGTCGCCGGGGGAGCTGCCGGAACGGTCGGAGCATCCGGTCAGGACGCCGGCGAAGAGGACTGCGGCGGCACTTGCGGCCGCCCTGGCGGTGCGCTTCATCGAGGGCTCCGTCGTTGGGCGTGAGTGGGGGCCATCTATCCCTGCCCGCCCCCGGAGGTCCCCTCCGCAGCCCTCGCCAAGATCACTCACCCAGCTCACCCGGCCCCTCCGCTGTTTTGCGCCCGGCGGTCGGCCATCGGCTGCCGCACCGCGCACCGGCCGTCCCGGCCTCTGTCACGGGACGTGGAAGGGAACGCTCGTGACGACGAGCTTGGGCAGCGGGCGAAGGGCGCGCCGGAGGCGGGCCGCGTCCTTGCTGTGCAGCGGCCGGTGGCGCAGGTGCTGGGTGACGATCTCGGGGAGGATCACCGTGATGGTGAGGTCGGGACGCTGGCGGTGGAGTGCCTCGATGTAGTGGATGAGGGGCCCGACGATCGCGCGGTAGGGCGAGACGACGACGTGCAGCGGCACATGGTCCCCCCAGACGGTCCAGTATCCGCGGAAGCGCTCCGCCTCCTCCTCGCTCGGACTGATGTGAAGGGCGAGCGAGGGCTGCTGCAGGGACGCCGCGTAGGCAAGGGCGCGCAGTCCGGCCAGGTCGAGAGAGGCGAGGGCGACGACCGACAGGTGACGGATCGCCTGGGGTGTCTCCTCCTCCTCGCCCTCCTCCGCCTCGTGGTCGGCCCCTCTCTCCTCGGGCTCGGCCGTGGGGTGCGCCGGCTCCTGCGGAGGCGGGGGAGCCGGCGTGAGGACCTGTTCGGGCGTCTCGGCGGCTCCGGGGTGCAGCCGGAGTGCCGCAGCGACCGTTCGGTAGTGATGGCGGATACGTGTGGCGAGCAGGAAGAACAGCCCGATGGCCACGAGGGCTACCCAGGCGCCCTCCACGAACTTGGTGACGGCGGCGGTGATCAGGACGAGGACCGAGAGCACCGCCCCCGTGGCGTTGAAGGCGAGGCTCTTGCGCCAGTGCGGTGTGCGGACACGCCGCCAGTGCACGACCATGCCCGCCTGCGACAGGCTGAAGGCGAGGAAGACGCCCACGGCGTACAGCGGGATCAGTGAGTTGGTCTCGCCGTTGAACGCGACGTAGACGAGGGCGGCGACGACCGACAGCAGGGCGATGCCGTTGCTGTAGGCCAGCCGGTCGCCCTGCCGGAGGAACAGGCGCGGGGCGTGGCTGTCGCGGGCGAGCAGGAACAGGACGCGGGGGAAGTCGTTGTAGGCGGTGTTCGCCGCGAGGAGCAGGACCGCTGCCGTGGCCGCTTGGACGAATACGTACATCCCGCCGGAACCGAACGTCAGGTGGCCCAGTTGCGACAGGACGGTCTCGCTGCTGCTGGGAATCACACCGCGAAGGTGGACGATGGCCACGACGCCCGCGAACATCGCCACGAGCAGGCTGATCATCCAGGTCAGGGTCGACCTCGCGTTACGCCACCGGACGGGCCGGAAGGCCGGTACGGCGTTGGAGATCGCCTCGATCCCTGTCATGGCGGTGGAACCGGAGGCGAAGGCCCGCATGACGAGCAGGACGCCGAGCCCCTCGGCCGCGTTCACATGGGGCGTGGGAGCCGGATGGAATCCGTCGCCGGCGGAGTCCACCAGACTGCTGATGATCAACGCGAACATGGCGAGGATGAAGGCGTACGTCGGCGCCGCGAAGAGCACCCCGGCCTGGCGGATCCCGCGAAGGTTCCCGATCAGCAGCACCGCGATCATGACCAGCCCCAGGGGGACCGTGGCCGGGGCGAGGGAGGGGATGGCGGAGGTGATCGCGGCGATCCCGGAGGCGATCGAGACCGCGACGGTGAGAACGTAGTCGATCAGCAGGCCGCCGGCCGCCATGAGCCCGGGCAGGAGGCCCAGATTGTCGCCGGCGACGATGTACGAGCCGCCCCCGTGCGGATAGGCCCGGATGGTCTGCCGGTACGACATCCCCACCATCACCATCAGGAACGCGATGACGGCGGCGATCGGCAGGGAGTACGCCAGTCCGGCCGTGCCCGCGAGCACGAGAACGGCCAGCATCGCCTCGGGGCCGTAGGCCACCGATGACAGGGCGTCAGCCGAGAGCACCGGCAGCGCCACCAGTTTGCGCATGCTCTCGCGTGCGACGGCGGTGCTCTTCAACGGCGCTCCGAGCAGCGCCCGACGGGCCCCGTGGGCGAAGCGGCCCATCCGCGAACGGGCGATCTCCTCGTCCCCTTCGGCCGCCTCCGCCTGCCCGCGTCCCCCCAGGGGCGTGATGTGGACGAGCTGCCCGAACCGGGTGGGGCGGATGTCGGCCGCGAGGGGGAACGAGCCCATGTCGGGGTCGACCGGAAGCGCCGGCCGTGCCGTCCCAGGACCCGGTGCCGCCGGAAGCCACTGCCGGCCCACCTGGCTCAGTACCCGCAACTGCTCCTGGTCGAGCCTGGGCAGCGCGTCGGAGGGACCGGGCAGACCGGTGTTCTGCTCACCCTTGTCACGATGGTCCTTGGAGCGAGCTTCGTTCATGGCGGCCAGTCTGCTCAACAGGAGCACGAAAACCGGTGAAGACACCCATGTGTGAGCATGTCGGACGGTGCCGGCCGTGGTGCCACCTTCGGCGCGCGGGTGCGTCCCCGTGCGTCAGCGGTTCGCCGTTTCCACGGTCTCCACCGGTCGGATGAGCCGTACTTCGGAGAGACGGACGGGGAACGTGCGGCGACCCCCCGTTCCTCGGCCCGCGGTGCGTTCGACGGGGGAGTTGCCTGGTGGCAGCGACGGGGTTCCGCCTCTCGCGGGGTGGGCGAGGCGCAGGGTCGAACGCCTCGCCGCCGACGCCCGTACGAACGCGCCCTTGCCGATTCCGCCGGACGGGAGTTCCGTGAGGAAGTGGACGCCGTCCGGGTGACGGCCACGCAGTGCCGTACGCCCACCACACCCGCCCAGTGGGAAGGTGCCGCTATGACCGTCTTCACCGATGCCCAGCGCGCGTATCTGACCGGCCAGCGACTCGGCCGCATGGCCACCGTCGACCCTTCGGGCCAGCCTCAGGCGAACCCGGTCGGATTCTTCCTCCAGGACGACGACACCGTCCTCGTCGGCGGACACCACATGGGTGCTTCGAAGAAGTGGCGCAACCTCCGGGCGAACCCCAGGATCTCACTCGTCGTCGACGATCTCGCGAGCGTGGACCCGTGGAAGCCCCGGTTCGTCGAGATCCGGGGAACAGCGGAACTGCTCACCGGATCCGACGCCCTGGGGCCGGGCTTCAGCCCCGAGGTGATCCGCATCCACCCTCATGCCGTGCACAGTTGGGGCGTGGACGACTGAGCCCTGGCCTTACGTCCCCACGGCCGGTCGGCGTCCGTGCGTGCCGGATGGTCCGCCCAGGAACCCCGGCGCCCGCTGCTCGTCGAGCACGCGGCCGCCACGGGGGCCCGGGGCCGCCCCTCCCTTGCTGCGACGCCGCCCGCTCCTCCTCGCCGCACCCGGTCACCTGATCCCGGAAGACCAGGGGAGGCGGCCCGGTGTCACGGCAACGAGCGGGTGAGCCACACCACTTCACCGCTGTCCTCCGTGGATACGCGATCACGCTCGAAGCCGAGCTTCTCCAGGACGCGGAGCGAAGGGGTGTTCCACGCGCCCACGGTCGACCAGAGCCTCGTCCGCCCGGTCGCGACAGCGGCGTCGAGCACCGCGCCGGCGGCCTCGGTGGCATAGCCACGCCTGTGCGCGTGCCGGAACAGTTCGTACGCGATCTCGGGCTCCTCCAGGGTGGAGCGGCCGATGATCAAACCGCAGTAGCCGATGAAGTCGCCCTCTTCGCGCCGCTGGACGGGAAGCAGGGCGATCCCCGTTTCCGCCGTCGCCGTGAGCAGCTTCCCGATGGCGTCCCGGATGTGCTCCACCGTGGGCGCCTCGGTGCCGCGCTCGGCGAGGAGGGCACAGAAGTCGGCGGCGTCCGACTCGGCCCAGGGCCGCAGTATCAGCCGTTCGGTCTCGAGGTGGAACGGCATCGTCTCGTAGGTAGACATCCGCCCACCCTGCCCCACGGGCCACCGTCCACCACAGCCGGACCACGGCCCCGGCCCGCCACCGCCCTACGGTTCTCGCGGGGGCCCGGCGCCTCGCTCTCCTCCTGGGAGCCGCCCCTGTGCGACAGGGCGAACTCCGTCCGTACGCCGCTGCCTCCGCCACGGGGCGTCGGTCACGAGGCCGCGCCCGGGATCCGCAGGTTCCTCTTGCCGTTGACGCTGGGGTCCTTGGTGTTCTGGAGCGAGTCGAGGATGGCGAGGCCCTGTCCCACCACGCCCGCGGCCATCTGGTTGACGCCCTCGGTGCCGTTGAGAACGGTGAGGCTGGCGCCCGACATGCCTCGGGCAGCCGCGTCCGCGAGGGCCGGCAGGTTCTCCACCACACGGTTGGCGGCGATCAGTTCCTGGTTGCCGTCGCGCAGCGAGAGGGCCCGGGCGGTGTTCGCGTCGGCCTGCGCCTGCGCGAGAGTCCGCTCGGTGTAGGCGTTGCCGTCCGCCTCGAACTTGGCGCTGTCCCGCGCTGCTTCGGCCAGCGTGCGCTGTCGGTACGCCTCGGCGTCCGCCGGGCGCCCGACCTCTCCTTCGAGGCGCTGGGCGGCCAGTTCGGCCTGGCGCTGGGCGAGTGCGGTCTGTTCCTCGATGACCTCGTGGGACGCCATGGCCTGGGCCAGCGGACCGGCCTGAGCCGCGCGGGCGTTGGACTGCTCGGTCTCGGCGAGGAACCCGGCCCGCTTGATGGAGGTGTCCCGCTCGTACTCCGCCTTGAGCGCGGCGGCCTGCTGTTCGCGCTCGGTCGCCTCCTGGTCGGCCTTGGCCTGGGCGATCCGCGCCTGGCCGGCGACGGCGGCGGCGTGCGGAGCGGCGAGGTTGTTGATGTACCCGGTGGCGTCCTCGATCTCCTGGATCTGGAGCGCGTCGACGACGATGCCGAGTTTCTCCATCTCGCTGTGGCTGCCCGCCATCACTTCCTGGGCCACCCGGTTGCGTTCCCGGATGATCTGCTCGACGGTCAGCCCGCCGACGATGGACCTGAGGTGTCCGGCGAAGATCCGGCCGACGAGTTCCTCCATCCGTTCCTGTTCGGAGAGGAAGCGGCGAGCCGCGTTGGCGATCGAGATCGCGTCGTCGCCGACCTTGAACACGCAGACCGCGCGCACCCTCAGGCGGATGCCCTGCTGGGTGACGCAGTCCTCGGCGATCTCGGCTTCCCGCAGCGCCAGGGACAGCATGCGGGCCTTCTGCTTCACCGGCAGCACGAAACTGCCGTGACCTGTGACGATACGGAACTGCGTTTCCTGCGACTGTCGCTTCGTACCGGATATGAGCATGGCCTCATTCGGTGCGGGAACCTGCCAGAACAGCATGAGAGAACTCCCGTCGAGCGTCGGGACGCACTGTGTACGTCTAACCCGCCGGATGATTCACGGCGGCAGCGGCTCGACGATCACCGAGCGCGCCGAAATGGAGTCGATGACGATGATCCGCGTGTCTCTGGCGAGGGCGGTACGGCTGTGGGACCAGGCCGCGTAGGTCTCCGAGCCGCCGCGCACGGCCACCAGGACCTCACCCGGTCCGTCCGGAGGAATCCCCACGGTAATCCTTCCGATCGCCCCGACCGGACTCTGGGAGGACTCGTCAGCGCTGGTCATGGGCCCTCTCGCCGCTCACACGTCCGATGATCACAAACGATCACCTCCGGCCCTGTCCTCGGTCGGGAACAACCTTGACCCATGAGCCGACGGCGACGACTCTCTCCACTTCTCACCGTACTCCGCTCCTCGGCCGGGGAGCGGGACCACGGCATCGGTGTCCGGCCTTCCACCGGGTCGGTCTCCCTGCCTCGCCGGCTCTGCTGCCGTAGCGGTTCCGCCGCCGGGACGACGGGCGCGCGGGCCGTTGCCCGGCCGGCCGCTCCCGGGCGCCCCGCTCCTCGCTCTCCCCTGTCCTCCGGCGGCGCCGTCCGGGACCCCGCCCTCCTCGGGCGGCGGCCGGTACGCATTCCGCACGCCCGGAGACCGGGCACGTCGTGCGCAGACGGTACGAATCGGATCGACCCTGATCGGATCCTAGGACAGCTTTGACACTCTCAAAGTTCTGCGTATACCGTCCGTTCCCAGTTGGGCATCCTTGGTGGACGCTCGGGGTGGATGGGTAGGTGGTTCCCCTTGAATGCGGGAACGAACGGACTGATCGGGCGGCGCGGAGTCCTCCGGGCGGCGGGAGCAGGTGCCGGCGCGCTCGCGGTGTCGGCGATCCTCTCGGCGTGTTCGCCGCAGCGGCCCGAGGGGTCCGGCCAGGCCGCGGGGACCGCCGACCGGGGCACCGACGCCCCGATCGACACCCTGACCCTGGCGCTGCCCTCGTCGGTCTCGACGCTGGACGTCAGCCGTGAGTCCGGCATCCTCAACTACGTCGTGGCCTGTCTGGCCCAGGAGTCCCTGCTCTCGGTCGGTCCGACCGGAAAGCTCCAGCCGGGTCTGGCGGAGAGCTGGGAGCAGCCCGACGCCACGACGTACGTCTACACACTGCGGCGCGGCGCGAAGTTCTCCGACGGCACCCCGGTCACCACCGACGACGTCCTCGCCTCCGTCGAGGCCGCCCGGGGGGAGGCCAGCGGACTGGCCTACGCCTGGGCCGACGTCGCCTCGGTCAAGGCGACCGGCGCCCGTGAGATCACCGTGCGCCTGAAGAACCCCGACGCGGCGTTCGCCTGGACGCCCACCCCCGGGACCCTCCTGATCAGCAGCAAGGCGTTCCTCGCCCGGAACAGGGGGAAGGTCGGTACGCCCAGGACACTGCTGCTGGGGTCCGGGCCCTACCGGGTCACGTCCTTCGCGGCTGACGACCACGTGGCTCTGGAACGCAACGACGACTGGTGGGGTGACCGGCCGTCGGTGCGGTCGCTGAAGCTGTCGTTCATCCCCGATGCCGGGACCCGGCTCGTCGCCATGAAGTCCGGCTCCGTCGACGGCGCGCTGTCGCTTCCCTCGGACGAGGCCCGGGCCTGGGAGGCCGACGCCCAGGTCACCTACACCGGTGACCGCTCGGTCGTCGCTCTCGCCTTCGACACCGCCCGCGCGCCGTTCGACGACGTGCACGTGCGCAGGGCCTTCGCCCACGCCGCCGACCGGGCGGGCATGGCCGAGGGCGTTCTGCACGGCCGGGCCGAGGTGGCGTCCACCCTCGTCTCCCCCGACATGTGGGGTGACCTGCTCGCCGCCGACGTGGTCGACGCCGCCTACGAGAAGCTGCCGGCCTGGGACTTCGATCTCGCCCTGGCCAAGGACGAGCTGGCGAAGTCCGCCCACCGGGACGGCTTCAGCCTCGACCTCACCTACCCGAGCAGCGGGCCCCAGCTGGGCAAGGCGGCTCTCGCGCTGGCCGCCTCCCTCAAGGAACTCGGGATCACGCTGCACGTGAAGGAGACCACGCTCGAACAGTGGATCGCCGATCTCCTGCCGGGCAGGAAGCCGTTGCAGTTCCTCTGGTACTACCCCGTCACCGGGGATCCGGCGGAGCTCACCAACGCCTACCTGGACAGCCGGGCCACCGCGACGAACCTGCCGCACTACGACAGCACCGTCGTCGACGAGGCGCTGGCCGCGGCCCGGAAGACCGTCGACCCCTCCGTACGCGGTGCGCACCTGATGACCGCGGTCACGGCCTCCTCCGCCGATCTGCCCTATCTGCCGCTGTGGTGGGCACAGACCGCGACGGCGCTCTCCAAGGACCTCGTGTTCGAGGAGACCGGCCCCTTCGCCCTCGTCGGCCCCTGGGCGACCAGGGTCAAGAAGGCGGCCTCCTGAGACCGCGTGCCGGGCGGACGCCCCCCCGAACCGCCCGGCACGCACCCCCACCCGACGCCTTCCGCCGCCCGGACCCCGGGCCGGACGGAAGCTTCCGCTCCGGCCCCGACGCCGCGCGCCCGCCCACGGCGGCGCCCACACGGCCGAAGCGCACCGGCCCACGCGCGCACCTGACCCCGCGTCTCCCGCCCGGCCGATCCCCTTCGGGCCACCCGTCCGCAGTACGAACGGAACGCACATGCCCCCCAGCACCCCGGCACCCGGCCCCGCCGAAGCCCCCTCAGCGGTCGTCCGCCGCGTCCGGACGGCCATGACGGAGCTGACCGTGCCGTTCGACAGCCGCATCAGTCCCGACGGCCACCGGGTGGCGGTCTCGGTCCTCGGGCCCTTCGGCACCGACGTCCTGATCGCACCGGCCGACGGCCCCGCGCTTCCGCTGCCCACCGCCCCGCCGGGCCCCGCCACCGGGTCCCGGCACACCCCGCGCTGGCTGCCGGACTCCCGGACGCTCCTGTTGGTCACCGAACCCGCCGGCCCGGGCCTGCCGCTGCTGACCGCGTGGGACACCCTCACCGGCGTCCGCCGTGAACTCGCGGCGGTTCCGGGCGCGGTGGAGGACCTGTACGTGTCCGACGACGGTGCGGAGGTCCTGCTGCTGACCGCCGACGACGGCGCCGAACGCGACGGGATGAACCTGGGACTGCCGGTCCGGCTGGGTCCTGCGCCCGCCCCGGCCTCCTACCGCCCGGACACCGGATGGCGCCGCCTGCTGCACGGGCTGCTCCCGCCCGCCGGTGCGCCGACCGGCGGCGCCCCGTCCGCGGCTCCCGGCAGGCCGGTCGTCCTGCGCGACCGAGGGCCCGTCGGGCTGACCGTGTGGAACGCCGCCTGGCGCGGCGGCCCCACGGTCGTGGCCACCGTCTCCGAGGACCCGCTGCCCGCCGGCTACTACCACGCGCGTCTGGTCCGGATCGACCTCACCGACGGCCGTGCCGTCACGCTCCACGAGCCCCGGGGGCAGCTCGCCGCGCCCGCGCTCAGCAGGGACGGACACCGCGCCGCTGTCGCGGAGGGCATTTCCATCGTCGCCGGCCGCCCGCTCCTGGTGAGCCTCACGGAGAAGACCGTGACGCCCGTGCCCGGAGCCGAGGACGTCACCTGGATCCAGTTCCACCCCCGCGACACGGACCGGCTGCTGACCGCCGGCCGGAGCGGCACCGGAACCCGCGTCGCGGACGTCCGGGCCGACGGAGCCTCCCGCTCCGGCCCCGCCCACGGCCCCGCCGTGCTCCACGAGGAGCAGGCGGTGCTCTCCGGCGCCGGCGCACAGCCCGCTCTCAGCCTCAGCGCCGACGGCCTGACCGCCGCGACCGTACGCGAGGCACCGGGTGTTCCGCCGCAGGCGGTCGTCGCGCCGACGACCGGCCCGCAGGCCTGGAACTGGCGTCCCGTCACCGCACCGGACCGGGTCGCCGCACACCAGGACGGCGGCCACGAGGACCTCGCCCGGGTCCGGACCCGGCAGACCACCTGGACGGCGCCGGACGGCACCCCGGTGCACGGTCTGGTCCTCGACGCCCCCGGTACCCCCGCACCCGTCCGCCCGGCAGCCGGAACGGACACGGATCCGGTGGCCGGCACGGGCCCGGGGAGCGCGGCTGAGGTACCCGGCCCGGACCGCCCGGCGGACGCCCGTGCGACCCCGGCCGCCGGGGCCGGTACCGCCGGTCCCGCCCGTCCGCTCGCCGTCCTGCTGCACGGCGGCCCCTCCTGGCAGTGGTCCGCCGGATACGCGCCGGCCGACGTACTCGGCCTCGCTCCCGCCCTGGCCGCCGCGGGCTGGCTGGTCCTGCTCCCCAACCCGCGCGGAAGCAGCGGCTACGGGCTGGACCACGCGAGGGCCGTCGTCGGCGCCTGTGGTGACGGCGACCTCGACGACGTACTCAGCGGTGTCGCACATCTGACCCGGCGGGGGGAGGCACTGCCCGGCCGGGCGGCCGTACTCGGCCACAGCTACGGCGGTTTCCTCGCCGCGCTCGCGGCCGCCCGCACCGACGCCTTCCGCGCGGCGGTCGTGGTCTCCGCCCCCACCGACTGGCTGAGCTTCGCCCACACCTCCGTGATCGGCGGAGGCTACGAGCGGACGTACGCCATCGGCGACGCGCGGACACCGGAGGGACGCGCCGCCCTGACGGACCGTTCCCCGGTCTTCGCCGACGGCGGGAGCCGGACGCCGGTACTCGTCCTGCACGGTGAACACGACCGGGTCACCCCGCCCGGCCAGGCGCACGAGCTGTACCGCGCGCTCTCCGGCCGGGCCACGGCCCCGGTGGAACTCCACGTCTACCCCGACGAGGGACACGAGTTCACCGGCCCCTCCCACCTGCTGGACGCCGCCGCCCGTGCCGAGGACTGGCTCGCCCGGTACGTCGCACCCCAGGCGGCCCCCCGCGACCGCACCGCGCACCACCCCCGGCCACAGGGCCAGGACGCCGGCCCCGGAACCGGAGTGGCCACCGGGACCGGCCCGAAGGGAGCACCGTGACCGACCGCAGCGACCTCCTGGCCCACCCGCCACCCCCCTGGCCCACCCGGCTCCGTACCGCACTGCCCGTCCGCTACGTGACCCGGCGGCTCGCCGGTACCGCCGGGCTGCTGCTCGTCCTCTCGCTGGCCGTGTTCGCCCTGCTGCGGCTCGCCCCCGGCGACCCCGCCCGCACCCTCCTCGGCACCCGCAGCGCCACCCCCGACGCCCTGGCGTCCGTACGTGCCGCGCACCACCTGGACGAACCGCTGATCACGCAGTACGCACGCTGGCTGACGGGCGCGTTCACCGGTGACCTCGGCACGTCCATCCGAACCGGCGAGAGCGTCGCCGCGGCACTCGGTGACCGGCTGGCGCTCACCGCTCAGCTCGTACTGGCCGGATTCGCCGTCGCCCTGCTGCTCGGCCTCCCACTCGGCATCCTGGCCGGTCTGCGCGCCAGGCGGCCCGTCGACCGCGCCGCACAGAGCCTCGGCGTCCTCGCCCTCTCCACCCCGCCCTTCGCCGGCGGGCTGCTCCTGATCTACGTCTTCTCCCTCATGCTGGGCCGGCTGCCCGCGTACGGGCCGGGCACCTCGGGTACCGACCGGCTGCTCCACCTGCTGCTGCCGGGCGTCACCCTCGGGCTCGCGGTGACCGCCGTACTGATCAAGCTCGCCCGGGCAGCCGTCATCCGCGAACTGGCCAGGGAACACGTCACCTTCGCCCTGGCCCGCGGTGTGCCGGCCCGCACGGTCCTCGTCCGTTACGTGCTGCGGGGGACCGTCGTGCCGGTCACCACCGGCATCGGCCTCGTGCTCGCCTACCTGCTGGCCGGCACCGTCCTCGTCGAGCAGGTGTTCGCGCTGCCGGGGCTCGGTCAGCTCCTCGTGCAGTCCGTGACCTTCAAGGACGTCCCCGTCGTCCAGGCCGAAGCCCTCCTCATCGCCGCCCTGATCTGTCTCGCCAACCTCGTGACCGACCTGACCCACCCCCTGGCCGACCCTCGGCTGCGCGCCGGACACCGCCGCCGCCCCGGCCCGGGCACGCCGGCCCAACCCGCCGAGGTGCAGGCATGACCACGCGAACCGGCACCGCCGCCCGGCCGGGACCGGGGAACAGAAGCGCGCGGAGGGTCCTGCCCGGACCCCTCACCACCGTCTGCGCCGTGCTCACCGCCCTCATGGTCGCCACCGCCGTCGCCGGCCAGTGGGTGTTCCCCGACTGGAACCGGCAGGACCTGATGTCCACCGGGGCGATGCCCGGCGACGGACACCTCCTGGGCACCGACGAACTGGGCCGCGACGTCTGGCACATGCTGGTCGCCGGTGCGCGCAGCACCCTGGCCGGGGCCGCGCTCGTCGCCGTCGGATCCATGGTCATCGGCAACCTGCTCGGCCTGACCGCCGGCTACTTCGGCGGGATCACCGACACCGCCGTACGCCGCCTGGCCGACCTGCTGCTGGCCCTGCCCGCCCTGCTCGTGACCATCGTCGTCGCCGGAATCGGCGGCGGAGGGTACGCCCTCGCCGTCGGCGTCCTGGTCGTGCTGACCTCGCCCGGAGACGTCCGCCTGGTGCGCTCGGCGGTCCTGGAACAGCGCCACCGCCCCTACGTGGAGGCCGCCGAAACGCTCGGCCTGCCCACCTGGACCATCATGGCGCGGCACATCTGGCCCAACGTGCTGCCGGTCGTGGTGGCGAACACGATGCTCAACTTCGCGGGAGCGATCGTCGCCCTGTCCTCCCTGTCGTTCCTCGGCCTCGGCGTGCCGCCCGGAGCCCCGGACTGGGGCCGGATGCTCGCCGAGAACCGCACCCTCCTCTACGACAACCCGTCAGCCGCCCTGGCACCCGCCGTCGCCGTCATCGTCTGCACCGTGGCCGTGAACCTGCTCGGCGACCGGCTGTTCGAGCACTTCTCCGACCGGAGGCCCTGATGACCGAGGTCCACGCCGACACCCCCGCACCGGCCTCCTCCGGCACCGCTGCGCCCGGCGCCGTACCCCTGCTGGAGGTCACGGGCCTCCGGCTCGCCACGACAGGTGCCGCGACCGGACCCACCACGCTCCTCGACGGGGTGGCCCTGTCCGTCACGGCGGGGGAGTGCGTCGCCGTCGTCGGGGAGTCGGGCAGCGGAAAATCACTCGCCGTACGTGCCGTGGCCGGACTGCTGCCCGACGGGGTCACCGTCACCGAGGGCAGCATCCGACTGGCCGGCCAGGAGGTACGGGAACTGCCCCGGGCCGAACGGCACGCCCTGCGCGGACGCCGTATCGCCCTCCTCATGCAGGACCCCTTCACGATGCTCCACCCGCAACTCACCTGCGGCCGGCAGATCGCCGACGGGATCCGCGAGGACCTGCCCGCCCTCGCCGGCGCCCGTGGACGGCGGGAACGGCGCGACGCGCTGCGCACCGAGACGGTCCGGCGGCTCTCCGAGGTCGGCCTGCCGCCCGGCATCGCCGACCGCTACCCCCACGAACTCTCCGGAGGCATGCGCCAGCGCGTCGCCACCGCGGCGGCCCTGGCCGGCGACCCGGACCTGCTCATCGCCGACGAACCGACCACCGCGCTGGACGCCGCCAACCAGCGCGCCGTCCTGGACCTGCTGCGCGGCCTGCTCGAACGACGCGGCATGGGCCTGCTGCTCATCACGCACGACCTCTCGGTCGCCTTCTCCACCTGCGACCGGGTCTACGTCCTGTACGCCGGAACCGTCCTGGAGCAGGGCCGGGCCGAGGACCTGCGCCGCGACCCCCGCCACCCCTACACCGCCGCGCTGCTCGCGGCCGAACCCTCCGCACACACCAGGCGCGAACGGCTGGCCACGGTCCCCGGCTCCGTACCGGCGCCGGGCGACCGCACCACCGGCTGCCCCTTCGCCGACCGCTGCCCGCACGCGGCTCCCGAATGCCGCACCGCCCCGCTGCCGCTCACACCGCCTCCCGCCACCGCCGGGCCCCAGGGGCCGCCGTCCCGGAGCACCGGCGACCGGCTCAGCGCCTGCGTACGGCTCTCCGAGATCGGCGCGGACCTCACCCCGCCGCCCCCCGAACCGGCCGCCACCACCGGAGCCCGGACACGCACACCGGGGGAGGACGCGGTCCCGGCCCTGCGCGTGAGAGGGGTACGCCGTTCCTTCCGGAGCGACGGCGAGCCCGCCGTACGGGACGTGGACCTGACCGTGCGGGACGGCGGGATCACCGCGCTGGTCGGCGAGTCCGGGTCGGGGAAGACCACCCTGGCCCGCATCGCCGTCGGACTGGAGAGCTTCGACCGGGGACAGGTCGAGGTCGGCGGCCTGCCGCTGACGGCGGGACGGCTGCCCACCCGGGCCGAACGGTCCCGGCTCGCCCCACAGGTACAGATCGTCTTCCAGGACCCGTACTCCTCGCTGCCTCCTCTGCGTACGGTCGGCGCC
The DNA here is from genome assembly GCF_042886395.1 of Streptomyces sp. NPDC058008. Classification (NCBI taxonomy): domain Bacteria; kingdom Bacillati; phylum Actinomycetota; class Actinomycetes; order Kitasatosporales; family Streptomycetaceae; genus Streptomyces; species Streptomyces sp. NPDC058008. The sequence goes on along the minus strand of NZ_JBHVQX010000011.1, from coordinate 46,305 downwards.
ACCCTCGGAGAGGCGCTGACCGCCGCAGGACGGGCCCCCGGCGGCTCACGTCGACAGCGCCGACATCAACTCGCCGCTCAGGTCGAGCAGTTGCTCACGGACGTCGGTCTGCCGCCGTCCTGTGCGAACCGGCGCCCCTCCGGACTCTCCGGCGGGGAGCGCCAACGCGTCGCCCTGGCACGGGCGTTCGCCGTACGGCCCCGGCTGCTGATCTGCGACGAGGCGGTCGCCGCGCTCGATGTCTCCGTGCAGGCCCAGCTCCTCAACCTGCTGACCGACATGCAGCGCCGTGACGGCTTCGCCGTGCTCTTCATCACCCACGACCTGGGCGTGGTGCGGCAGATCGCCGACGAGGTCGCCGTCATGGTCGAGGGCGAACTCGTCGAACGCGGCACGGTGTCCGAGGTCCTGGACCACCCCGGCCACCCGTGGACCCGCCGGATGCTCGATGCCGCCCCCTGACCCCGGGCCTCCTGACCCCATAGGGCGCCGGCACCCGCCGGCCGGTACCACTCGGCCCTACCTCCCTGCCGGCCCCGGAGGCCGAGCCGGACGGAACGGCGGCCGGTGCACCCCCTAGAATGGCACCCGCACGGCAACCGCCCACGCCACCGCACCGACGGGCCGTCAGGGCCCACCGGGACCTCCGCCCGGCCGAAGGAGACGTACGCGATGTCAGTGCCGGAAGGCCCGCCGCCCGTGCCCGACCGGAAGGCGGACGCGCCCCGTCCCACGACCGGCGACACCGTGCGGGACGCCCTGTCGGTGAACCTCAACCGCCGCCGCCTGGCCCAGGGATGGAGCCTGCGCTCGATGTCCGCCGAGACCGGCATCAGCAAGGCACTGCTCTCCCAGATCGAACGCGGCGAGGCCAACCCCACGCTCGACGTCGTCACCCGCATCGCCACCGTGCTCGGGACCGACCCCGTCGACCTGCTGCGCAGCTCCCTGCGCGAGCCGGAGATCCTGCGCGCCGGTGACCTGGACGAACCCGAGGGGGAGAGCGCGGTCAACCTCCTCTTCGCCGCGCACGGCCACAGCCGCTTCGAGGTCTACCGCTCGCGTCTCCACCCGCACGCCCAGAGCCAGCTCAGCTCCCACGGCGCGGGCTCCGTCGAGTACGTCATGGTCGTCGCCGGTCAGGTCACACTCGTCGTCGACGAGGTGCCCCACGCACTCCACGCCGGGGACAGCGCCCGCTTCGACGGCCGGGCCAGCCACTACTACACGACCGAGGACAGCCCGGCCACCACCCACAGCATCGTCGGATACCCGCCGGCCTGAGGCGCGGTCATGGCAGGAACCGTGCGGGGCGTGAGCTTCAGGCCACGTGCGGGTCCGGTGTACGTCGTCGGGTGTGAGGCGGCAGCCCCGCAGGGCCCATCCCCTCATGCCGGCCACAGCGTGTCCGCACACGCCCGGGGGAGGGTGCCGACGTGCCGTGCGGTGGCGGCCACGCTGATCTGCCCGGTGCGTAACCCACCGGGGTTCAGCTTCCAGGTGCTCCCGTCTCGCGCGCCCATCGCCGGCTCCAGTCGTCCAGCGGGCTCAGCGCCTCGACGAGGTCGTGGCCGAGGCCGGTGAGGTGGTAACCGTCGCCGTGCGGGGACAGCAGGCCTGCGGAGGCCAGCTCTTCGAGCCGGGTGCTGAGCACGCTGGACGACATGCGCTCGCACCGGCGCTGCAACTCGCGGAAGCCCGCCGGGGCCCGGCTGAGTTCCCACAGGACGCGCATCGCCCAGCGCCGCCCGAGCAGGTCGAGTGCGGCCATGACCGGCCGGCCCGAATCGGACCCCCGTACCGGCACGCCCGGCCGTGGCTCCTTCGCTTCCATGTCCACTCCTTGTGCTTTGCTTTTCGAAGCATCATACTGATTCGAAAATCGAAGCAGGAGAGGTCGCATGCCACGCATCGAACCGCTCAATCCGCCCTACGCCGAGCCCGTCGGCCGAGCCCTCCGCCGATGGATGCCGCCGGGCGTGCCGCATGAGCCGCTCACCCTGTTCCGTACTCTGCACCGCAACCCGGAGCTGGCCTCACGCATGTTCGCCCTCGGTGCCGGACTGCTGTCCCACGGGCGGCTGCACGCCATCGACCGCGAGATCGTCATCGCCCGCACCACCGCACGCTCCGGATGCGCCTACGAGTGGGGAGTGCACGCCGCGACCCTCGCGCGACAGTCCGGACTCGGTCCGGAACAGCTCCGGGCGACCGCCCTGCCCGACCCCGCGGCCCACCTCGCATGGCCGCCCCACCTGCGGGCGCTCCTCGACGCGGTCGACGAACTGCACGAGACGGCACGGCTCTCGGAATCCGCCTGGCGTGCCCTGTGCACCTACTACGACGACGAGCAGCTGCTCGAACTCCTCGTACTCACCGGCTGGTACCGGACCATCAGTTACCTGGCCAACGGACTCCTCCTGGACGAGGAATCATGGGCCGACCCGTTCCCGGCACAGAAGGGGCCTCAATGATCCGTTGCCGGGATCGCCGGCCGGCCACCCTCGGTACGCCACGTCCCTCACCGCCCGTGGTCCGTCCTCCGGGCCGTGAAGGGGGACCAGGACACCGCCGGGCGGAGGCCGCCATGCGGGGAGCGAGCCACAGCGCCGCCCCGGGGCGGCGTGCGAGGCGGCCCCGCGAGCTCCTCCGCCCGGATCGCGTCGATGGCGCGTCCACCGACACCCTCAAGGTCCGTGCCGGTGTGCTGCGCGGAGCAACGTCCCTCCCGTGGAGGCTTGTCCATGCGTGCGATGCAGTTCCACCGGTTCGGCGGCCCGGAGGTTCTGACCGAGGCCGAACTGCCGGCCCCGGTGGCCGGACCTGGTGAAACCCTGGTCGAGGTGGAGGCCGCGGGCGTCAACTTCGGTGACATCAAGCAGATCGCCGGCGAGCACACCGAAGGGCCGTACGCCCCCACGGCACGGTTGCCGCGCGTACCCGGACTGGAGGTCACGGGCCGGACCTCGGACGGCCGACGGGTCCTCGGCTACGTCCCCCGGGGCGGCTACGCGGCGAAGGCGGTCGTCGCGGACCGCGACCTCGTCACGGTGCCGGATCCGGTGAGCGCGGGCGAGGCGCTGGCACTGCTCGTCCAGGGGCTGACGGCCTGGCATCTGCTGCGCTCGGTTGCCCGCATGCGGCCCGGTGAGACCGTGGTCGTCCACGCGGCCGCGGGCGGCACCGGGCATCTCGCCGTGCAACTGGCCAGGGAGTTCGGGGCGAAACGCGTCATCGCCACGGCGTCGTCCGCCGAGAAGCGGGCCCTGGCCCTCGAACAGGGTGCGGACGCAGCGGTCGACGGCGACGCGCAGGGATACAAGGAGCGTGTTCTCGAGGCCAATCACGGCCGGCCGGTCGACATCGTCCTCGACGCCGTCGGCGGCCCCGTCTTCGACTCGGCCCTGGAGGCGCTCGGATATCTCGGACGGCTGGTCTCCTACGGTGCCTCCTCCCGACAAGCCGCCGAGGCCATCGCCCCTGGCCGCCTCGCGCTCGACAGCATCACCGTCGGCGGCTTCTGGCTCATCCCTCTCCTCGCCCGGAACGGCGCCGGTGGCGGAGCACTTGAGGAGTTGCTCGACCTCACCGCCCGGAGACGCCTGAGGCCGCTGGTCGGAGCGGAGTACGATCTGGGGCGGGCCCGAAACGCGCACGAGGACCTGCTCGGGCGCCGCACCACGGGGAAACTCGTCCTCCGGCCATGAGACGCACGTCCGCGATCGGGGCGGTGGGCCCGGTCCGAGGAGCGCGGTACCGGATCACCGCCCGAACCGGACAGAGCGCGAAGCGCCGGGGCGGGCGGCGGTCATCGGCGTTCACGGGACGCGGACTGCGGCGCTGCGTCGAGGACATGCTCACGCCGACTCCCCCTGAACCCGAATCGGAAGCCCTCTCGGGCCGCTCCCCGCGGAGGCCGGCTGCTCCGGTCGGTCCGTGCGGCGTCGGCCCGGTGGGCGCACCGTCAGCCGGGGCCGGAAGCAAGCGCCGGCAGAACCGCACCAGCGCTCCGGGCACGGCCCCGGCCGGCCTGCCGACCGGTGATTTCCCGGGACGTGGAGACAGCCCTCACCCCGTCACCGAACCTGCACAGTAAGCCGCTGAAGCGACCACTTCGAGCGCGATCACTGACGCTAGGTTTATGCGCACTCCTACTGCCTACTCGTCACGCACGTGACGCGGAGACGCTGTGATATCCAGTTCTGCCGCCCTGCCCGTCTCCTCCTCCGGCGGTCGTCACCGCAAGCCCAGGCCCATGAACAGAACCGTCCGCCGCACGCTCGTCGCCGCGGTGCTCACCCCGGTCGCCGGCGCGGTCATGGCCGGCCAGTCCGCGACCGCCGCCGACCGGTCGGCAGCGAGCCAGGAGAGCGTCGACAGGTTCGACAGCGGCGACCAGAAGCTCGTGGACAATCTCAACGCCCGAAGCCAGGACAAGAACATCGGCAGCACCTTCAGCGGTGTGGTGATGGATGCCGAGTCCAACGAGGTGATCTGGGGCCACGACGCGCAGACGGCGCTGATGCCCGCTTCGAACACGAAGCTCGCGACCGCCACCGCGGCCCTGACCCTGCTCGGTCCCGACCACAGGTTCACGACCAAGGTGGTCTACGGGGACGGCACGCTCACCCTGGTCGGCGGGGGAGACCGTACCCTGACCACCGCCGATGTCACCGAACTGGCCGGGAGCGCGGCCGACGGCCTGCGCAACGCGGGCCTCGACACGGTGAAGGTCCGGGTCGATGACAGCCTCTTCGCCGAACCGACCCTCGCCGAGGGCTGGAACAGCAGCTACTACGACGACCAGATCGCGCCGGTCCGTTCCCTGGTCGTCGACGGGAAGCTCGTCCAGGACACGGCCGTCGACGCCGGCGAGGTCTTCGCCGCGCAGCTCGCCGAGCAGGGTATCGGCGTCACGGGTGACGTGACCCGCGGTCAAGCGGCCCCGACCGATTTCCCGGTGGCCGAGAAGCAGTCCGCCGAGCTGTCCGTGATCGTCGAGCAGATGCTCAAGACCAGTGACAACGACATCGCCGAGACGCTGCTCCGGGCGACCGGAATCGCCTCCGGCCGGGAGGCCACCTACGAGGGCGGTACCGCGGCCGTGCGCGACGTCCTCACCGACCGGTACGGGATCTCGGTCAGCAACTTCGAGATCCACGACGGCAGCGGACTGTCCCGGTCCAACCGCATCACGGCCCGGACCGTCGCCGAGATCCTCGACCTGACCACCGACCCGCGCCACAGCGGACTCCTGAAGTCCGTCTCGGACGGGCTGCCGGTCGCCGGTGAAGCGGGCAGCACCCTCGGGCCGGAGTGGGGGCGGTTCGACACCGCGAACTCCGAGTGCGCCGTGGGCCAGGTCAAGGGCAAGACCGGCACCCTGACCGGGGCCACCGCCCTGAGCGGTCTCACACAGGGGAAGGACGGCCGCTGGAAGATCTTCTCGTTCATCGAGAACGGCTCGGGCGCCGAGGGCGGTGCGATCAAGGACTCCCTGGACGGCCTCGCCGCCACCGTGAACGGCTGCTGGGCCTGACCCTGCCAGGACGCGGGGCTGAGGGCAGGGCGGGCAGCCGCTCGTCGGCTCCGGTCGCGATCCGCCTCTGTCCCGCTGGGAGGTGACCCGTCGAGAGGCGAGGGAAGAGCCCCCCCGGTGCGCGTGTGGCGGGACATCTTTCAGGATGTACCCCCACACCCCACCCCCAGGCCCCCTTACCCCGAAAACCCAGTTAACAGGAAAAATAAAACAAAAACCAGCCCAAACG
>NZ_JBHVQX010000011.1:19803-40527 GCF_042886395.1 Streptomyces sp. NPDC058008 | reverse complement strand
GCCCCGTGGGTTGGGCCCCGGTGGTGGGGGGTGGGACGACCCCCCCGGGTCGGGGGGTGGGGGTAAATCTTTCTGGTTGCCCCCCCACCCGCGACCGACAGGCCGCTTTCCCCGTACAGCCGTGTGACCCGCCCGCCCCCCGGGCGACCCTGGGCCGGGGCAGGCGGGTCACACGCCGATGGACGCCGTGCCCCCGCCGGTTCCGGCAGCGCCGGGCGGCCAGGGCCGTCGGCTCCCTGGCCGCCCGGGCTCGTCACGTACCGGGCCCGGACGGAGCCCGGTCCGGAGGGCCGCTGAACCGCCGGTGCCGACCGCAGCGGCCGGCACCGGCCTCGGCGTTCACCCGGTGGCGATGTGCTTCTTCAGCACGGCCAGCACCCCGCGGGCCGCCGTGGGGCCGGTGTTGAGGTAGAACACGTCGTCGTCGACGGAGACCGCGGTCTTGGCGGAGACGGCCTGGAGGGTCGGCCACAGAGGGGCCTTGAGGAGCGCTGTCGTCTTCGCGTCGCCGCCCTGCACCCCGTAGAAGAGCCAGTCGCCGTCGGCCCGGTCGAGCTGCTCGTTGCTGATGTCCTCGGAGGTCTCGTCGAACCGCTGGCTCTCGGGCCGTCGCAGGCCGGCGTCCTCGGCGATGCTGCCGGTGAAGGACGGCACTCCGAAGACCCGGAGCCGGTTGCCTTTCATCCGCAGGAAGGAGGCGGTGACGGGCTTGTCCAGCTGCTCGCCGAGGGCCGCCGCGTCCGAGTGGAAGTCGTCCAGGAACTTCTGAGCCTGCTGGGTCCTGCCCACGGCGTCGGCGAGGAGGAGGAAGTCCTGCTTCCAGTACAGGCCCGTTCCCTGGGTCGCCACGGTCGGGGCCAGGGCGCTGAGCGACTTGTACAGGCCCTTGGCGTCCTTGCCCGCGGTGTTCATGAGGATCAGGTCGGGCTTGATGTTGGCGATGGCCTCAAGGCTCGGCTCGAACCGTGAGCCGACATCGGCGACGGCCGCGATCTGCCGTGCCTTCTGGGGGAACGCGTCGGTGAGATAGGCCGGAACGAGGTCTGCGCCGTCTCCACGAGTGGAACCCACCGGGGTGATCCCGAGAGTGAGCAGCGCGTCGGCCTGGCCGGTCGAGATGACGACGACCCTCTCGGGCGCCGCCTTCAGCGTGGTCGTGCCCCCGAAGTGCGCGACCGTACGCGGGAACACGCCGTCCTTCTCGCCGCTGCCCATGCCCTCGGGAACCGTTCGGGGTGCGGTGTGCACACCGGCCGTGGTGGCGGGCTGTGAACTGCCACCACTCGGCGTCTTGTTGTCCGATGTGCCGCCGGAGCAGCCGGACAGGGTCAGAAGAGCACCCAGGGTGGCGACGGAGAACAGCCGCAGACCTCGGCGGTGGTTGAATCGTGTCATGAATATTAGTTTAGGCTTACCTAAGTGATGGCCTGTTCTGTTGGCCGGTGGGCTGCATCACACCAGCACCGTGAGACATTCCCCCGCACCAGCGAAGAGAACACCACTTGTGAGAACCACCGAGAAGCCGCCGCGGACCGTGCCGGTCGACCCGGCGACACCGGCATCCGTCACCACCCGCCGCAGACGCAACGCCCGACGGGGGCTCGGATGGGTGCTGTGCACCGTGATGGTGGCCGCACTGGTCCTCGTCAGTCTGGCGGTCGGTTCGCGCACCATCCCGCTCGACGGCGTGTGGAGAGTCCTCACCGGCCACGGCGACGCTGCGGAGACGGCCATCATCTGGCGACTGCGCATGCCGCGCACGCTCCTGGGGTGCGTGGTCGGCGCCGCGTTGGGCGTGGCCGGCGTGGTGATGCAGTCCCTGACGCGCAATCCGCTCGCGGAGCCCGGACTCGCCGGGGTGAACGCGGGAGCCTCCTTCGCGGTCGTCGTCGGTATCTCACTGTTCGGGGTCACCGGGACCGCGGGATACGTGTGGTTCGCTCTGGCCGGGGCCGTCCTGGCCGCTCTCGCCGTCCACGGCCTCACCCGGCGCAGCGCGTCGGCGGGGCAGCACACCAGGCTCGTACTGGCGGGGGCGGCGGCCTCGGCCACACTGGGCGCGGTCACCGGCATCCTGACGATGTTCGACACGGAGGCCTTCGACTCGTACAGATTCTGGGTGGTCGGTGCGCTGGAGAACAGGGGGACGCCCGCGCTGACGGCCTCGGTGCCGTTCGTGGTCGTGGGCATCGCCCTGGCCCTGCCGCTCGGTCCGGCACTCAACGCGCTCGCGCTCGGCGAGGAGCAGGGTTCCGCACTCGGACTGCGTACGAGCGCCGTCCGTGCCGCGGGCCTGACCTCCGTGATGCTGCTCTGCGGAGCCGCCACCGCGGCGGCGGGCCCGATCGCGTTCGTCGGGCTGGTGGTTCCGCACGTCCTGCGCATGATGCTCGGTCCTGACGTGCGGTGGCTGCTCGCCTACGCCGTCCCGGCCGGGGCGGTCCTCGTCCTCGCGAGCGACATCGTCGGCCGTGTGGCCGCCAGGCCGGGCGAGATCGAGGCGGGCATCGTGACCGCCTTCGTCGGAGCGCCGGTACTCCTCTGGCTCGTGAACAGAAGCAAGGCGGGGCGCATATGAGTCCGGACGTGTCGTTCCGTACGGCGCATGTCGTCGTACGCCTCCCGCGGGGTGGATCGGTGCGGTTCGCCCGCCGGACCTGCCGGTTCGGGCTGATCACCGTACTGGCGTGCCTGCTGGTGGGCGCACTGGGTGTCTTCACCGGGACGTACGACATCACCGCGGCCCGGGTGGCGGAGGTGCTCGGCGGCGGGGGCGGGACGACCGACCGGTTCATCGTCATCGACCAGCGTGTGGCCCGCCTGTGCGCCGCCCTGGTGGTCGGTGCGTCGCTGGGACTGGCGGGTTCGCTGTTCCAGACGCTGTCCCGCAACCCGCTGGGCAGCCCGGACATCATCGGGTTCACCACCGGCTCGACCACCGGAGCGCTGGCCATTCTCCTTCTCGGCGGCGGCAGTTCGGCCATCGGAGCGGGCGGCGGCGCGGTACTGGGCGGGCTGGCGACCGCCGTGCTCGTCCAGCTGATGTCCACCGCGAGGGGAGGCTCCGGCGGCAGCCGTCTGGTGATCACCGGGATCGCGGTGGGGGCGATGCTCTCCTCGGTGAACGACTACCTCATCACCCGGGCCGACATCGAGTCGGCCGAGAGCGCCAAGGCGTGGACCTTCGGGAGCCTGAACGCCATCACCTGGGAACAGGTCGCGCCCGCAGCACTCGCGTTGCCTGTCCTGCTCGCCGCGACCGCCCTGCTGGCACGTCCCCTCCAGATGATGGAGATGGGGGACGACACGGCGTCCGGCCTCGGTGTTCGCATCGGCTCCGTACGGATCGCCGCTCTCGTCACGGGAGTCGCGCTGACGGGCACGGCCATCGCGGTCACCGGACCGATCGGGTTTCTCGCCCTGGCCGCACCGCAGCTGGCGCGCCGCGTCGGACGGGTTCCGGGGACCCCGGTGGCGACGGCGGCCCTGATGGGGGCGCTGCTGCTGTGCGTGGCCGACTTCCTGGCGCAGCGGGTGCTCGCCCCGTTCCAGATCCCCGTCGGACTGGTGACCGGAGCCCTCGGGGGTCTGTACCTGATGTGGCTGCTCTGGCGGCAGGACTGACATCCGCCCCCCCCGACCTGAAGCAGTCCGAGACGTGCCCAGGGGTACACCCTGACGAGCCCGCACGCACCCGACCGTGTCAGCTTTGCCGTGATGGCGGCCCTGGAGAACGGCCTCACGGTCCTGCGTCCGGTCGCCGGGCCTTCTCGGCCGTCGGATTCCCGGCCTGACGAGCGGCAGCCAGTACGGGACCGCGGCCGTACGGGCGGCTGACCGCAACGGCTGGGGCCGACGGCTGTGCGGAGTCCGTGATCCCTGATTCCGATCCACGGGAGCGGCCGGGCCCGCGGACGCGCAGACCCCTCCCGGCCGGCTTCGTGTCAAGCCGCTCCGGACGTCGGCCGCCTGTGGACCGGAGTCCTCGAACGTGAGCAGCCGACCGGTTCGTGCCGGGGCGGCTGCCTGGAGCGGGTGGTGTCAGACGATGACGGGAACGGTCTCGCTGCGCTTGGTGGACCAGTTCGTGACGATCGGCTTGTCGACGCTGGCGGTGTCGGGGAGCTTGAGCTCGGCAGGTTCGGGGTCCTCGTCGCTGGTGGCGATGATGACGTTCTCGAACTCCTTGCCCGCGTCGCTGTTGGTGGTCTTGGGGTTGATGCCGGTGTAGGCGACGGCGGAGCCGGTCAGCTTGATCGGGTCCTCGCCGCCCTGGCCGACGGGGGAGGCCACACCGTCCGCGCCGGAGCCGAAGGCGACGCTGGGGGTGTTGACGTCCAGGTAGCAGGTGATGCCGGACTTGGCCTTGGCCGCGACGAGGTAGTAGCCGCCGGCCTGGGTCTCCGAGGTGACGGTGAAGGTCAGGTCGTTGGTGCCGCAGGACTGCCCGTAACCGTCCTTGCCGCTCTTGCCGCCGTCGGTGGCCTTGTCATCGGAACCGCCGGAGCCGGCATTGCTGGAGCCACCGGTGGAGGACTCGCCCGTGGAGGGGCTCTCACCCGAGGAACCGTCCTTCGCGCCGCCGTCGGCGGATGCCACAGCGGAGGGGGTCGCCGAGCTGCCGGCGTCCGCGGCGTCGTCGGCCTCGCAGGCGGTGGTGGTGGCGGCGAGGGCCGTCACGGCCGCGGCGGCCAGAACGAGACGGGCGGAACGGGCGGCGAGACGCGAACGCATCATGAACTCCAGCGATTTTTCGGTGGCGGTGTTCCCTGCTGACACCGACGACACTAGGGCCGGGACGATCCTGAAATGATCCTGTGAGTGTCCGGGTTCTGTCTCAGCGACTTCGGTTCCGGTGAACAGCGTCGGATCACCCGAACAGCAGATCAGGGGGCATGTCCCATCAGCTCGTACGAGTCATCGGGACGCGCGACCGGGAGATCCGGCGTACCTGTCCGGGCCCTTGCCGGTGCCGGGCTGCCGAAGAGCCGGACGTGTCTCCCGGCCCCACGGGACCGGGGGAGGGAGGCGGAGTCGTCGCACCCGGAGCGCAACGTACCGGTTCTGCCCGGACCCTGACCGCGCGCCGGACGGAACGGCGTCGGACTCGTACTTCGTCACCGCTGTGGGAGCCGTGGGGCCGGGCGGTGGCCCGGCTCGCGCACGCTCAGCGGACGGGGCGGAAGATACGGCCGCCGGTACGGAGGCGCGGTGGTGCGTCGCCCGGGCGAGTCCGGCCGGTACCCACGCGAGGCCCGGCGGAAGCAGCACCATCCGTGATCCGTCCCTGCCGGGCCTCTCCGAGGACGCGGAGTGGGCAAGGAAGCTACCGGGCAGGCCGAGGACCGGCTCACTCCCCTCGGACATCGGCACACGCACGCCCTGAGCCCCCACCTCTGGACCGGGACCATGACGCTCAGGGCCGGCAGGAGTTGTCGGTCAGCGGTCCGGGAAGCCTGCGAACTCCGTTCCGGAGCAGGCTCGTTCCTGCTGGTCTGTTCGATGAGGAGTGCTCCGCAGGAACGGTCCCAGGACCCCGGCTCCGGTTTGTCGTCAGCAGTGCCGACATCCGCCCGCTCGGGCTCTCCCGACGAGCCGGCTCGCGGTGTCCGTCCGGCCCCAGGGCGGCGGTGCGGGACGAAGGCCCCGCGCCTTCGCGGACGCGATCCACGGCCCCGCGGCTGAGCGCGACCGCGCAGAGGTCAGCCCCACGGGTCGCAAAGACCTTCGGGATCGGGCTCGTCAGGGTGCAGCATCCTGCGGAGGCAGCGGTGGAGGCCGTTGCCGTCGGCGCTCTCGACCGCGCGGATCCACGGCAGCGGTGCCATCACACGGGCCGTCACGTCGGTGGCGAAACGGTCCAGGACGGTGTGCAGTTCGTCCGGGACGGGGACGTCCGTGAGGCACATCCACGCGAGTGCGGCGCTGACCCGCACCTCGGGCGGCCGCAGGGCATCGGACCAGCACGCGTGGGACCACACCACGGCCCCCGCGTCCCCGTGCGCACGGGCCAGCTGCGCGACAGCCAGCACCAGGCCCGCGCGCACGCCCGGATCGTGCTCGGTGACCAGACGGGCGTGAAAGGCGTTGCTGATGTGCTGCTCGCGACCCGACGCTGCGGCCAGTGCGTACGCCGTGGCGATGCGTATCCCGGCATCGGGATCGTCGAGGAGGGGCAGCAGGAGGCCGGCGTCCGCGGCGATGGCGTCACGGGCGGCCTGCGCCGACCAGTTGCCCGGATATCCGGTGACCTCGAAGCACCATTCGTCACCGCTGTAGCGGAACCGCAGCATGTCGGCGCGTGTGCACAGGCTGTGGTTCCACCAGCGTGCCACTCCGCCGGCCAGGGCCACCACGTCGGCGCGGTGGGCGGCGTCCGTATCAGCGGCGACGCGCACCAGGAAGGGTACGGCCGGAACCACCGCCGCCCGCATGTCGTTGGCGCAGAGGCCCTGGAGCGTGGCCAGGGCGCCGCTCATGGCGGCCGCATCCCCCGAGCGCAGCTGCCGCAGGCTCTCGCGGACCCTGACACCCTCCGGGAAGCGGTCCCAGGGCACCGTCTCGACGAGAAAACCGTCTTTGGCCTCCGGAGGGATCCCCGCCAGCACCGCCCGCACGTCGAGGGGACCTCCCGCCTGCTCCAGGGGCGGGCCCTCCACGAATGCCCGTTCCACCGCCCGGTACGCCGGGTCGTTCTCCCACCGCGTCATGAGAGCGATCATGGCAGCCGCCACTGACAGCTGACAGCACCGTGCGTGCGGCGGACCCGGTTGATCACACAAGCGTCAAGGGCGTGCCGCCCGGCGCACGAGCCGCACCGCCGTGTTTCACCCTTTCGCTGCCACCTCCGGACAGACCTGCGGTCCGTCGGTACGCGAGGATCTGTGTGCGCCACAGGTGTGGCGTACGGACAAGCACCGGTACGGACGGCCCAGGGCGCCGAGTGGGCACTCCGCGGCTCAGAGGGGCCGCACCGGCGGTTGCGCGGTCGGCGCAGGTCGAGCAGATGCGGGAACCGTCGGCTGGGGTGCCGGGGGTGGTCCGAGGCCCTGGTCGCCGGGCGGAAGCCACCTGGGCGGCGACCGTGCCGCCACTCGCTGGGTGAGGACCGGAGGACACGGTGATCAGGGGGCGGAGGGACCAGGGGAGCCGAAGGAACGGCGGTCCCCTGGTCGCGACAGTTTTCAGAAAAGTCGGACGGCGATGTCGAGAACAGCCGGCCGGCTCCGTCCCCGCCATGAACGCGAGCAGAACGGCTCGCAACCAGTACCGAGGAGAACACGATGGCCAAGTACCTCCTGCTCAAGCACTACCGTGGCGCTCCGGCGGCGGTCAACGACGTGCCGATGGACCGGTGGACGCCGGAGGAGATCTCCGCGCACATGCGGTACATGAACGATTTCGCGGCCCGGCTGGAGAAGACCGGCGAGTTCGTCGACGGTCAGGCGCTCGCCCCCGAGGGGACGTGGGTCCGCTACGACGGTGAGGGACGCCAACCCGTCACCGACGGCCCGTTCGCCGAGACCAAGGACCTGATCGCGGGCTGGATGGTGATCGACGTGGACAGCCACGAGCGCGCCGTCGAACTGGCCGGAGAGCTGTCGGCCGCCCCCGGGGCCGGCGGGAAGCCGATCCACGAGTGGCTCGAGCTGCGTCCGTTCCTGACCGCGCCGCCTACCATCACGGAGTGACCCCATCGATCGACGAGGCCCTGCTGAGGCGCCTCACGCCGAGCGTGCTCGCCGTCCTCGTCCGCCGCGGAGCCGACTTCGCGGCGGCCGAGGACGCCGTACAGGACGCGCTCGTCGAGGCGGTCAGGGTCTGGCCGGCCGACCCGCCGCGGGACCCGAAGGGCTGGATGGTCACCGTCGCCTGGCGCAAGTTCCTCGACGCGACCCGGGCCGACACCGCCCGCCGCCGACGTGAGGACCTGGTCGACGAGGAGCCCGCACCGGAGCCCGCGCCCGCGGTGGACGACACGCTCCAGCTCTACTTCCTCTGCGCCCATCCCGCACTGACGCCCTCCTCGGCGGTCGCACTCACCCTGCGCGCCGTCGGAGGGCTGACCACACGTCAGATCGCACAGGCGTATCTGGTGCCCGAGGCGACCATGGCCCAGCGCATCAGCCGCGCCAAGCGCACCGTCTCCGGTGTGCGGTTCGACCGGCCCGGCGATGTCGCCACCGTCCTGCGCGTTCTCTACCTGGTCTTCAACGAGGGCTACTCCGGCGACATCGACCTCTCCGCCGAGGCCATCCGGCTCACCCGGCAGCTCGCTGCCGTGATCAACCACCCCGAGGTGGCGGGGCTGCTCGCCCTCATGCTGCTCCACCACGCGCGGCGCACCGCCCGCACCGCCCCCGACGGCAGCCTGGTGCCGCTCGCCGAGCAGGACCGCGGCCGATGGGACACCGCGCTGATCGCCGAAGGGGTCGAGATCCTTCAGTCGGCCCTCGCCCGCGACCGGATGGGCGAGTTCCAGGCGCAGGCGGCCGTCGCGGCCCTGCACGCCGACGCGCCCACCGCCGAGGAGACCGACTGGGTGCAGATCGTCGAGTGGTACGACGAACTCGTACGTCTGACCGGCAGCCCGGTGGTCCGGCTCAATCGCGCCGTGGCCGTCGGCGAGGCCGACGGGCCGCGTGCCGGCCTGGCCGCACTCGCGGAACTGGATGCCTCGCTGCCCCGCCACGCAGCGGTGGCGGCGTACCTCCACGAGTGCGACGGCGACCTGGCGACTGCGGCACGCCTCTACGCGGAGGCGGCCCGTCAGGCACCCGACCTCGCCGAGCGCGACCACCTGACGCGACAGGCCGCGCGGCTCAACGCGCGTCGAGCGGAGTAGGCGAGAGGCACCGCTCCACTGTCCGCGCGCACCGGGGCCCGCGCGGCCACAGCCATGGAATCGCCGTCACCCTCGGATGCGTTCCCGTGCCGTGCGCCGGTACCCCCGGATCCGTCGCGACAGCGGTTCTCACCGCGTGTGAGAACAGTCGGAACCAGGGTTCCGTGCGATGGTGATGACGTCGTCGAGACGGTCGCGCACCGCGAGCATGTCGGTGATCCGCTGGTCGATGCGGACACGTTCGGCCGCCAACCGGTCCAGGAGCGCCGGGGGTACCTCACCGGAGTCCACGCACGGCAGCACCTCGCGGACCCTCCTGCTCGGGAGGCCCGCGGCGTACAACTGCTGGATCAGCAGGACCCTGCGGACGGCGGTGTCGGGGTAGTGCCGCTGACCGCCGGGACTGCGTTCGGAGTGGAGCAGATCCTGTTCCTCGTAGTAGCGGAGGGCCCTGACGCTCACTCCCGCCCTCTCGGCGACCTCACCGATGCGCACCGGCTCTCCTCCGCCCGGACCGCCTGTCCGACTTGCAGCTGACGTCGACGTCAGGTTCTAGCGTAGCGGCGTCGGCATTCGCCGGACATCCATCCCCCTGATCCCACGAACGGCCCGTTCAGGTCGTGTCGGAAAGGCAGAACGTCATGCGTGCAGCCCGTTACCACGAGTACGGCGGTGTGGAGACCCTTGTGGTCGAGCAGGCCCCGGACCCGCATCCCGGACCCGGCGAGATCCGTATCCGCGTCGCGGCCGCCGGCGTCAACCCCGTCGACTGGAAGGTGCGCGCCGGGACGGTGCGCGAGTTCTTCCCGCTGGACCTGCCGGCGATTCCCGGGCGTGACGCCGTCGGCGTGGTCGACGAGATCGGTGACGGCGTGCGAGGGGTAAGCCCCGGCGACCGCGTCTTCGGGCTCGGCGGCGTCACCGGTGCGACAGCGGAGCTGGCCGTGCTCTCGGCCTGGGCCCACGCCCCCTCCGCATGGACCGATGAGGAGGCCGCCGGTGCCGGCCTGGCGTCCGTGACCGCGATGGGCGGACTGAAGGCGCTCGGTCCCCTGCGAGGGCGCACCCTCCTCGTCGAAGGTGCCGCCGGAGGCGTGGGCAGTGCCGCGGTCGAGATCGCGGTGGCTCAGGGTGCCACCGTCATCGGGACGGCCGGCGAACGCAACCACGAGTTCCTCACCGCTCTCGGAGCCGTCCCCACCACGTACGGCACCGGCCTCGCGGAGCGCCTCGCCACCCTGGCCCCGAACGGCGTCGACATCGCACTCGACACGGCGGCCTCCGGATCCCTGGCCGACCTCGTCGCCATCGTGGGCGACCCCGCTCGCGTCTCGACGGTCGCGGACCACACCAACGCGGAGCGCCTGGGCGTACGTCTGGTCAACGCGGAGAACGACCCCGCGCTCCTCGCCGAAGCGGCCGAACTGGGCAGGCGGGGCGCCTACACACCGCGCATCGAGCGGACGTTCCCCCTCGAACGGATCGCGGAGGCACACGCGTACGCCGAGCGCGGACACACACGAGGGAAGATCGTCGTCCGCATCTGACCTTGTCCCACGGGTGTGGGCCGCCCGCGACACAGGCCACGGGAAGCCCACACCCCCGGATCACCGGCCCCTCGGTGTCCGACCGCCACGGAGATCATCTCGTCGGCCGTTGTACGTGCGCGGCCGGACCGGCGCCCCGACACTGGGAACTGTCACCCGACACATCCAGGGAGAACAGCATGTCCGAGAAGACCGCTCAGGTCCCCCCGCCCGGCGGGACCACCCTGCTGGCGGGCCGCCCGGTGGCCCGCATCGGGTTCGGCGCCATGCAGCTGCCGGGGCCGGGACGCCCCGCTCCGCCACCGAGGGAGCAGAGCCTGGCCGTGCTGCGCCGCGCCGTCGACTCCGGCGTGAACCACATCGACACCTCGCAGTTCTACGGCCTCGGTCTGGCCAACGAACTCATCCGTGCCGCCCTCTTCCCGTACCCCGACCATCTCGTCCTGGTCAGCAAGGTCGGCGCGGACGACCGCCCCGGAGGCCAGATCGTGCCCGCCCGGCGGCCTGAGCAACTGCGCGACGGAGTGGAGCGGAACCTCGCCACTCTCGGCGTGGACCGCCTGGACGTGGTCAACCTGCGCATCATGGACGCTCACATGGACGGCAGCCCCGTGGGGCCGGACCAGCAGGTGCCCCTCGACGATCAGCTCGCCGAAATGACCAGCCTGCGCGACGAGGGCAAGATCGGCGGAATCGGACTGAGCAACATCACCCTGGAGCATCTGAACCAGGCCCTGCCCGTGGGAATCGCCTGCGTCCAGAACCAGTACAGCCTGCTGGAACGTTCCGGCGAGCCGCTGCTCGACATCTGCCGGGAGAACGCCATTCCCTGGGTCCCGTTCTTCCCGCTGGGCTCCGCGTTCCCGGGATTTCCCAAGGTGAGCGAACATCCACAAGTCATCGAGGCAGCCGAAAAGCTGGACGCCACGCCCGCGCAGATCGGTCTTGCGTGGCTCCTGGCGACGTACGAGCACACGCTGCTGATCCCCGGAACTGCCAGCATCGATCACCTCGACGAGAACATCGCCACCGCACAGGTACGGCTCCCTCCGGAGACCGTCCGCTCCCTGGAGGACGCCACGGCGGACCGGCGGTAGCGACGCGTCAACACCCTTTCGGAGCGCCCGGGCCCAGTCTCCTGGCACCGCGCCACGGTTCCCTGGACCACGCGGGTTCCGAGTCGCCACCCGGGGGCGCCGGTGGATACCGCGTCGCAGAGGGGCGTCCCACCGGCGGCCCGTCCGTTACGACGACATCCCTCCCCGGGTGGAGGCATGCCGGCCCTGTTCAGGACAGCGGTGTCGCTCCCGGTAGCAGCAGACCCACGAGTGCAGCGGGGGATGAGGGCAGCTCTCCGGTGGGACCCCGGAGAGCTGCGCACCGCGGACTCCCGGACGAGGCCGGCGACCGGTGCTGACGCCCGCTCACAGCGTCCTCGGGGCGACCCAGGACTGGGGGTCGGTCACTCCGTCCTGGCAGAGCTGGTCCGGGGGCCACCCCGCCAGGCGCGCGCCGGCTGCGAAGGCACTGTCGTAGAAGCGGAGGATCTCGGCGCGCGCGTCCGGTGAGGTGCGTACGTCGTCGTAGGGCAGCAGGGCCAGGTGCGAGCCGTTGCTCTCCGTCCACCGCGCGGCCTCCGGCTCAAGCGGCTGGCGCTCCAGCCCCTCGGGCTCCGGCGCCGTGTACGAGTAGAAGGCGGGCTCCGGGTAGGACCGCTCGTCACCGAACCAGAAGCCGCTGCTGATCACCTCGCGCGAGTAGGCCTCGCGGGTGACCGGATCGACGGAAGGGCCCTGAGCCACGTGCCGGTCGGAGAACCGGGTCACGGCGATGTCGAAGGTGTGCCAGAAGTGGTGGACCGGGCTGGTCTTCCCGGAGTACCCGGCCGCGTACTGCTCCAGGACGAGCATGACCTGGGTGAGGACCGTCCAGTAGCGGTTCACGGCGGCCGGATCGTACGTGGCGTGCTCGTCGTCCTCCGCGAACGGCCGGGACGCGTCGGGCAGGTCAAAAGGACAGGGGTGTTCCGGGAGGGCGTTGATGCCCAGATAGGTCAGGGTGCCGGTGAACCGACGGTAGAAGTCGCCGACCGACAGGCGTTCCAGGGAGAACGACGCCTTGCGCCCGTCGAGGGTGAGGACCCGTAGCCGGTGAGCGGTGAAATCGAAGTCGACGGTGAAGACGGTTCCGTCGGCGAGCGGTCCGCTGGGCCGGGTGGTGATGCCCTCCCCGGTCAGATGAAAGGGAACGTTCCACCAGTGGTTGCGCCGCACACTGGCGGCCAGCCGTGTCTTCCCGACGATCTGGAGGAACCGGTGCAGCGTCTCCTTCGTCGCCTCCCAGGACTCCCTGGGCAAGGCGGGGAACAACTCCATCGAGGGTCCCTCCCGTGGGCCCCGCCCCGACCCGGACGGCCGGAGGCACTGATCTCCACTGTCGCCCCCGACCCGGACGGCCGCATCCGCGGGGCACCGGACGCGTACCGCGTTCGCCACGCTGTGGTAGCTGCCCCCACCCCGGTGTTCCAGACTCGCACCATCAGCCGCCGCGAAGGGACCTGACCATGCCGTCCAGCACCCCTCCACGCTACGACGACCTCAACGCCCTCTACCTCAACTGCACCCTGAAACCGTCACCGGAGACCAGCAACACCGCGGGGCTGATCGACCGCAGCGTCGCGGTGATGCGCGCGGCCGGTGTGCGTACGGAGGTGATCCGCCCCGTCGACTGGGACCTCGCGGTCGGCGTCCAACCCGACATGACCGAGCACGGCGCCGCCAGCGATGCCTGGCCCGAGATGTACGCCAAGGTGATGGCCGCCGACATCCTCGTGCTCTGCGGCCCGATCTGGCTCGGCGACAACAGCTCCGTGATGAAGCACGTCATCGAACGGCTCTACTCCAACTCGGCCGAGCTCAACGATGCCGGGCAGTCCGCCTACTACGGACGGGTCGGAGGCTGCCTGATCACCGGCAACGAGGACGGCCTCAAGCACTGCGCCATGAACGTCCTCTACAGCCTCCAGCACATCGGCTTCGCCATCCCGCCCCAGGCCGACGCGGGCTGGATCGGCGAGGCGGGACCGGGCCCCAGCTACCTCGACCCCGGTTCCGGCGGTCCCGAGAACGACTTCACCAACCGGAACACGACCTTCGCCGCCTGGAACCTCATGCACCTCGCGGCCCTCCTCAAGCGGGCCGGAGGCATTCCCACGTACGGCAACCAGCGCCCTCAATGGGACGTCGGCTGCCGCTTCGACGCGCCCAACCCCGAGCACCGTCGCTGACGTGTGGACCTCGTACCGGTGGGAAGGCCTGGCGACCGAGGGCAGCGCGATGACGAGCACCGCGAGGCAGTCGTCCAGCGGTACACGGCCCGCCCTTCCGGGGTGAGAGAGATCGTCCGGCGCCCCGCCCCCGACCGAGCCGATCGTCGCCACTCACTTCTCACGTTCTCCTGGCGGCCGCGCGATGCCGGCTCCACCCGCGTCCTCGACCGGGGCAGCGTCGACACCCCCACAAGGGCATCCGCACCCGTCGCTCCTCCGCGAGCCGGAGCGTGAAACGGGCATATGCGGGACTCCCGCGCGGGGTGAGTGCGTCGTGCTGGTCAGGCCGGCGGCCCGCCGGCCTCCTGGGAGCCGGTCCGGCGACCACCGTCGTTCCCCGCTGGCGTCCCTCATGGCGCTCGCGCAGGCTGGTGGAAGGGCCGCGGCTCCGCCGTGCCGCCTGGCGCCGACCGAGTGAGGAGCGTACCGATGGGTGACCGAGCGATTCCCGGCATCGACCCGCAGGCCGCCCCGAGCGGGCAGGGGTGCGCCGACTGCCTGGCGGGTGACGGCCCTGGCTGGTGGTTCCACCTGCGACGCTGCGCCGCCTGCGGCCACATCGGCTGCTGCGACTCCTCGCCCTCCCGGCACGCCACCCGACACTTCGAGACGGCGGGCCACCCGTTCATCACCAGTTACGAACCGGGCGAGGAGTGGTTCTACAACAACGAGACCCAGCAGTTCTACGAGGGTCCTCAGCTCGCCCCACCCACCTCCCACCCCGTTGACCAGCCCGTACCCGGCCCCGCCGGAGCGGTGCCCGAAGACTGGCAGCAGCGGTTGAACTGAGCGAGCGGCGGGGCACCGCGGACCCGGGCGGTTCAGCGGGAGCACAGGTCTTGGTCCCCGGTACCGAACACGTCTCCCGCGCTGCTTGTCCGCGACGAGGCATGGTCGAGCATCATGCTTTCCCGGCTTTCCCGGCTTTCGGATGTCCCGGTCCCGTTTCCTGGCTTCCCGGCGTGCTCACCGGCACGTGCCAGTCGGCTCGCGGGGGCCGGTGCGAGCTACCAGGCGGCTCGGTCCGGGTCCCCTCCGTGGTCGACCGGGCAGCGGAACGGTCGGCGGGGCGCGGAATGACGTGCGTCGGGCAGCGCCCGCGCGGGGTCTCACGAAGCGATCGTCCTGATGCCGGTTGGCGTCCAGGGCGGTGACGCCGCCTGCTCTCGGGCACGCCGACCCTGGTGTGCCCGGTGCGGTTCACACGTGGGGCCGGGTGGCAGTGTCTGGCGCTTGGCCCGGATCCCGACGGGCTGTCTGTCGCCCGGAGTGAGGTCCGAGGTGCGCGGTCGTCGGGATGACGTGTGAGCCGGTGCCGTATACGGATGTCGGTGCCGGCCAGGGCACCGGCCGAGGTGGCTGATGTCCGCACTCGCCATCGCCATCACGCCGTCGTCCCGCACGCCTTGACGATCGGGCGAGCTCCGCTCGGTCGGCCGGTTGTCGGCCGCGGTCCTTGGACGTGAACCGCACGCGGCCACTTCTCCGCCCCGCCCTGTTCGTAGCTCCTCGCCCCGAACTGCCCGCACTGGACATGTAGTTGATGTGTCATGTAAAAAAAGGTGACGCGTCAACCATAATGGTGCGCGCGCCCCCGTACTCCTGAGGAGATCTCCATGAGCACGTCGCCGAAGACCGGCCTCGAGGCCCTGCTGACCCCCGAGGAGAGTGTCCTGGTGCTGATCGATCATCAGCCGTACCAGTTCGCCAACCTGCACAGTCACGAGCCGATGGCGGTCACCAACAACGTCGTGGGCCTGGCCAAGGCGGCCAAGGGCTACGGTGTCCCGACGATCCTGACCACGGTCGTGGAAGATCGTGGGGGTCTGCTGATCCAGCCACTGCAGGACGTCTTTCCGGACCAGAAGCCGATCAACAGGACCTTGATCAACACCTGGGAGGACCGGGTCGTGGTGGACGCCGTGAAGGCCACCGGGCGCAAGAAGCTGATCATCGCCGGTCTGTGGACGGAGATCTGCGTGGCCATGCCCGCCATTCAGGCAGCGGGCGAAGGCTTCGACGTGTACGTCGTCACCGACGCCTCCGGCGGCGTATCGGCCGAGGCTCACGACATGGCGGTGCGGCGCATGATCCAGGCCGGGGTCGTGCCGATCACCTGGCTGGCCGTGATGGGCGAGTGGCAGCGCGACTGGGCGCGGACGGACCGCATCGCGCCGGAGGACCAACTGGCGGCCATGGTGCACGCGGGTGCCACCGGGATCGTCACGGTCTGGGAGCAGCAACTCCTGAACACCCCGGTCGCCGGGACGGCCGGGGCGTAACAGCGTTGCATTCGGGGGCGGTTACCGGGTCGGGGTGCCGCCCCCTCGTCCTGGCCATCACCTCGGCCGTCCGGCAGTTTGCCCCGTCAGCCCGTCAGCCCGCGACTATTTCGCCCGGGCGGCGCCGCGACGGTGGCGCGTAAACCCGGCCTCTTGGATGACGCATCGACCAGTTCACTACACTCGACCACGTGACTGACGGTGTGAACTGGCTGACGGCGGAGGAGCAGCACGCGTGGAGGAGCTTCGTCCGGCTGCACGAGCGGCTGATCGGCCGCCTGTCGCACCTCCTGCAGACCGAATCCCATTTGGCGGCCGCTGATTACGCGGTCCTGGTCAACCTGACCGACGTGCCCGAAGGCCGTCGGCGGTACCAGGACCTCGCGCGGGCGCTTGAGTGGGAGAAGAGCCGGATGTCCCATCACATCACGCGAATGATCGGCCGGGGGCTGGTGGCGCGGGAGGAATGCCGGGAGGACGGGCGGGGTGCCTTCGCGGTGATCACGGATGCGGGACGCGAGGCCATCGGGGCGGCGGCCCCGCTGCACGTGCAGGCCGTCCGTTCCCTCTTCCTGGACCAGTTGACCGCGGAGGAGCTCCGAACCCTGGCTGATATTTCCGTACGTGTGGTGGAGAGGCTGGACGAGGACGCCTGAACGGAGAGTGCCGTCCGGCCCGGCCGGGACGCCGGCGGCACACGGCCAGCGCGACCGTGACGTGGTACCGAGCCGGCCGGACCCCGCGCCGCCGTGCCCGGGTTCGTCGCCGCCATCGCGGCCCCGTTGTCAACGGGCCCCCTCAACGTGACCACCCCCGATGCAGCCCGCCCGCGCACCAGGCGGCCGCTCCCGTCGGGACGCGGAGCACCGCCGTCCTGCCCATGCCATGACGAGGGGCGGGGCCCCGCGGCCGGCGAGGCCTACGGCCGCCCCGCCCACGCAAGTTCGGCGCGAGACCTCGGCGTGGGGCGGACGGGCAGGCCGTAGGCAGCGCTCGTTGCGCTGCCCTGGCGCTGGATGGTGTGAACTGTGACGGGCGACTTCGATGGCCAGTGGGTCCGGCATGGGACCTGACGGCGGCCGTCTCGGGCCGGTCGTCATGTTCATTGCCCCGGGACGTCATTGCTGGTTTCTCCGGCCACGCTGGGCACGGGGCGCTTCGCGGTCGGAATCGTCGTCGCGCTGCTCTTCATTCGCATCAGGGGCGGACGCGGCGGTGACGTGGTTCGAAGGGCCTACGTCACCCCATTCGGCCGGGGCGGCCACGTCACCCTCTGGCCGGGTTGCGGGACAGGCTCATGAGGAAAGGCGGGACAGGGTCGCGTCCAGTCCGAAAGTGAAGCGGTCCTCGAAGGAGTCCGGGCCCAGATGATCGAGAACCCGGTGCAACGCCGGGTGCTCACCGGGTGCCACGGCCAGGTGGAGGCGGTCGTCGTGCCGGTCGGGCGCAGCCTGCTCCTCCTGTGTCAGGCCCAGGGTGAAGTAGGTGACCGTCCACGCGGTCCAGGCCGCCCGCCGCTCGTCCGCCCCGGCCGCGAGCAGCGCCTCGACGAGGTGGTCGGCGAAGCGCAGCGTATGGGGTTCGGCCGCATAGGTGCCGGCCACCAGGCCGGCTCCGTCGCGGTGCGCGAGCAGCGCCCGCCGGTAGCGGCCGACCAGCTCCCGCACCCGTGGCTGGGCGTTCGCGGGGAGGTCGCCGTAACTGATGGTGCCGAGTACGGCGTCCGCCATGAGCTCCAGCATCCGGGCCTTCGTCTTCACGTGCCACAGCACGGTGTTCATGCGCACCCCGAGGCGGTCGGCCACTGCCCGGGTCGACAGCCCGTCCAGTCCGCGTTCCTCCAGCACCTGGAGTGCGGCGCCGATCACCGTTGCGCGGGTGAGGCGGTTCGCGGTGTCTTCTCCGACTTGCTTATTGGTCACTGACCTAGTTTACTCCCGACCAGTCATTGGTCACCGACCAAGACTCCGAGAGGACGTGGAAGATCATGAACTACCAGGTCGTTGTCGCGGGTGGTGGGCCCGTGGGGCTGTGGCTCGCGGGCGAGTTGCGCCGGGCCGGCGTCACCGTCGCCGTCATCGAGTCCCGCACGGAGCGCGACTCCCGCTCCCGTGCCCTGACCGTCCACCCGAGGACCATTGAGACGTTCGCCTCCCGCCAGGTGCACGCGTCCTTCGTGGGCGAGGGCGTGCCGCTGCCCGGCGGGCATTTCGGCGTGCTGGACTCCCGGCTGGACTTCCGCCGTCTGCCCAGCCCGTTCCCGCACACCCTCGCCCTCCCGCAGGAGCGCACCGAGGCGCTCCTCGAGCAGCAGGCCCTCGCCCTGGGCGCCGACATCCTGCGTGGGCACGAGGTCACCGGGTTCACCGACGGCCCCGACGCCATCGCGGTGCACGTCGCGGGTCCGGACGGGCCCGGCACGCTCCGGGCCGCCTACCTGGTCGGCTGTGATGGCACCCGCAGTACCGTGCGGGCCGCGGCCGGTATCGACTTCCCCGGCACGCCCTCCACCGTGCTCGGCTGGCTCGGCGACGTCGTCCTTGATGAGCCCCCGGCTCCCGGCAGCAGCTGGTTCGGTCCGGCGGGCACGCTCATGGCCGTACCCATGCCCGGCGGGCTGCATCGCCTGGTCGGCATCCTGCCCCGCGACCTGAATACCACCCGGCCCGGCGACCTGACCTTGGAAGAACTGCGCGAGAACGTCGCCGCCGTGGCGGGCACCGACTTCCGGATGCGCGACGCGGTCTGGCTCTCCCGGTTCGGCAACGCCACGCGGCTGGCCGCGCGTTACCGCCAAGGCCGGGTCTTCCTCGCCGGTGACGCCGCCCACCAGCACTTCCCGGCCGGCGGTGTCGGCATGAACGTCGGCATCCAGGACGCCGCCAACCTGGCCTGGAAGCTGGCCGCCGTACTCAACGGCTGGGCTCCCGACACCCTGCTGGACACCTACCACGCCGAACGCCACCCGGTCGGCATCGACCTCACCGAAGCCAGCCGGGCCCAGGTCGCCCTGATGACCGCCTTCACCTCCGACGGGCTCAGCCTGCGCGGCCTGCTGGCGCGGCTCATCACCGACCTGCCCGAGCTCAACGACCGGCTCGCGGCCCAGGTCAGCTCGCTGTCCGTCACCTACCCGCCCGTCGGCGCCGGTCCGCACCCACTGACCGGGACGCGCGCTCCCGACCTCGCGCTCGACGGCACCGGCCTGTTCGCCCTGCTGCGGGCCGACGCCTACCTGCTGCTCGACCTCACCGGCGACGCCGACCGACCGCTCGACCGGTTCGCCCGGTCCGGTCTGCGCGTGCACAGCGGCGCCCTGCGTCTGCCCGCCGCCGACTGGGCCGGTGTGAGGGCCGCGCTGATCCGGCCCGACGGCCACGTGGCATGGGCCGGCGGCGAAGCCGGTACCGCCGCCCTCGTGGAGAGCCTCACCACCGCTCTCGCGGCCACTCACCTGTCGTAGGCCGTGCCGGTCGGGTGCGGGTCTGTTCGGTCGGCCGCCTGTGCTTCCGGCGTCGTCTTCCACGGTCCTGGTGGTGTGCGGACGGACTCCGGGGCTGGGACCCGATGGCGGCCGGTGATTCACGTACTCCGCGCCGTCGGTTCGGTCCACGGTGGCTCGGCCGTCACCGGTCGCTGGGTGCCGATGAGTCCGGCTCTGCCGAGGGTCACCGACGGGACACGCCTGGGGGACGGATCTGCTTTCGGTGCGGCCTTTTTGAGGGCACATCATGTCGGCGGGCTCTCGGATCAGGGGCGCCGCGTGACTGACTCGCTGCGACGGCTCCGACGGGTGAAGCACGCGGGCGCGAGCGTTGCGGCGACACCTGCCGCCTCCACGGCGCAGGTTCGCGGCGCCTTGCAATGCTGTCCGCGGCCTGCGCGGTCATTGACCACGGCACATCGGCGTCGTGGTCAACGGACCTTCAAAGCGGATCAGTTGTTCACGCCGAAGCAACCGCGTCACACCCGCCGTCGGCGCGTCTGCCGTAACCGGCCTCGGCGGGTCGGCCTTGGTGAGTGGTTCCCCGGACGGGTCACCCCCTGTCAGCGTCGCCCGGCTTGGGCCCTTCACCGGATGACCTCCGCCAGCGCTGTCCCGGTCGGGTGGGGGCCTTGCTTCGAGCCGTTTCCTGAAACCCTCCAACTCGCCGGGTGCGGGCGTAGCCGGTATGACCGTGGAGGCGTTCTCGGAGGCGGTCGGTGCTCACTGTTCGAGGCCAGGGAGTCGGCGTCGGATGTTCCGCCCGGTGCTTGAGCCGGCTGACGGCATCGAGTCGGCCCTTCGCTCGTTGGGCGAGGGCACCGTCCCCCGCCCTCCCGTCCCTGACGGGTCTCGCGTGGGAAGGCCGCGTTGCAGGACTCGGTGCGTGCGTCGTCCACGCCGGGCCCGACCGCGCTCCTGCGACGCCGAACCCTTGCCGGCCTGCGAGGTTGGGCGAGGGCTCTGCTCGCGTACGAGGCTCCGCGATCAGTGCGTGATCGATCCGGCGACGTCGCCGCAGGGATTACCTCCGCGAGAACGCCGGTGTCGAGGTAAGCGCACGCGTGTGGTCGGCGATTCCTCGGCCGGCCGCACGCCGGACGGCGCGACGAGAGGCCCGCCGCGACCGCCCGCCGCGTGTTCACCGGTCAGCGAGCGGGGCCCGGCCCGGCCCGCCCCCCGCGGGGACCGCCGGGGTGGGCCCACCCGCCCCGGGGGTTAGAGACGGCCCCCCGCAG
>NZ_JBHVQX010000011.1:0-19793 GCF_042886395.1 Streptomyces sp. NPDC058008 | reverse complement strand
CGCCGGCCCCCCCCCCGCCCCCCCCGCCCCCCCCGCGCGGTTGTAGCCGCTGTCCCGGCGGGGCCCCCGCCCGCCCCCGCCCCGCTCGCTGACCGCCGGGTTCTCCCCAGCTGCCCGTGAGGTATACGCGGGCCCCCGGAATGCCGACTTCGCGCGGGCGCACCGTTCTCCCCTCGGGCGTGCGCCCGGGCGTGAGAAAAGTAAGCGCGGCACGGGAATGCGCCGCCCCGAGGTGCCGGGACGATCCTGCGAAGTAAAGGTTCGCACAAATGAACTTGCCTCGGCTGTGCGAATCGCCTTGCATTACCTCCCCTGGGAAATGAGGTCGGATGATTTCTCCGAGTCGGACGTGATTGAAGCCGTGAGATCGGGAAATGTATTACCTGGGCTGATGGGGCCGCAGGTGTCAGTCCACACCGCGGCCGAATTCCGTCGGGGCTGGATGTCTGAAAAACGTCAATGCAGGGCCAGGGTCGCCCCCTGGGTTCACCGATGCGTCCAAGGCTGCCCTGGCCTGCTCTGATGCGATGCATCGATCCTTCTTCCGGTTAGCGTCTCCTGTCGGGGGTCACGGATGGACGAGTGCGAGCGTGCCGCAGATGGCGAAATCTATTCGGCCGACTTTTCGGTTTCCCGTAGGGGGGTGGTCGGTGATTCCGCAGTCTGTTTCCTCCGTGTGTCCGCTTATCCCGTGCTCCTCCTCGCGGTCATTCTCGTCGGGGTGTTCGCAGTGCGGCAGAAGTGGGATCCGTCATGGGTCAGCCCGCTTTTCCTGCTCGGGGTCATCAGCTATCTCGTCCTCCTGGAGCGGCTGATTCCTTACGACCGGAACTGGCACCCCGAAAAGAAGGAATGGTTCTTCTACGGCGTCTACTTCCTGCTCACCATGGCCGGGAGCGGACTGGCTCAACTGCTCGTCGCGCTGGCCGTCGGCCTCATCTCACCGGCGGAGCCGACCTACCACCTGGGGATCGAGATCCCGGGCGCG
The DNA here is from genome assembly GCF_042886395.1 of Streptomyces sp. NPDC058008. Lineage (NCBI taxonomy): Bacteria > Bacillati > Actinomycetota > Actinomycetes > Kitasatosporales > Streptomycetaceae > Streptomyces > Streptomyces sp. NPDC058008. The sequence continues at coordinate 18,805 of NZ_JBHVQX010000011.1, read as the reverse complement.
CTCCTCACCGGATCGCTCGCCAGCTACCTGGTGCACCGGCTGGGCCATCGCAACCCCTTGCTCTGGCGGCTGCACGGGGTCCACCACGTGCCGGAGAAGGTCAACGTCGCCAACAACGGCGTCAACCACGTGCTGGACATCGTCCTGGCGCAGGGGCTCGTCCAACTGGCCCTGGCACTCGTCGGATTCTCCCGGCCCGCCGTCCTGGTGGTCGGACTCTTCGTCGCCGCCCAGGGCTACTTCGTCCACGCGAACATCGACGTACGCATCGGAGCGCTCAACCATCTGCTGGCCAGTCCCGAGCAGCACCGACTGCACCACAGCACCGATCTGGCCGAAGCCGGCCACTACGGCTCCGACCTGTCGTGCTGGGACCACCTCCTCGGCAGCTTCACCTGGCGCCCCGGCCGCGAACCCGCCGCCGTCGGCCTCCACGACCCCGCCTCCTTTCCCGGAACCGGCGAGATCCTCGCCGCCTTCCTGCACCCCTGGCGGCGCCGACCCTCGCAGGGCTCCCGACCGGAGTGACCGCCGTCCCCTGCCGTTCCACCACGAGTTGAGGAGTTCGACATGTCCGATGCGAACAACCGGACGTCACGGGCCAAGGTGGCGATCGTCGGGATGGGCTGCCGTCTGCCCGGCGGCGCCTCGGACCATCGCACGTTCTGGCGGAACCTGGTGGCGGGCAAGGACTGCATCACGCCCACCCCGCCCGACCGCTACGACGTGGGAACGCTCGGCAGCCGGTACCGCGACAGACCAGGACGCCTCGTCGGTGGCCGCGGCGGATACATCGACGGCTTCGACGAGTTCGACCCCGCGTTCTTCGGCATCAGCCCCCGCGAGGCCGACCACATGGACCCGCAGCAGCGCAAGCTGCTCGAAGTGGCCTGGGAGGCACTGGAGGACGGCGGCCAGCGGCCCGCCGATCTCGCGGGCGGCAACGTGGCCGTCTACGTCGGGGCGTTCACCCTGGACTACAAGATCCTCCAGTTCGCCGACCTCGGCTTCACCTCCCTGGCCGCCCACACCGCGACCGGCACCATGATGACGATGGTGTCGAACCGCATCTCGTACTGCTTCGACTTCCGCGGTCCCAGCCTGTCCGTCGACACCGCGTGCAGCTCCTCCCTGGTGGCCGTCCACCTCGCGTGCCAGGCGCTGAACAACGGGGAGAGCGACCTCGCCCTGGCAGGCGGCACCCTGCTGCACATGGCCCCGCAGTACACCATCGCCGAGACGAAGGGCGGGTTCCTGTCGCCGGAGGGCCGCTCCCGTACGTTCGACGCCGCCGCCGACGGCTACGTACGCGCCGAAGGCGTGGGCCTGGTCGCCCTGAAGCGGCTGGAGGACGCGGTACGGGACGGGGACCGGATCCACGCGGTGATCCTCGGCAGCGGCGTCAACCAGGACGGCCACACCAACGGCATCACCGTGCCCAACCCCGACGCCCAGGTCGACCTGATCCGGCGGGTCTGCGCCGAGGCGGGCATCACCCCGGGAGACCTCCAGTACATGGAGGCGCACGGTACCTCGACCCCGGTCGGCGATCCGATCGAGGCGAGCGCCCTGGCCCGCGCGCTGGCCGTCGGACGGGCCCCGGGCACGCGCGCCTACGTCGGTTCGGTGAAGACGAACATCGGCCACACCGAATCCGCTGCCGGGATCGCCGGCTTGATGAAGACCGTACTGAGCCTCAAGCACCGCGTGATCCCGCCCCACATCAACCTGGAGAACCTCAACCCCGCCATCGACCCGGCCGCCCTGCCCTACGAGATCCCCACCCGGCCCACCGACTGGCCCGACCACGAGGGGCCCGCGCGCGCGGGTGTGAACTCCTTCGGATTCGGTGGCACCAACGCCCATGTCGTCCTGGAGGAGGCCCCGCCCGCCCCGCCGGAGACCTGCCCCGCGCCGCCCGCCCGGCGGTCCTGGAGCCTCCTGCCGCTCAGCGCCCGCAACCCGGACGCCCTGAAGGAGATGGCGGGCGGGATCCGGGGTGAACTCGCGGGTGACAACGGCCCGGCCGTGGCCCTCGACGACCTCGGCCACACCTTGGCCCACCGCCGTCAGCACCTGCCCGAGCGGCTGTCCGTCGTCTACTCCTCGCGCGCCCTCCTGGAGGAGGCGCTCGCCGCCCACGAGCGCGGCGAGCCCCACCCCGGGGTCGTCCACGGCCGGGCCCGGGACGCCGCCGACCGGAAGCTCGCCTGGGTCTTCACCGGCATGGGCCCCCAGTGGTGGGGCATGGGCCGCCAACTGCTGGAGGAGGAACCGGTCTTCCGGGACGCCGTCCTCGCGTGCGACCGGGCGATGCGGGAGTTCGCCGACTGGTCCCTCATCGGGGAGATGACCGCCGACGAGTCCGCCTCCCGGATGAGCGAGACCTGGATCGCCCAGCCCGCGAACTTCGCCGTGCAGGTCGGCCTCACCGCCCTGTGGCGGTCCCACGGGGTGCGTCCCGACGCCGTGGTCGGCCACAGCACCGGCGAGATCGCCGCCTTCCACGCGGCAGGCGTCTACTCCCTGCGGGACGCGGCGAGGATCGTCGTACACCGCAGCCGGCTCCAGCAGACCCTGGCCGGTACGGGCGCCATGCTCGCCGTCAGCCTGTCCGAGGACGAGGCGGAACGCCGGGTACGCCCCTACAGCGACCGCGTCTCCGTCGCCGCCGTCAACAGCCCCACCGCGATCACCCTGGCAGGTGACGAGGCGGCGCTGACCCTGCTGGCCGAGGAGTTGCGGGCCGAGCAGCGGTTCGCGAAGTTCCTCACCGTCGAAGTTCCCTACCACAGCGTCGTCATGGAAAACATCAAGGACGAACTCCTGGACGTACTGGCCCCGTTGGAGCCGCGCCCGGCCGAGGTCCCGTTGTATCTCACGGGAGTCGAGGGCACCGCCCAGGGCGAGGAACTGGACGCCGGCTACTGGTGGAAGAACGTCCGCGACCGGGTGCGCTTCCGGTCAGCGGTCGACCGCATCGCGGGCGACGGACACCGGGTGTTCCTGGAGATCGGCCCGCATCCGGTCCTCGGCCACGCGATCCGCGAATGCCTCGACGCGGCTTCCACGGCCGGGCTCACCCTGCCCTCGATCCGCCGCCAGGAGAACGAGAGCGAACGCTTCGCCGTGTCGCTCGGATCACTCCACACCCTGGGCGTTCCCGTCGACTGGGACCTGCTCCAGCCCGCGGGCCGCCCGGTCACCCTGCCCCGCCACCCCTTCCGGCGCGACCGCCACTGGACGGAGCCGCGCGCGGTGGCCCAGATCCGCCTGGGCCACCGCGACCACCCGCTCCTCGGCCGCCGCACCGACGCCACCGAACCCACCTGGCAGGCCCGACTGGGCACCGAGGACCTGCCGTACCTCGCCGACCACCGCATCCAGGACACCGTGGTCTTCCCCGCCTCCGGCTACCTGGAGATGGCCGCCCAGGCCGTCCTGCGGCTCACCGGAGGCACCACCGCCGTCCTCGCCGACGTCGAACTGCGCAAGGCGCTCTTCCTGCCCGACGGCGAGGACCGCACCGTGGAGGTGTCGCTCTCCCTGGAGGACGCCGCCTTCACCATCGCCTCCCCGACCGCGGAGGACGGGGAGAGGGCCGTGCACGCGAGCGGAATCGTCCGCACCGGCCAGCGCCGCCGGACCACCCCGCCGCTCGACGCCCCCGCCATCCGGGCCAGGTCCCTCCGGCACCTCGAAGGCCCCGACTGCTACACCGCGCTGGCCGCCCTCGGCTACCACTACGGCCCCGCCTTCCAGGCCGTGGAGGAGGTATGGATCGGCACCGGAGAGGTCCTCGCCCGGATCCGCCCGCCCCGGGCGATCGGCGACGCCGCCGCCGGCCACCACCTCCACCCCGTACTCCTCGACGCCTGCTTCCAGACCCTCCTGGCGCCCCTGATCCTCGAAGGACCCGCTCCGGACGCCGGGATCAGACTGCCGCTCTCCCTGGAGGAGGCCGCCCTCGAACCCATCGGCGACCAGCCGTTCTGGGCCCACGCCACCCTCCGGGCCGCCGACGCGGACACCACCCTCGGCGACATCGCCCTGTACGCCGACGACGGCGCCCGGCTGGGCCGCGTCCAGGGCTTCCGCGCCGCCGACGTGGAGAAGGCGGCCACCGCCGTCGCCCGGACCACCATCGACTCCTGGCTCGCCGAGCCCGTCTGGACCGACTGCCCGCCGCTGTCCGCCGAGGACACAAGCACCCTCCCGCAGGGGGAGACGGCGGCCCCCGACACCCCGCCGCAGGACGCGCGCCCCACCGGTGCCGGCGACCGGACCGCGGTGCGCGGAGGCGAGGCGCGACCCGCGTCCACGGCCACCGCACCCGACCTGGACTGGCTGCTCCTCGCCGACGGAGCGGGCGTCGCGGACGCCTTCGCCACCCTGGCCGCAGCCCGTGGCGAACGCTGCCGCCTGGTCCGCCGGGGCGCGGCCTACACCGCCTCCGCCGACGGCCGCACCTACACCGTCGATCCCGCCTCCGACTCCGATCTGCGCTGCCTGCTCGCCGACCTCGACCGTGACGGCGGCCCCTTCCGGGGGCCCGTCCTGCACCTGTGGAACCTCGACGCACCCACCCTCGCCGACTGCGACAGGACCTCGCTGCGCGACCACACCGGCGCGGGCGCGTACTCCCTGATCGTCCTGGCCCGGCTGCTGGCCGCCCGCGGCGGGGGAGGACGCCTGCACATCGTGACCCGGGGAGCCCAGCCCGCCCTGCCCGGCGAGGCGCCCGAACCCCTCGGAGCGCCCGCCTGGGGCATCGGCCGCGTGCTGCGCCACCAGGAGCTCACCGGCCACCCCGGCAAGCTCATCGACCTCGACCCGAGCCGCCGGCCCGGCCCCGACGGCGACCGCGCCGAGGCAGCGGCACTCCTCGCGGAGGTGCTGAGCGCCGACGAGGAGGAGATCGCCCTGCGCGACGGCGGCCGCCGCACCAGCCGCCTCCGCCCCGCCGAGGGCCTGACCCGGCCGCTGCCGCCCCGCCTGCGGGCCGACGGGAGCTATCTCGTCACCGGCGCGTTCGGCGCACTCGGCCGCCTGCTGTGCCGCACGCTCGTACGCCGCGGGGCACGCCGGATCGTGCTGGTCGGCCGCACCCCCGTCCCGGCCCGCGAGAAGTGGGCCGGCGCCGACCCCGCCACCGCCGAGGGCCGGGCCGTGGCCCTGCTCCGTGAGCTGGAGACGCTCGGCGCGCAGCCCGTCCTGGCGACACTCGACATCACCGACGAGGACGCCCTGACCGGCTGGCTCGACGCCTACCGGCACAGCGGAGCACCGCCCGTGCACGGGGTGTTCCACCTCGCCGGCCAGGTCCGCGACACCCTCGTCGCCGACCTCGACCGGTCCGCCTTCGACGCCGTCCACGACCCCAAGACCGTCGGCGCCCACCTCCTGCACCGGCTCCTGCGGGACGAACCCCTCGAACACTTCGTGCTCTTCGCCTCCATCGCCTCGTTGCTGACCACGGCCGGCCAGACCAACTACGCCGCCGGGAACGCCTTCCTGGACGCCCTCGCCCACCACCGCCGCGCCCAGGGACTGCCCGCGCTCAGCCTCGACTGGGGCCCCTGGGCCACGGGGATGATCGAGGAGCTCGGCCTGGTCGACCACTACCTGTACAGCCGGGGCATGAGTTCGCTCTCCCCGGACGCCGGCATGGCCGTCCTGGAACGGGTCATCGGCCAGGACCACGCCCAGCTGGTCGTCGCCACCGTCGTCGACTGGCCCGTCTTCCTCGCCTGGTACCCGTCCCCGCCACCGCTGGTCGCCGACCTTGCGGCAGCCGCCGCCCCGCCACGCGACGCCGGCTCCGGCAACGGATTCCTGGACACCTTCCGCGCCGCGGACCCGCAGACCCGCCGCACCCTGGTCACCGAACGGTTCGCCGCGCTCTCGGCCACCGTGCTGCGCACCGGCGCCGACCGCATCGACCCCGCCACCGGCCTCGGCGATCTCGGGCTCGACTCGCTCCTCGCCATGGAACTGCGGGCCCGCATCCTCGCCGAACTCGGCGTCGCCCTGCCCGTGGTCGCCCTGCTCAGCGGCACCCCCGCCGGAGAGCTTGCCGCCCAGCTCCACGACGGCCTCACCACCCTCGCCGCCTCGGCGGACGACCCCGACGGGACGACGGGCGCGGTCGAACTCCACACCGACGAACGGCAGTACCCGCTGACCCAGAACCAGAAGGCGCTCTGGTTCCTCAAACACCTCAACCCCGACGGTTACGCCTACAACATCGGCGGGGCCGTCGAGGTCGAGATCGCCCTCGACCCGGACCTGATGTTCGAGGCCGTCCGCCGCCTCATCGCCCGCCACCCGGCGCTGCGCACCAATTTCCTCCTGGTGGACGGGCAGGCCGTGCAGCGGGTCTCCGAGGACGGCCCGAGCGACCTCGCCCTCTTCGACGTCCAGGGCGAGGACTGGGAGAGCATCCACGCGACGATCGTCCAGGAGTACCGCAAGCCCTACGACCTCGCCCAGGACCCCCTGGTCCGCTTCCGCCTCTTCAAGCGGGGCCCGGACCGCTGGATCATCATGAAGGCCGTCCACCACATCGTCTCCGACGCCATCTCCACCTTCACCTTCATCGAGGAACTCCTCGCGGTGTACGAGGCGTTGCGACGCGGCCAGGAACCCCGGCTGCCGACGGCCGAGGCCCGCTACCTCGACTTCCTCAACCAGCAGAACGCATTCCTGGCCGGGCCCGAGGCGGCCGGCATGCTCGACTACTGGCGCTCCCACCTGCCTGCCGAGGTCCCGCTCCTGGACCTCCCCGTCGACAAGCCCCGCCCGGCCGTGCAGACCCACAACGGGGCCTCCGAGTTCTTCGTCCTCGACACGGAGCTCAGCGCCCGCGTCCACGCGCTGGCCCGCGCCCACGGCGTCACCCCGTTCATGGTGCTGCTCAGCACCTACTACCTCCTGCTGCACCGCTACTCCGGGCAGGACCACATCGTCGTCGGCAGCCCGGTGACCGGCCGCACCCGGCAGGACTTCGCCTCCGTCTACGGCTACTTCGTCAACCCGCTGCCGCTCCACGCCGACCTGTCCGAGGACCCCACCGTCGCCGAACTGCTCCAGCAGGTACGCCGGACCGTACTCGGCGGGCTGGACAACCAGGAGTACCCCTTCGTCCTCCTCGTCGAGGAACTGGGCCTCCAGCACGACCCCAGCCGCTCCGCCGTCTTCCAGGCGATGTTCATCCTGCTGACCCACAAGGTGGCCACCGAGCAGTACGGCTACCGCTTGGAGTACATCGAACTACCGGAGGAGGAAGGGCAGTTCGACATAACACTGTCCGTCTACGAGGACGAGGCCGAGGGCCGCTTCCACTGCGTGTTCAAGTACAACACCGACCTCTTCCTCCCCGAGACCATGCGCCGCATGGCCGCCCACTACACCCGGCTCCTTGACCGGCTGACCCACGCCCCGGGCGAACAGCCCGCCTCCCGGCTGCAGATGCTCGACGACCGGGAGAGGGAACAGCTCCTCCAGGAGTGGAGCCGCCCGGCCCTGCCGCCCGCCGCACCCACGGAGGACGAGCCCTTCACCCCGGTCCAGGCACTGATCGGCCGCATCGCCGCCGAACACCCCGCCGCCATCGCCGTGACCACGCCCTCCCCGCGCGGCCAGGCGCACCGGCTGACCTACGCGGAGCTGGTCCGGCGGGCCGACGACACCGCCGCCCGGCTGCGTACGCTCGGCGTCGGCGAAGGCTCGGTCGTCGTACTGTGCCTGGAGAAGTCACCCGAGCTGATCATCGCCCTGCTGGCCGTGCTCAAGGCCGGCGCCGCCTACCTCCCGCTGCGCCCCGACCATCCGGCCGACCGGCTCGCCCACCTCGTCCCGGCCACCGGTGCGCAACTCGTCCTCGTGGCGGACGACGCCGTGCCGGAGCGGACCGGAGCCCTGACCGTCCCCACGCTGACCCTCGGCGCGCTCGCCCGCACCGCCCCGCACCCCGACGGACCGGCGGCCGGACCCGGTCCCGACTCGCCCGCGTACGTCATCACCACCTCCGGCTCCACCGGCCGCCCGAAGGCCGTCCGCGTCAGCCACGGCAACCTCGCCTCCGCGTACGCCGCCTGGCAGCAGGAATACCGGCTGGAGACCGATGTCCGGGTGCACCTCCAGATGGCCGAACCGTCCTTCGACGTGTTCACCGGTGACCTCACGCGCGCCCTGTGCTCGGGCGGCACCCTCGTCCTGGCCGACCGCGACCTCCTCTTCGACACCACGCGCCTCTACCGGACGATGCGTCAGGAACGTGTCGAATGCGCCGAGTTCGTCCCCGCGGTCGTGCGCGGCCTGATGGACCACTGCGCACGCGAGGGGCTGCGGCTGGACTTCCTGCGGCTCCTGGTGGTGGGCTCGGACGCCTGGAGCGTGGGGGAGTACCGCCGACTGGCCGAGCTGTGCGGGCCCGGCACCCGCCTCGTCAACTCCTACGGTCTCACCGAGGCCACCATCGACAGCGCCTGCTTCGAAGGACCCGTCGACGACCTGGAGCCCGGCGCCATGGTCCCCATCGGCCGCCCCCTCGCCAACAGCACCCTCCACGTCCTCGACACCCACGGCGAACCGGTCCCGCCCGGAGTCCCCGGCGAACTCTGGATCGGCGGCCAGGGAGTCGCCCTCGGCTACGCCGGAGACCCCGAGCAGACAGGCGAGCGCTTCGTCACCCGCGCCCTCGGCCGCGGCGCCCGCCCCGAACGCCTCTACCGCACCGGCGACATCGCCCGCTGGGACGCCCACGGCCGGGTCCACCTGCTCGGCCGGACCGACGGCCAGGTCAAACTGCGCGGCCACCGCATCGAGATCGGTGAGATCGAGGCCCACCTGGCCCAGTGGCCCCCGCTCACCCGGGCCGTCGTCACCGTGCGCACCGACACCGGGGGAGACGCGGTGCTCTGCGCCTACTGCGTGACCGCGCCCCGCACCCCCCTGGACGTCCGTGCCCTGCGCCGCCACCTGGCCCGCTCGCTGCCCTCGTACATGATCCCGTCCCACTTCGTCGAACTGCCCACCCTGCCGCTGACGCCCAACGGCAAGGTCGACACGGCAGCCCTGCCGGCCCCCCTGGCCGAGGCGGGGGACCGGCCCCACGAGGAACCGGCGACCCTCTACGAGACCAGTGTCGCCCGGCACTGGAAGACCCTCCTGGGGCGTGAACAGGTCGGCCTGGAGGACGACTTCTTCGAGCTCGGCGGCAGCTCGATCAAGCTCATCGAACTCCTCCACCACCTGCGCACCGAGTTCGGCGTCGGCGTCCCCGTCAGCAGGCTCTACCAGGTCACCACCCTGCATGGCATGGCCGCCACCGTCGAGGACGTACTGCACGGCACCAGCGCCGAGGAACTGCCCCTCCTCACCTTCAACGCCGGACAGCACCCCCACCTCTTCTGCTTCCCGCCCGCAGGCGGCCACGGCCTCGTCTACCGGGGCCTGGCCGCACACCTCCCCGACCACACCGTCATCGGCTTCAACTACCTGCCCGGCGACGACAAGACCGCCCGGTACGCCGACCTGGTCGAGACCGCCCAGCCCGACGGCCCCTGCCGGCTCCTGGGCTACTCACTCGGCGGCAACCTGGCCTTCGAGACCGCCAAGGAGCTGGAGCGCAGGGGACGCCGCGTCGACCACGTCGTCATCCTCGACTCCCGCCGCATCCTCACCACCTACGAACCGGACGCCTCCGGCATCGCCGCCTTCGAGAGCGAACTCGCCGAACACCTGCGCAAACACACCGGGTCCGAAGCCGTCGCCCAGGAGACCCTCGCCCACGCCGCCGAATACCTCGCCTTCTGCGGGCGCACCCCCAACACCGGCACCGTCACCGCGGCGGTCAGCGTGATCACCGACGAGGACAAGGCCGCCCTCTACGCCGCCGGGGAACTGGGCACCTGGCACGGCAGCTCCACCGCCGCCACCGCCGTGCTCCGCGGCTCCGGCACCCACGCCGACATGCTCGACGCCAAGCACCTGCCCAGAAACGCCGAACTGGTGCGCTCCGTCCTGACGGGAGACGCGGCCCATGGCGGATGAGGACGAGAGCGACTGGACCAGCAGGCGACGCACGCCGGGCACCCCGCCCCGCGTCATCGTCGTCGGCGCGGGCATGGCCGGCCTCTCCACCGGCTGCTACGCCCAGATGAGCGGAGCCAGGACGCGCATCTTCGAGAAGCACGTGCTGCCCGGCGGCTGCTGCACCGCCTGGTCGCGCGAGGGATACCTCTTCGACTACTGCATCGAGTGGCTCATCGGCACCGCCCCGGGCAACGACGCCCGGCAGGTGTGGAACGAACTCGGCGCCCTGGACGGCAAGTCGGTGACCAACTTCGAGCTGTTCAACAAGGTCGAGGACGAACACGGCCGGTCGGTCACCTTCTACAACGACCCCGACCGCCTGGAAGCACACCTCCTGGAACTCTCACCCGCCGACGCCCCCCACATCCGGGCCTTCACCCGAGACCTGCGGCGCTTCGTCGACATCGAGCTGTACCCGTTCCTGACCGCGCCCGCCCTGCGGACCGTACGGGAGAGGGCCGAGACCCTGCGCACGGTGCTCCCCGCCTTCCGCCTGTTCTGGCGGACCGCCGCCACCCCGATGCACGTCTTCGCCGACCGGTTCCAGGACCCGCTGCTGCGCAAGGCGTTCCGCAACATCTTCTTCCAGGACCCGGAAGGCTTCCCGCTGCTGCCGTACCTCTTCAACATCGCCGCCGCCCACCACGGCAACGCCGGTTTCCCGCAAGGCGGTTCGCTCGGCCTCGCGCGCTCCGTCGAGGAGCGCTACCGCAACCTCGGCGGCACGGTCACCTACCGCGCCCGCGCGGAACGGATCCTGATCGAGAACGACCGGGCGATCGGCATCGAACTCCGCAACGGGAAACGGTACTTCGCCGAGCACATCGTCTCCGCCTGCGACGGCCACACCACTGTCTACGGCCTCCTCGCCGGCCGGTACACCGGCCCCCGCATCGACAAGCTGTACACCGACCTCCTGCACCGCCCCGGCACCCTCTTCCCCGCCGTCGTCTCCGCCTTCGTCGGCCTGCGCGGAGACCTGGACCCCGGCGAGGCGCACAGCACCACCCACCTCCTCGGCCCCGACGACGCGGGAAACCTGCCCGGCGCACTCCAGGACAGCCTCGTCATCCAGGCGCGCTCCCGCTACTCCGGCGGCTTCGCCCCGCCGGGCCACTCCGTCCTGCACTGCACCTACTTCAGCGACTACGCCCACTGGAAGGACCTGCGCACCCGCAACCGCAAGGAGTACCGCCGGCGCAAACGAGAAGTCGCCGACTTCGTCCGGGACTTCCTGGAGCGCCGCACCCCCGGCATCGCCGACCGCATCGACGTCATGGAGGTCGCCACGCCCGCCACGACCCACCGCTACACCGGCAACCTGGACGGTTCCATCCTCGCCTGGAAGGCGTTCTCGGAGGCCGACGACGTCGCGGCGCGGCTGGTCGGCAAGGACCGCATGCGGCTTCCGGGCCTCAGCGGCTTCTCCATGGCCGGCCAGTGGGTCGGGATGGGCGGCCTGATCCGCGCCGCCTCCACCGGCCGCTTCGCCGTGCAGTACCTCTGCCGCGAACTCGGCCTGGAGTTCAGCGCCTGGGAGAGCAAGGGCACCGAGCCGTGGCACCCCGGGAAGCTGGGCCACCTGCCGCAGCTCGACCGGTGGTCGGCCCGGGAGAGCGAGGACTCATGAGCCGCGGCACGAGGCGATCGGGGCAGGACGGCGCCCGGCCCCGGGAAACGATGATCATCATCGGGGCCGGTCTCGGCGGCCTCTCCACCGGCTGCTACGCCCAGATGAACGGCTACCGCACCCGCATCCTGGAGATGCACGAGATGCCCGGCGGCTGCTGCACCGCCTGGGAGCGCGGCGGCTACACCCTGGACGCCTGTGTCAGCTGGCTCCTGGGCAGTGGCCCCGGCAACGAGATGCACCAGATCTGGCTGGAACTCGGAGCCCTCCAGGGCAAGGAGATCCGCCACTTCGACGTCTTCAACATCGTGCGCGGCACCGACGGCCGGGCCGTCCACTTCTACTCCGACCCCGACCGGCTCGAAGCCCACCTCATCGCCCTCTCACCCGCCGACGCCCGCCTGGTGCGCACGTTCTGCGGGCAACTGCGCAGCTTCCGCAAGGCCCTCGCGGTCTACCCGTTCCTCAAGCCCGTCGGGCTGATGGGGCGAAGGGAGCGGTGGCGGATGCTCGCCTCGTTCCTGCCCTACTTCAACTCCGTCCGCACCACCATCACCGTCCTGATGAGCGACTTCTCGGCGCGGTTCAAGGACCCGCTGCTGCGGGAGGCGTTCAACTTCATCCTGTACGAGAAGCACCCGGCCTTCCCCGTCCTCCCGTTCCACTTCCAGCTCGCCTCGCACGCCAACCTGTCCGCGGGCGTCCCCGAAGGCGGCTCCCTCGGGCTCGCCGAGTCGATCGAGGCCCGCTACCGGCGGCTCGGCGGCGAGGTCTCGTACAACACGAAGGTCGAGTCGGTGATCGTCGAGGACGACCGGGCGGTCGGCGTCCGGCTCAGCGACGGCGGCGAACTGCGCGCCGACATCATCGTGTCGGCCTGCGACGGCTACACCACGACCATGAAGTTCCTGAAGGGCGAGTACCTCGGCGAGGACTACCGCAAGCTCTACACCGAGACCATCCACGAACCCGGCATGGTCTTCCCCGGCTACTTCACCCTCTTCCTCGGCCTGTCCCGTCCCTTCCCGCAGGGCGCTCCCTGCACGACGCACCTCCTCGACGAGGCCATGGCGGCCGAGCTGACCGGCATCCGCCACTCCAGCATCAACGTCCAGTTCCGCAGCAGCCACTACCCCGAGCTGTCCCCGGACGGCACCACCGTCGTCTACGCCACCTACTTCTGCGACATCGCCCCCTGGCGGGCCCTGGACGAGGGCCCCGAACAGGTCACCCGCACCCGCGGCGGCCAGGAGCTGCACACCCTGCCCGTCCGCCACGGACGCGGCTACTACGCGGCGAAACGCCGGGCCCGCGAGGCACTCATCGGCTTCCTGGACCAGCGCTACCCCGGCCTGCGGGACGCCATCGTCGTCCGCGACGTCTCCAGCCCCCTCACCCAGGTCCGCTACACCGGCAACTACGACGGCACCGTCCTGGGCTGGCAGCCCTTCGTCGAGAGCGGCGAGACCCTCGAGGAACTGATCAAGAAGCACGGTCCGGGCCTCCCCGGACTGCGCGACTTCTACCAGTCCGGGGTCTGGGCCACCACCGGCGGCCTCATCCGGGCCGCCGCCGCCGGCCGCCACGTCATGCAGTTCGTCTGCCGCGACGACGGCAGACCCTTCACCGCGTCCCTCGACCTCACCGCACCCCCGCCGACCCATCGCGTCATCCCCGTGCCCGTTCACCCCGCCGCACCGACGGAGAGGAAGTCATGAAGATCGCCAAATGGGTGGTCCGCGAACACGTCGAAGGGGTCCCCGACGTGGACCGCGTCTACGAGAAGGTCGTCGAGAACGTCGACGTCGCCCTCGCCCCCGACGAGATGCTCCTGCGCACCCGGTACGTCTCCGTCGACCCCTACCTCCAGGGCATCGCCCTCGACACCCCCATCGGCGGACACATGGGCGCCGACTCCATCATGGAGGTGGTGGAGGCGGGGCCGGACGCCGCCCACCGCGTCGGCGACCTCGTCCAGGGCTTCGGCGGCTGGCGCACCCACCTGATCTCCACCGGCGCGGCCGAACTCTGGCAGACCGGTACCTTCCCGATGGTCTTCCCCGACTTCCGCCGGCTCGACCCGGCCTGGTACGACGACGCCCTGCCGCTGCCGACCGCCCTCAGCGTGATGGGCGGCCCCGGCATGACCGCCTGGGGCACCCTCACCAAGTACATGACGATCAAGCCCGGCGACACCCTCGTCATCAGCGGGGCCTCCGGAGCGGTCGGCGCCCTCGTCGGCCAGCTCGCCGCACTCGAAGGCGCCCGGGTGATCGGCACCACCTCCTCCCCGGAGAAGGCCGAGCGCCTCACCGCGCTCGGCTTCCACACGGTGATCGTCTACCGGCACGGCGACACGGCGGACAGCGTCCGCGAGGCGCTGGAACAGGCCGCCCCGGACGGCGTCGACCGGTACTTCGACAACCTCGGCGGCACGGTCACCGACGCGGTGTTCCCCCTCCTCAACGTCGGCGCCCAGGTGGCGGTCTGCTGGCAGTGGGCGACCCAGGTCGGCAACGAGTACGCCGGCCCCCGCCTCCTGCCGTACCTCATGTTCCCGCGCGCCACCGTCCGCGGCATCTTCTCCCTGGAATGGTTCACCGACGAGAACTGGCGGGACCTGCACACCCAGCTGGGCGGCCAGGTCCGGCGCGGGGAGGTCGTCTGCGACCACACCCTGCACCACGGCTTCGACAACATCCCCGCCGCCTACGCCAGCCTCTACGCCGGGCACGCGGCCAACCGGGGCAAGGTCCTCATCGAGCTGTGACCCCGCCCGCTCCCCGCACGCGCCCGACGGCCCGTTCCAGGAGGTACGTTGTCCGCCACCGAGCCCGCCCCTCCCGCGAAGGTGCCCATGCACCGCCTGCACTTCGACGAACCGGGGCCGCCCCGTCCCGCCGAACTGCCCGGCGGCGCCCCCGCCTGGCTGGTCAGCCGCTACGCCGACGTCCGCCAGGTGCTCTCCGACCCGAGGTTCGGCCGGGCCCTGCTGTACGCACCCGACGCACCGGCCCTCTCCGACGTACCCGACCTCGTGAACAGCCCCGACCTGATGTTCAACCAGGACGGCCCCGACCACCTGCGACTGCGCCGGACACTGAGCCGCGCGTTCACCCCGCGGGCCGTCGCCCGCTGGCGTCCGTGGATCGAGGCGATCGTGGAAGATCTCCTCGACCGGCTGGAAGCCTCGCCGCAACCGGCCGACGTGGTGGCGGAGTTCACCCTCCCCCTGCCGGTGGCGGTGATCAGCCGGCTGATGGGGCTGGACGAACAGGCGTGGGACCGGATGCGGTACTGGAGCGAGCACGCCTTCTCCGACGGGACCCACGACAGTGCGCAGGTGGCGTGCGCACTCAAGGAGTTCCGGGCCTTCGGCGCGGAACTCCTCACCGAGCGGCGGCGGACTCCCGGCGACGACCTGATCAGCGGGCTGGCCGCGGCCGCCGACCAGGAAGGGGGCGTCCCCGAGACCCACCTGGTCGGCCTCGTTTGCGGCCTGGTCGTCGGCGGCCACGACAGCACCATGACCATGCTGGGCAACGCACTGCTCTACCTCCTGGGCGAACGTCCGGGGACGTGGCCCCGCCTCGGTGCCGACGAGGAGGCCGCCGGGCGTCTGGCGGACCGGATCATCCACCTCGTCCCCCTGGGTGACGACCGCGGCAGCGCCCGGCACGCCGCCACGGATGTCGAGGTCGGCGGCGTGACGATCCCGGCCGGCTCGATCGTGCTCGCCGACTGCGGCATGGCCAACCGCGACCCCGAGGTCTTCCCGCCCGCCACCCTCCACGACCTGTTCGCGCCGCTGGAGGCCCCCACGCTCTCCTTCGGCGCCGGCCCCCACTACTGCCTCGGCGCCTGGCTCGCCCGCACCGAGCTCCAGCTCGCCCTGCACCGGCTGGCCGCCCGCTTCCCCGGCCTTCGCCTGGCCGACCCCATGGACACGGTCTCCTGGCGCACCGGCACGACCTCCCGCAGCCCCCAGCGGCTCGCCGTCGGCTGGTAGCCGCACGGTGACCGTCGCGGCCCTCACCCACCGGGTGCAAGCCGGTCAGCGGGCCTGCCCGTCAGGGGCGCGGGGGGAGCGTCGTGCCACCGGATCCCGTTCCGCGAGGTGGCTGTCCATGGCGGTGTTCAGGTCGGCCATGAACACCTCGAACTGTTCCAGGACCCCGGGCGGATAAGGGGACATCGTGGCGTCGAGACGGTGCGCGAGCGGGCCGAAGAACTCGTCCGCCCTTTCCTGGATGTGGCTGCCGCTGCGCAGCGTGACGATGCGCCGGTCGGAGTGCTCACGGGCGCGGGTGATGTGCCCCGCCGCTTCGAGACGGTTCAGGAGCGCGGTGGTGGCGCCCGTGGACAGGGGAATGCGCTCGCTCAGCCGCGCCGGGGACAGGGGAGTGCCACGTTCCTCGGCGGCGGCGATCTCCAGGACCGCGGTCGCGTCCGTGGAGTGCAGGCCCAACCAGGCGGCGAAGCGCCGGCTGAGTTCGGCGTAGTGACCGCCGTAGACCCTCAACGCCTCCATCAGCCGCTCACGCCGCTCCGCAACGCCGTCGCGCACGGCTTCCTCCATGCCGACCTCCACCCTTCTGTCCTTCCGTACGGTCCACGCAGTCCCTGCGCTTTGACAACCTACCGTCACCACTTTACCTTCACCGTGGAACTATTTTACCATGGAGGTAACTGCTGTGCGCGACCCGTCTCCCACCCCCGACACGAACGCCGGGCCCTACCGGTGGCGATGGCTGATCCTGGTGGTGATGATCGTCGCGGAGATCATGGACCTCCTGGACGCCTCGATCGTCAACGTCGCCGGACCGGATCTGGAGGAGTCCCTCGGTGCCGGTTCCGTCGGACTGCAATGGGTCATCGGCGGCTACGCCCTCACCCTGGGGGCAGGACTCGTACTCGGCGGCAGACTCGGCGACCGCTACGGCCGGCGCCGGATGTTCCTGATCGGCCTGACGGCCTTCACCACCGCCTCGCTGCTGTGCGCGGTCGCGCCGAACATCGAATCACTGATCGCCTTCCGCCTGCTCCAGGGCACCGCTGGGGCGATGCTCCTGCCCCAGGGCCTGGGCCTGCTGCGCGAGAACTTCTCCGGGCCCGAACTCACCAAGGTCTTCGCGATCTTCGGCCCCGTCCTTGGCCTGGGCGGGATCATCGGCCCGGTCCTCGGCGGCTTCCTCATCGAGGGCGACTTCTTCGGCCTGGGCTGGCGGTCCGTGTTCCTGGTCAACCTGCCCATCGGCATCGCGGCACTGATCGTCGCCGCGAAGTTCGTCCCCCCGAAGGCCGGCGACCGCACGGTGCGGGTCGACATGACCGGAGCCGCCCTGGTCGTGGCGTCGTGCGCCCTGCTGGTGCTGCCGCTGAACCAGGGGCAGGAGAACGGCTGGCCGCTGTGGACATGGCTCTGCCTGGCCGCCTCCACGGCCGGGTTCGCCCTGTTCGCCCTCCAGCAGCGCCGCACATCCGCGGCAGGGCGTGAGCCGCTGGTCACCCCCGGCCTGCTGCGCAAGCCCGCCTTCACCGTCGGGCTCGGCGGCATCGCCCTGTTCTTCGGCGGCCTGATCGGCACCCAGCTCGTGCTCACCCTCTTCCTCCAGATCGGCCGGCACTTCAGCGCCGGTGACGCGGGACTCGGCAACCTGCCGCTCGCCATCGGCACCGCGATCGGCGGAGCCGTCAGCGGCGCGTTCCTCGCCGACAGGATCGGGCGCAAGGTGCTCCAGATCGGTCCGCTGATCCAGCTCGCCGGAGCGGTCGTCCTGTGGTTCGAGCTGGACCGCCTCAGCGCCGTCTCGTTCTCCGTCTGGGACATCGTCCCCGGCATCACGGTGGCGGGAATCGGGGCGGGCATGGTGATCGCCGCCCTCTTCAGTTTCATCCTCGCCGCGGTCGACGACGACGAGATCGGCTCCGCCTCCGGCGTGCTGTCGGCGGTGCAGGCGGTCGGCGGCTCCATCGGCGTGGCGGTCTTCGGATCGGTGTTCTTCGCCCAGGCCAGGATTGGTGACTTCACGAGCGGCTTCCAGCGTGCGCTGATCGTCCAGGGATGTCTGCTGGTGGCGTTCCTCGCGATCACCTTCCTGCTGCCCAGACAGGGACGCCCCGAAGAAGAGCAGCACGGCGTCACCGCCGAGGCCTCCACCGACGCCCGGCACGCCGCCGTGTGACGCGGTCCGGGAGCCGCCGGGCCGCCCGGCGCGACGGGTCCCTGAATCGCCGCGCCATCGGACGGGACCAGGCAGGGGCCCGAGGGGCACGCCCCCCGGAAAGGCCCGAGGGGCGTGCCCGGTCGCGGCGTGGAAGCACACGCTCCCTCGAACGGCGGCTTGCCCACTCCGCCCCGGCGCGCCGAGATGGTGCCCGCCCGGTCCGACGTCCGGTCCGGGCTTCGCGAGGGAGGTACCGGTGAGGATGTTCACGGCGGGGGAGACGGTCGTCCGGCGCGACGTGCACCGCTCGGGCCGTGTGGACCGAGCAGGCGCTACGCGTTGTCGCCGACGCCAGCGAGGTGCCGGTGGAGAACGTCGTCGGGGACACCGGCTCGCCGGCAGCGGCCCGGCGTTCCCACTCCCCCGGAAGCCCATGTCGATCGTGGTGACCGCTGGGCAGCGCGGAGACTTGCCGCACTTCGAACCGGTGCTGGAGAAGGTCCGCGTGCCCCGCATCGGGCCGGGTCGGCCACGCGTCCGCCCCCATCGCGTGCGGGCCGACAAGGCGTACGCCTCCCGCAAGAACCGCGCCTACCTGCGCCGTCGCGGAATCCGCTGCACCATCCCGGACAAGACCGACCAGGCGCGCAACCGCAAGAAGCTCGGCTCCCGCGGCGGCCGGCCGCCTTACTTCGACCCGGCCGACTAGCGCGAGCGCCACGCGGTCGAGTGCGGCATCAACCGCCTCAAGAGACACCGTGCCGTGGCGACGAGATACGACAAACTCGCGGTCCGCTACGAGGCAACTGTCCTCGTCGCGGCCATCAACGAATGGCTGTAGTCCGCATGCGCCTGCCGTTCGTGAAGCACCTGGGATCGAGCACAGTAGTGCGTTACCTGCCGATGGAAC
>NZ_JBHVQX010000010.1:148074-232579 GCF_042886395.1 Streptomyces sp. NPDC058008 | reverse complement strand
GTGCGTGGCCCCGTACGGGGCCACGCACCCCCGGCGCCGCCGGGAGGCTCAAGGCAAGCCGGTGAGGGAGCGCGTGGACGTTCCGCAGGGGCACGAGGAGTGTCGGACGTGCGGCGAGGTCAAGCCGCACAGCGAGTGGCACCGTAACTCCACTGCCACCGACGGCCTGGCGGCACGCTGCAAAGCGTGCATGGCCATTCAGGGGCGCGCAGGTCGTCCGAAGCGCCACTACGGCATGACCGAGGCTCGGCGCGACGCCATGGTCCCGTCGCGGTCGGGTGTCCGCACGATCTGTCCAGCTGCCCCCGCCGTTCATGTGGATCACCGTCACAAGACGGGTAGGGTCCGAGGCGTACTGTGCTTCGACCGTAATTCGGCCATTGGCAAGTCGGGGGATGATCCTGACTCCTTGCGCAGGGCCATCGCATACCTGGAGGGAAACGCGTGGAAGCCAACACTCGTAGCACCGGGCGTCTACCAGCTGCCTTCCTGACGCCGGGTTCGTCCTCGTTCATGGACTTCCTGTCCGACCACTCACCCGAGATCCTTCCCGGCAACCGCAGCCTGCCGCCGTTGCAGGGCACGGTCGAGGCGCCGCACGGCACGACCATCGTCGCGGCCTCGTTCCCCGGTGGCGTGGTGCTCGCCGGTGACCGGCGGGCGACCATGGGCAACATGATCGCGCAGCGCGACATCGAGAAGGTGTTCCCGGCCGACGAGTACTCCGCGGTGGGCATCGCCGGCACTGCGGGGCTCGCCGTGGAGATGGTCAAGCTGTTCCAGCTGGAGCTGGAGCACTTCGAGAAGGTCGAGGGCACCACGCTCTCCCTGGAGGGCAAGGCCAACCGGCTCTCCACGATGATCCGCAGCAATCTGGCGATGGCCATGCAGGGCCTGGCGGTCGTCCCGCTCTTCGCCGGGTACGACGTCGACCGCGAGAAGGGCCGCATCTTCTCCTACGACGTCACCGGCGGCCGTTCCGAGGAACACGGCTACGCGGCCACCGGTTCCGGCTCCGTCTTCGCGCGCGGGTCGATGAAGAAGCTGTACCGCAACGACCTGACGGAGGAGCAGACGCTCACCCTGGTCGTGCAGGCGCTGTACGACGCGGCCGACGACGACTCGGCGACCGGCGGCCCGGACGTGGCCCGCCGGATCTATCCGATCGTCACCGTCATCACCGACGAGGGCTTCCGCAGGCTGAACGACACGGAGTCCTCGGAGATCGCGCGCGCGATCCTGGAGCGCCGGCTCGAGGAGCCGGACGGCCCCCGCGCCGCGCTTCTCTGACCGGGCCCGCTGCTTCTCCGATGCACTCGTCACTGACAGAAAGGGACGGATAGCCGGTGTCGACGCCGTTCTATGTCTCACCCCAGCAGGCCATGGCCGACCGGGCGGAATACGCCCGGAAGGGCATCGCCCGTGGTCGCAGCCTGGTTGTGCTGCAGTTCGCCGACGGCATTGTGTTCGTCGGCGAGAACCCGTCCCGCGCGCTGCACAAGTTCAGCGAGATCTACGACCGGATCGGTTTCGCCGCCGCCGGCAAGTACAACGAGTACGAGAACCTCCGCATCGGCGGGGTCCGCTACGCCGATCTGCGCGGATACACCTACGACCGCGACGACGTGACGGCCCGTGGGCTGGCCAACGTCTACGCACAGACGCTCGGCACCATCTTCTCCAGCGCGGCCGAGAAGCCGTACGAGGTGGAGCTGGTCGTCGCCGAGGTCGGTGCCGGGCCCGAGGGCGACCAGATCTACCGGCTGCCGCACGACGGCTCGATCGTGGACGAGCACGGCTCCGTCGCGGTCGGCGGGAACGCCGAGCAGATCAGCAGCTTCCTCGACCAGCGGCACCGCGACGGGATGTCGCTCGCCGAGGCGCTGAAGCTGGCGGTGCAGGCACTGTCCCGCGAGGCCAACGGGAACGAGCGGGAGATCCCCGCCGAGCGCCTCGAGGTCGCGGTCCTGGACCGGACGAGGCCGCAGCAGCGCAAGTTCAAGCGGATCGTCGGCCGGCAGCTGGCGAGGCTGCTGGAGGCGGACGGCGCGGACGCGACCCCGACGGACGCGCCGTCGGACACCGAGGAGCCCGAGGACGGCGGCACCCCCGCGAAGGGCACCGGCGGTTCCGACGAGGGCACGGACGGCGCCGCGAAGGAGTAGCGGGTTCCGGCAGCGCTCCGACGGTGCCCCCGGCCACGCGGCCGGGGGCACCGTCATGAGGCGGGCGGGGGCGCCGTGGAGCCGCGTACCGTCAGGCGGACGGGGAGATCGCGGTGGTCGGCGGGGCGCCCTGCCAGGACGTCCAGCAGGGCCGTCATGCCCCGTTCGCCGACCTGTTCGGCCGGGAGGCACACGGTGGTGAGCTCCGGTTCCACCGCGGTGGCGAGTGCCAGGTCGTCGAAGCCGGTCACGGAGATGTCGTCGGGGACCCGCAGGCCCCGTCTGCGTACGGCCTTGCAGGCGCCGGCGGCCAGGATGTCGTCGTCGCAGACGATGGCCGTGGGCAGGGGGCCGGGGGAGCGCAGGACCGTCTCGGCCGCCTCCCGTGCGGCCCGTACGTCCAGCGGGGCGGTCACGGTGCGCAGGACGGTGCCGGGGACGGCGCTCACGGTCTCCCGCAGTGCCCGGGCCCGGACGGTGAAGGTCCAGGTGTCCACGGCGGACGCGAGGTGCACGATCCGGCGGTGGCCGAGGTCCAGCAGATGGCCCGTCACCTGGCGCATGCCGTCCGCGATGTCGAGGTTCACGTGGGCCGCGGCGCCGTGGCCGTCGGGGTCGCTGTCCAGCATCACCAGGGGCAGGTCCGCGCCCCGCAGCGCCCCCAGGGCGTCCGTGGCCATCGACGAGGCGATCACGCCGTCGAGGGCCGCGCGTGCCGAGGCGAACGGGTCCCTGGCGGGGCCCGTCCCGTCGGGGGAGGGGTAGAGGACGACGCCGAAGTCGTGCTCGGCGGCGACGGCCGCGGCACCGGTGTGGACGCGGGCGAAGAACTCGTTGGTGAGCGCGGGGACGACGAGGAGGGCCGTGCGGGTGCGGCCCGTCCGGAGACTGCGGGCGGCGAAGTTGGGGCGGTAGCCGAGGTCACGCGCGCTGTCGCGGACCCGTTCGGCGGTCGGGGCGGACACCCGGCCCCGCCATTTGTCCCCGAGCACGAGCGAGACGGTGGCCTGCGAGACGCCCGCGGCCCGTGCCACGTCACGGCTGGTGGGCCGGGGTGGGGCGGGCTGTCGCGCGCTGCTCACTCGTGCCTCCGTGCTGGGCCGGTCGGTTGCGGTGGGATGGACTCCCGGGCTGCCCACATGGTACGTATGAACGCCGACGTTATACGTAAAACCCCAGGGTGGTGGCACCGGTGGGGGAGAGGGGCGGACATGGCCGCGGGATATCTGGACATCCTCCGGGCGCGGCATGCCGCCCGGCTGCTGGCGGGGACGCTGGTGGGACGGCTGCCGAGCGGCACGGCCCACATCGCGATCGTCCTGTTCACCCGGGCCGAGGGCGGCAGCTACACGCTGGCCGGCGCGCTGGCGGCGGCGTACGGTCTCGCCACCGCGGTGGGGCAGCCGCTGCTGGGCCGCGCCGTGGACCTGTACGGACAGCCGCGCGTCCAGCTGCCCGCCGCCGTCCTGTCCGCGCTCGGTATGGCCGCGCTCGCCCTGACCGGACTCGGGCCGCTCCCCGTGGCGTACGCGGCGGTCGTGGTGGCCGGTGTGTTCACGCCGCCGCTGGAGGGCGGTCTGCGTGCCCTGTGGCCGTCGGTCCTCGGCGGGGAGGACCGCGTGCACCGGGCGTACGCCATGGACGCGGTGGCCCAGGAAGTCATGTTCACGCTGGGGCCGCTCCTGGTGACGGTCCTCGTGTCCCTCTGGTCCCCGGCGGCGGCGCTCCTGGTCATCAACGCCATCGGAGTCCTGGGGGCGCTGTCCGTCGTCCTGTCCGAGCCGTCCAGGACGTGGCGTTCGGCGCCCCGCGAGGCCCACTGGCTCGGTGCGCTGCGCTCGCCGGGGCTGCTCGCGCTGCTGGGCGCCTTCTTCTTCGTCGGGCTCGCGCTCGGCTCGATCACGGTGGCGGGTGTGGCGTACGCCGACGACCACGGCCGGGAGTCCGTGTACGGCTGGCTGATGGCCGCGCTCGGCCTCGGCGCGCTGATCGGCGGAGCGGTGTACGGGGCGCGGCAGTGGGCCGGTGCGCCCGAGCGGAGGCTGCGGGTCATCGTGGCGCTGCTGGCCGTGTGCTACCTGCCGTTGACGCTGACACCCGGTGTGCCCGCCATGACGGCCCTGGCCGCGCTCGCCGGGGTGTTCCTGGCCCCGGCGATCGCCTGCTCGTTCATCGTGGTGGACCGGCACGCGCCCAGGGGCACGGTGACCGAGGCGTTCTCCTGGCTCGTGACGACGTTCGGGGTGGGCGCGGCGGCCGGCACGGCGGTGGCGGGACCCGCGGTGGAGCTCGGCGGGACGGCGTGGAGTTTCGCCGTCGCGGGGGCCGGTGGAGTGGCGGCCCTGACGGTTCTGCTGGCCACCGGGAGGGTCCTCGCAGCTCCCGGGCGTACGCCCGCGGTCGTGACCGGTTCGGAAAATGATCGAAACGGTGCTGTCGAACCCGGTTTCAGCTCAGGCCATAAGGCGTAATGTTCAGTCATGGACCGCCGCATTTTCGGGCTGGAGAACGAGTACGGCGTCACGTGCACGTTCAGGGGACAGCGCCGACTGTCACCTGACGAAGTGGCGCGCTACCTCTTCCGCCGTGTTGTGTCATGGGGCCGCAGCAGCAATGTCTTCCTGCGGAACGGCGCCCGCCTCTACCTCGACGTGGGATCGCATCCGGAATACGCGACCCCCGAATGCGACAACGTGACCGAACTGGTCACGCACGACAAGGCGGGCGAGCGCATTCTCGAAGGCCTGCTCGTCGACGCAGAACGCCGCCTGCACGAGGAGGGAATCGCGGGCGACGTCTATCTCTTCAAGAACAACACCGATTCGGCCGGAAACTCCTACGGATGTCACGAGAACTACCTCGTGGCCCGGCACGGGGAATTCTCCCGGCTCGCGGACATCCTCATTCCGTTCCTCGTCACCCGCCAGCTCATCTGCGGTGCGGGCAAGGTGCTGCAGACCCCGCGCGGCGCCGTCTACTGCGTGAGCCAGCGGGCCGAGCACATCTGGGAGGGCGTCAGTTCGGCCACGACGCGCTCCCGCCCGATCATCAACACCCGGGACGAGCCGCACGCCGACGCGGAGCGGTACCGCCGCCTCCACGTCATCGTCGGTGACTCCAACATGTCCGAGACGACGATGCTCCTGAAGGTCGGCGCCACGGACCTCGTGCTGCGCATGATCGAAGCGGGCACGGTGATGCGCGACCTGACCCTGGAGAACCCGATCCGGGCCATCCGCGAGGTCAGCCACGACATCACGGGACAGCGCAAGGTGCGTCTGGCCAGCGGCCGCGAGGCGTCGGCCATCGAGGTCCAGCGCGAGTACTACGAGAAGGCCGTCGACTTCGTCGAACGGCGCGGCATCCGCACCGGCACCGTCGACCAGGTCCTCGAACTGTGGGGCCGCACGCTCGACGCCATCGAGGCCGAGGACCTCGACCGGATCGACACCGAGATCGACTGGGTCATGAAGTACAAGCTCATCGAGCGGTACCGGGCCAAGCACAACATGACCATGTCGAACCCGAGGGTCGCTCAGATAGACCTCGCCTACCACGACATCCACCGGCGGCGCGGGCTCTACTACCTGCTGGAGCGCAAGGGCCAGGCCGCCCGCATCTGCAACGACCTGAAGATCTTCGAGGGCAAGTCGGTGCCCCCGCAGACGACCAGGGCGCGGCTGCGCGGCGACTTCATCCGGCGGGCCCAGGAGCAGCGGCGGGACTTCACCGTCGACTGGGTCCACCTCAAGCTGAACGACCAGGCGCAGCGCACCGTGCTGTGCAAGGACCCTTTCCGTTCCGTCGACGACCGGGTGGAGAAGCTGATCGCGGGCATGTGAGCCGTGACGGGAGCGTTCTTCCCGTGTGTGACCGGGCCTCGTACGTACCTCGTGCGGGGCCCGTCGCTCCGTCCGGGGGCCCGGCGCGACGTCGGTGGCCGTGGGGCCGCAGGGGCGTGGACGAACGGACGTACCGGGGCGATCCGGTGGGGCGGCGGGGTCCCGTGGGTGTCGTCGTGCACCCGCCGGGGACGGCGGGTGAGCCCTTAGAGTGTCGGGGGACCATCCACGTGCCGTCTGAGATCTGAGGAACCAGTGCGCCGACTTGCCGGCCTTCTCGTCGTCCCCCTTCTGCTGCTTTCCACGGCGGCATGCGGCGACGACAAGGCCTCCGACTCCGCCTCGACCGAGAAGGGCGTCCCCGCGATCACCGCGGGCGCGAAGTTCGGCGAGAAGCCCACCCTGGCGAAGGGTGAGGGCGATCCCCCCAAGGAGCTGAAGACCGACGTCATCAGTGAGGGTGACGGCGCGAAGCTCAAGACCGGCGACGCGATCCAGGTCAACTACCTGGGCCAGGCCTGGGACTCCACCGAGCCGTTCGACAACAGCTTCGACCGCAAGCAGCCCTTCGACCTGACGCTCGGCGCCGGCATGGTCATCCAGGGCTGGGACAAGGGGCTCGTGGGCCAGAAGGCCGGCAGCCGTGTCGAGCTGGTCATCCCGCCGAGCCTCGGCTACGGCGAGCAGGGCCAGGGCGACATCAAGCCCAACGCCACCCTGGTCTTCGTCGTCGACATCGTGCAGGCGACGCAGGTCCCGGCGTCCGCGGAGGGCACCCCGGTCGCCCAGGACAACATCGACCTGCCGAAGGTGGGCACCAAGACCGACGGCAAGGCGCCGTCCGTCACGATTCCCAAGAGCGACCCGCCGACCAAGCTCGTCTCCGACTACGTCCTGGAGTCCAAGGGCGAGGTCATCAAGGAGACCGACAGCGTCGTCGTGAACTACGTGGGTCTGCTCTGGAAGGACAGCAAGCCCTTCGACAGCACCTACCAGGCGGGCAAGACCCAGACCTTCCCGCTGGGCCAGGTCACCCTGAAGGGCCTCAAGAACGGCCTGGTCGGCAAGAAGATCGGCAGCCGTGTGCTGCTCGTCATCCCGCCGGACCAGGGCTTCGGCGACAAGGCGCAGCAGACCATCCCCGCCAAGTCCACCCTCGTCTTCGCGGTGGACCTCCTGGCGAAGATGTAAGACTGTCCCGGTTGCCCAGTTCATCAGCAGGAGGAGCAGTTCAGTGAGCATCGACAAGCCCGAGATCGATTTCCCGGGTGGCGAGCCGCCGGCCGACCTCGAGATCAAGGAGATCTGGGAGGGCGACGGACCGGTGGCCCAGGAGGGTCAGACCGTCTCCGTGCACTACGTCGGTGTGGCCTTCTCCACCGGCGAGGAGTTCGACGCCTCGTGGAACCGCGGCACGCCGCTGCGTTTCCAGCTCGGTGCCGGCCAGGTCATCGCCGGCTGGGACAAGGGTGTCCAGGGCATGAAGGTCGGCGGCCGTCGTCAGCTGACCATCCCCGCGCACCTCGCCTACGGCGACCGCGGCGCGGGCGGCGGCACGATCGCCCCGGGCGAGACGCTGATCTTCGTCTGCGACCTCGTGGGCGTCTGATCCGTACGGTCGCAGCAGCCGGGGCCCGTGCCGCAAGGCACGGGCCCTCGGCTTTGGTCCGGACACCCCGGGGCGGTACGGTCGACGGTCGGAGAGCACGTCGAGAAAGGGCGTCGATGGCGATTGCCAAGGCCGAACGGCTGATGAACCTGGCACTGTGTCTGCTGGGTACCCGGCGTCCGCTCAGCAAGCGTGAGCTCCGCGGTTCCATCGAGGCCTACCTCGAGGCGGGCTCCGACGAGTCCTTCAACCGGATGTTCGAGCGCGACAAGGACGATCTGCGCGAACTCGGCCTGATCATCGAGACCGTGGAGAACCTGGACGGCGACACCGGGTACCTCGCGCGCCGTGACAGCAACCGGCTGCCTCCCATCACCCTGGACGCCGAGGAGGCCGCGGCCCTCGGGCTCGCCGCCAAGGTCTGGCAGCAGGCCCGGCTCGCCGGCGCCGCCAGCGGGGCCCTCCAGAAGCTGCGGGCCGCCGGAATGCCGGAGGCCGAGGACGACTACGAGGTGCACAGCGCCCTCGAACCCCGTATCCCCGTCCACGAGGCGGCCTTCGAGCCGCTGATGCTGGCCTGCCGCGACCGGCGCCCGGTGACGTTCGACTACCGCAAGGGCAACGCGGCCCGTCCCGAGCAGCGCCAGGTCGAGCCGTGGACGCTGGAGTGCTGGCGGGGCCACTGGTACCTGGCCGGCTGGGACCGCGACCGGGGTGCCGAGCGGGTCTTCCGGCTCTCCCGGATCTCCGGCCGGGTCCGCTCCCGCGCCGGGGCCTTCACGACCCGCGTCCCCGACGCCGTCACCGTCCGTGAGACGGTGGAGAGCTGGGCGGGCGAGACCGCCACCAGGACCGCCCGGATCAGGCTGCGCACGGGCTCCGGCTATCCGCTGCGTTCCCGGGCGATATCGGTACGGGAGCTCGGTGACGGCTGGGACGAGCTGGAGATCCCGTACGGTCACGGACTGGACGCCTGGCTCGTGGAGTTCGGGCCCGACGTGATCGTCGGCGAACCCGCCGATCTGCGGGCCGACGTGATGGACCGGCTGCGCGCCGTGGCCAAGGACTGAGGGGGACCCGTACTCGTGGCCACGAACGCGATCGACCAGACCCGGCGGATGCTCTCCCTCGTCACGTATCTGCGTGAGCGCCCCGGCGCGCACGTCCAGGACGTGGCGCGGGCCTTCGGGATCACCGAGGACGAGCTGATCTCCGACCTCGACGTGCTCCCCATGTGCGGGACGAGTTTCCGCGGCGGGGACCTGCTGGACATCGACACCGACGGCGACCGGATCTGGTGGCACAACCCGGACGACGTCGCCGAGCCGCTGCGGCTCGCCGCCGACGAGGCGACGGCCCTGCTCGTCGCGGCCCGTGCCGTCGCCACGCTCCCCGGCCTGCGCGAGAGCGACCGGCAGGCGCTGGTGCGGGCGACCGCGAAGCTGGAGACGGCGGCCGGTGAGGTGGGGGCGGCCAGCTCCCGGCTCTCGGTGACCTTCGAGTCCGAGGGCGGCGTCTTCGCCGACGTGGACCGGGCCATCTCCGAGCGGCGCCGCCTCTGGCTGCGCTACTACTCGCCGGCCCGTGACGAGCTGACCGAGCGGGAGGTGGACCCGATCAGGCTGTTCGCCGTCGGCCGCACCTACATGGAGGGCTGGTGCCGGCTCACGGAGGCCCGGCGCACGTTCCGTCTCGACCGGGTCGCCGAGATCAGGCTCCTCGACGCCCCGTCCGCCCCGCCGGAGCTGGAGCTCCGTGACCTCTCCGAGGGGCTGGTGCAGCCCGCGGCCGAGGATCCCGAGGTCGTGATCGAGGTCGGCCCCGGCGGCCGCTGGGTCGCCGAGTACTACCCGCACGACAGCGCGGAGGAACTGCCCGACGGGGGCCTGCGGATCACGCTGCGCACCCCCGACCCCGCCTCCCTGCGCAGGCTCGCCCTGCGGCTGGGCGGCGAGGGGCGCATCACCTCGCCGCCGGACCTCGCCGAGAGCGCGCGGGCGGCGGCGCGTGAGGCGCTGGCGGCCTACGACGGCGCGCTCTGAGCGGCGGCGACGGTGCACCGAGGAGGCGGAGGCCCCATGAGGGCGGTACCGAGCACACACACCGGACCGGTCACGGTCCCGGTGCCCGACACGGTGCGCTTCCGTGCCGCCTGCCCGGACTGCCGTGAGCGGTTCGAGCTCGCGGCGGGGGCGCTGCGGCTGGCGATAGGGGCCAGCCGCCGTACGACCTTCTACACCTTCACCTGCCCCGCGTGCGGTTCCGCGGTCCGCAAGCCGGCCGGGGAGCGCATCGTCGAGCTCCTCAGCGGGGGCGGGGTGCGGACGCTGCGCCTGCACACCGCCCTGCGGTGACGTCAACCGTCGCGGTAACGAGAAACGTCGAGGATCCGCCCATGTTCTGGCCCATGCTCGCCATCGCCCTGGGATTCGCCGGCCTGGCCGTGCTCGGTGTGCTGGCCGTCAAGGTCTTCGTCGAGGCCCGGCGGCTGGCCCGACAGGTCGCCGCGACCACGCAGCGGATCAACCGAGCGGCACAGGATCTCGAAAGAGCGGCCACCACCCTCGCCGAGACCGGGGAAGCCCTGCGTTAGTACGGCGCGGCCTCCAGATTCACCGGTCAGGGGGGTACGCTGCTGGAGCGGCCCAGGCAGGGAGGTGTGGGTCGCGAACAGGAGTACGCACGGCCATTGCCTGGCGTTTACCCCTGCGGGTTACGATCGCTGCCAGCGCGAAGGTCGGACAGCTGTCCGGTCGAACGGGTAGCGAGCCCACCCTCCAGACGCCTCAGTGAGAAGGAAGTCGCACATGATCGGCAATCTGAAGCCCCTCGAGATCGTTCTGATCATCGCTGTCGTCCTGCTGCTCTTCGGTGCCAAGAAGCTTCCCGACATGGCGCGTTCGCTCGGCAAGTCGGCCCGCATCCTCAAGAGCGAGGCCAAGGCCATGAAGAAGGACGACGCGGAGCCCGCGGCGCCCACCACGGAGACCGTCGCGGACACGGCGCCGCCCGCGGCCACCGCGCGCACCATCCAGGCCGCCCCGGGAGACGTCACCAGCTCCCGCCCGGTCAGCGAGGCCAAGCCCACCACCCAGAGCTGACAGCTGATCCGCACCACAGGACACTGCCGCACGAGACGAGGGAAGTGGGTTGCTCAAGTCTGCCCGCAAGCAGGAGAAGGACGACGAGGGGCGGATGCCCCTCCTCGATCACCTGCGTGAGCTGCGCAACCGGCTGCTGAAGTCGGTCCTGGCGATCATCGTCGCCGTGATCGTGGCGGCGTTCTTCCAGAAGGAGATCTTCGAGTTCCTGATGAAGCCGATCCTGGATTCGGTCGGCTGCAGGAACGGCGCCGTGACCATGGTCAACGGCCGCCCCTGCGCGGAGATGACCACCAACGGCCTGCTGTCGCCGTTCACCATCGCGCTGAAGGTGTCCCTGATGGCCGGCGTGCTGGTGGCCACCCCGGTGTGGCTGTACCAGCTGTGGGGCTTCGTCGCCCCCGGTCTCCACAAGCAGGAGAAGCGCTACTCGGTCGCCTTCGTCGCGGCCGGGGTGCCGCTGTTCGTCGCCGGCGCCTACCTGGCGTACACGATCCTGCCGGAGACCGCGGAGATCATGCTCGGGTTCACACCCGACAACGTGAAGAACCTGCTGCCGCTGGACGACTTCCTGGACCTGATCACCCGCATGGTGATCGTCTTCGGGCTCGCCTTCGAGCTGCCTCTGCTGCTCATCCTCCTCAACATGACCGGGGTCCTCTCCGGCGCCCGCATGCTGCGCTGGTGGCGCGGCATGATCGTGGGTCTGACCGCCTTCGCCGCCATCGCGACCCCCGGCGGCGAGCCCATCTCGATGCTGCTGCTCGCGGGTCCGCTCGCGGTGCTCTACTTCATCGCGGTCGGCATCTCGCTCCTCAACGACAAGCGCAGGCGGCGGGCGAACCCCGACGCCGACCTCGACGACGACGAGGCGTCGAAGCTGGACCTGACCCCCGAGCGGGTCGCCGCCGTCGAACCGGTCTCCCGGCCGGCCCTGCCCGAGCAGGCGAGCGGTGAGGCGGACGACGGGGGACCGCGGCGGCTCAACGGTTACGACGACATCACCTGACGTTGTAAGGTCCCGCGGGTGACCAGCGAGATCACCCTCTTCGTCAATCCCACCGCCGGAGGCGGCCGGGGCGCGCGTGCCGCGCAGCCGGCCGCCTCCGCTCTGCGTGAGGCCGGCTTCTCCGTGCGGACCGTTCTCGGCGAGGACGCCGACGACGCCCTGCGGCGGGCCCGCGAGGCGGTGGCGGGCGGGACCGGTGCGCTCGTGGCGGTGGGCGGGGACGGCATGATGTCCCTCGCCCTCCAGGCCGTCGCGGGCACCTCGACGCCGCTGGGTGCCGTGGCCGTGGGCACCGGCAACGACTTCGCCCGCGCCCTCGGGCTGCCGGTCCGCGACCCGGCCGCCGCCGGACGGCTGGCGGCCGAGGCGCTCAAGGCCGGCACGGCCCGCCCGGTCGACCTGGGCCGGGTCGGGGAGCGCTGGTTCGGCTCGGTGCTGGCCTCCGGCTTCGACTCGCGGGTCAACGACCGCGGGAACCGGATGCGCCTGCCCGGCGGGCGCTTCAAGTACGACCTGGCGATCCTCGCGGAGCTGGCCGCCTTCCGGCCGATCCCGTACCGCGTCCGGCTGGACGGCGGCCCGGTGACCGAGATCGAGGCGACGCTCATCGCGGTGGGCAACGGGACGACGTACGGCGGCGGGATGCGGATCTGCGCCGACGCCGTCATGGACGACGGGCTCTTCGACGTGACCGTGGTCGGTGACTGCAGCCGGGCCACCCTGCTCAGGGTCTTCCCCAAGGTGTACCGGGGCACGCACCTCACGCACCCGAAGGTCACCGTCCACCGGGTGTCCTCGATAGAGCTGGCCGCGGCGGGTGTCACGGCGTACGCGGACGGCGAGCCGCTGGGCGCGCTGCCGCTCAGCGCCACCTGCGTACCCGGGGCGGTCCGGGTCCTCGCACCCTGAAACAAAGATCGGGCTGACTGTCGTACCTGGCGGGTAGGCTCGTACCAAGATGACAGAGGACCTCTCACCAGCTGAGCGATACCAGGCGTCCCGGGTCCGGGCGGCCGAGCAGGCCACAGCCCTCGGGCCCTTCCGCGAGATGTACGAATTCGGACTGGACCCGTTCCAGATCGAGGCCTGCCAGGCCCTGGAGGCCGGCAAGGGCGTGCTGGTCGCGGCGCCCACCGGGTCGGGCAAGACGATCGTCGGTGAATTCGCCGTTCACCTGGCTCTGCTCCAGGGCCGCAAGTGCTTCTACACCACCCCCATCAAGGCGCTGTCCAACCAGAAGTTCACCGATCTCGTCCGGCGCTACGGCGCGGACAAGGTCGGCCTGCTGACGGGTGACAACAGCGTCAACGCGGACGCGCCCGTCGTCGTGATGACGACCGAGGTCCTGCGCAACATGCTGTACGCGGGCTCCCAGGCCCTCACGGGTCTCGGGTACGTGGTCATGGACGAGGTGCACTACCTCTCGGACCGCTTCCGGGGCGCCGTCTGGGAGGAAGTGATCATCCACCTGCCGGAGTCGGTGACCCTGGTGTCCCTGTCGGCGACGGTGTCGAACGCCGAGGAGTTCGGCGACTGGCTGGACACCGTCCGGGGCGACACCCAGGTGATCGTCTCCGAGCACCGGCCCGTGCCGCTGTGGCAGCACGTGATGGCCGGACGCCGGATGTACGACCTCTTCGAGGAGGAGTCCGACCACGGCGGCCGGGGCACCGGCCGGCGCGAGGTCAGCCCGGATCTCGTCCGGCTCGCCCGGATGGAGAACCAGCGCGGCTACAACCCGCGCGAGCGGCGGCGCGGGAAGATGGTGCGCGAGGCGGACCGGGAGCGCGAGCGGCGCCAGCGCAGCCGGATCTGGACCCCGTCCAGGCCCGAGGTCATCGACCGGCTGGACGCCGAGGGCCTCCTGCCCGCCATCACGTTCATCTTCAGCCGGGCCGGCTGCCAGGCCGCCGTCCAGCAGTGCCTCCAGGCCGGGCTGCGGCTGAACGACGAGGACAAGCGCCGGCTGGTGCGGGAGATCGTCGAGGAGCGGACGGCGTCCATTCCCCCCGAGGACCTGCACGTCCTCGGGTACTACGAGTGGATCGAGGGCCTGGAGCGGGGCATCGCCGCGCACCACGCCGGGATGCTGCCGACCTTCAAGGAGGTCGTGGAGGAACTCTTCGTCCGCGGCCTGGTCAAGGCGGTCTTCGCCACCGAGACACTGGCACTCGGCATCAACATGCCCGCGCGCTCGGTGGTGCTGGAGAAGCTCGTCAAGTGGAACGGCGAGCAGCACGCCGACATCACGCCCGGCGAGTACACCCAGCTCACCGGGCGGGCCGGGCGCCGGGGCATCGACGTCGAGGGGCACGCGGTCGTCCTGTGGCAGCGGGGCATGGACCCCGGGGCCCTCGCCGGACTCGCGGGCACGCGCACCTACCCGCTGCGCTCCAGCTTCCGGCCCTCGTACAACATGGCCGTCAACCTCGTGCAGCAGTTCGGGCGGCACCGCTCGCGCGAGCTGCTCGAGACCTCCTTCGCGCAGTTCCAGGCGGACCGGTCGGTCGTCGGTATCTCCCGGCAGGTCCAGCGCAACGAGGAGGGCCTCGCGGGCTACAAGGAGGGCATGACCTGCCACCTCGGGGACTTCGAGGAGTACGCGCGGCTGCGCCGCGACCTCAAGGACCGCGAGACGGAACTCGCCAAGCAGGGGGCGGCCCAGCGCCGCGCGGCGGCGGCCTCGTCGCTGGAGAAGCTGAAGCCCGGTGACGTCATCCACGTGCCGACCGGCAAGTTCGCCGGGCTCGCGCTGGTGCTCGATCCGGGGCTGCCCGCCGGGCGGACCAACGGCCACCGGGGGATGGAGTACCACGACGGACCGCGCCCCCTGGTGCTGACCGCCGAGCGGCAGGTCAAGCGGCTCGCCCACATCGACTTCCCGGTGCCGGTCGAGGCGTTGGAGCGGATGCGGGTACCCAAGTCGTTCAACCCGCGCTCACCGCAGTCCCGGCGTGACCTGGCCTCCGCGCTGCGGAGCAAGGCGGGGCACATCGACCCGGGGCGCCACCGCAAGCAGCGGGCCGCCGCGGCCGACGACCGGGAGATCGCCCGGCTGCGCACCGAGCTGCGCGCCCACCCCTGCCACGGGTGCGACGAGCGCGAGGACCACGCGCGCTGGGCGGAGCGCTACCACCGGTTGCAGCGTGACACGCGGCAGCTGGAGAACCGCATCGAGGGCCGGACGAACACCATCGCCCGGACCTTCGACCGCATCGTCGCGCTCCTGACGGAGCTCGACTACCTGCGGGGCAACGAGGTCACCGACAACGGCCGGCGGCTGGCGCGGCTCTACGGAGAGCTCGACCTGCTCGCCAGCGAATGCCTGCGCGACGGTGTCTGGGAGGGGCTCAACCCCGCCGAACTGGCCGCGTGCGTCTCCGCGCTGGTCTACGAGGCGCGCCAGGCGGACGACGCGGTCGCACCCAAGCTGCCCTCCGGACCGGCGAAGACCGCGATGGGTGAGATGGTCCGCATCTGGGGCCGCCTCGACGCCCTGGAGGAGGACTTCAAGATCAGCCAGACGGAGGGGGTCGGCCAGCGCGAACCCGATCTCGGCTTCGCCTGGGCCGTCTACATGTGGGCCTCCGGGCGGACGCTGGACGAGGTCCTGCGCGAGGCGGAGATGCCGGCCGGTGACTTCGTGCGCTGGTGCAAGCAGGTCATCGACGTGCTGGGCCAGATCGCGGCCGCCGCGCCCCGGGACGGGAGCTCCGTCGCGAAGAACGCGCACAAGGCCGTCGACGCGGTGCTGCGGGGAGTGGTGGCGTACAGCTCCGTGGGGTGAACGTACGGCGTGTGGCGGGCGGGCTCGCGGGGTGCGGGGCCGTCGCGGGGTGGGGGTGCTCGGCGGTCCGGGCCCGGTTCGAGGTGGGCGTGCTCGGCGGTCCGGCCGGAGTCGTCCGGGGGAGTGCTGCGGCGCGGAGGCCCCGAGCTCTTCCGGGGGTGCCCGTACGGGCGGGGGCCTGAAGCTTTCCGTTGGGCGGTGCGGACGGGCCTGACGCTTTCCGTTGGGCAGTGCGGCGCCCGAGCCTTCCGGCAGCGGGCGGAGAAGTGGCCACGGGCGGGCGTGCCTGTGGCCACTTCGGTGCGGTCCTGCGTCAGGTCCTGACCCTCTTCCTGTTCCTCATCGAAAGTCCCGCGCACGCCGCCCCCAGCACGATCGCCAGACCACCGACGATGACCTGGTTGAGGATGACGCCCATATCGGGGCTCGTACCGACGACCCAGGTCGACGCGATGAGCCAGGCGCCCAGCGCGACGATGGCCATGCTCATCCCGGTCATCCGCTCCGGCATGGCCGTGAAGCAGAGCGCCAGCACGGCTATCGCGATGCCGATGACGAGGTTGTGCGTCACCAGGGAGGGCTGGTTCGCCGTGAAGTGGAGCACCCACGGCGAGACGGCGCAGTACAGGCCGACCAGGAACACCGGGGCGTCCGCCAGGGCCGTGGTGCGGCGACCGCTCATCACGCGGTCGTGGCGCGCTCGCATTTCCTCGGCGTCGGGGTGTCCGGAGATGTCCCTTGCGGTATGACCGGAAACGTCCCTTCCGGTGTGCGAGATGTTACTCATGAGGATGTTCTCCTTCGCACTTGCTGGAGCGACCGCGTCAGACGATGCGGTCATCAGCTCTCGACACAAGTGTGCTCTTACATGTCCCTTATGTGTAGTTTTTCTGGTGGTCAATTCCTGCGGATCCGTCGAGGCGGGCGCCGACGGCACGAGCCCCGCGGTCCGCGCCGCTCCGGAAGGGGAATCGGAGGGCGTGGACCGCGGGGCTCGGGCCCGTCCCCGTCCGCGTACGGACGGGATGTCGGATCAGCTCGCCGGCATCAGGACGGTGTCGACGATGTAGACGGTCGCGTTGGCGGTGGGGACGTTGCCGCAGACGACCTTGGAGGAGTCGTTCACCGTGTAGGACTCGCCCGACCCGGCCGTCGTCAGCGGGGTCTTCGCGAGGGTCTCGAAGGAACCCTTCTCCAGCTGCTTCGGCGTCAGCTTCTCGCCGACCACGTGCGCGGTGAGCACCTTGGTGAGCTCGGCCTTGTTCGCGAGCAGCTTGTCCAGGTCGGCCTTCGGGATCTTGGCGAAGGCGTCGTTGGTGGGGGCGAACACCGTGATGTTCTGGGCGCTGTTCAGGGTGTCCACGAGGCCGGCCTGCTTGACGGCGGTGACCAGGGTGGACAGCGCCGGGTTGTTCGACGCGGCCGTGGCGACCGGGTCCTTCGCCATGCCGTCGAAGGAGCCCGCGCCGTCCTTCGGCACGGTGGCACAGGCCGGGCCGAACGGCCCGTCCATCGGCATGGTCTCCTTGGCCGGCGCGCTCGACGCGGCCTTGTCCGCACCGGAACCGGAACCGGAGTCGGAGGTGCCGGAGTCGCTGGAGCAGGCACTCAGGGCCAGCGGCAGCATGACGGCGGCGGAGGCGGTGACGGCGAGGCGGCGGAGGTGACGGGTGTTCATGGTGAGCTCCTGGACGAATCGTTGATCAACGGAATGAGAGGAAGGAAAGAAAGCTGAGGGTGAGCCGGGGGTCAGGTCACGTCGACCACCACCGAGTGCCATCCGGTCGCCCCGTCGGGCACGGTGCCGACCCGCTTGCCGGTCTGTGTGGCGCCGGTGCCGTCCGTCGCGCGGACCTCGAGGGTGTGGTTGCCGGAGGTGGCCGGCCACTCCCAGACCCACTGGCGCCAGGTGTCACGGCCGGCCTCCGCGGCCAGTCGCGCGGTGTGCCACTCGCCTCCGTCGACCCGGACCTCGACCCGGGAGATGCCCCGGTGCTGGGCCCACGCGACGCCGGCGACCGGCACCTTCCCCGCCCGTGGGGAGGCGAAGGGGCGGGGTGTGTCGATGCGTGACTCGGTCTTGATCGGAGCCTCGCGGGACCAGTCCCGCTTGACCCAGTAGGCGTCGTACGCGTCGAACGTGGTGAGCTCGATGTCCTGGATCCACTTGCACGCCGAGACGTAGCCGTACAGGCCGGGGACCACCATCCGGACGGGGAAGCCGTGGTCGAACGGCAGCGGTTCGCCGTTCATCCCGACCGCGAGCAGGGCGTCGCGGCCGTCCATGACCTCCTCGACGGGGCTGCCGATCGTCATCCCGTCCACGGACCTCGCCACGATCTGGTCCGCGGGCCCGCCCTTGGACGGGGGCTTCACACCGGCCTCCCTCAGCAGGCCGGCCAGGGGCACGCCGATCCAGCGGGCGTTCCCCACGTACGGGCCGCCCACCTCGTTGGACACACAGGTCAGCGTGATGTCCCGCTCGATCAGCCGCCGCCCCAGGAGGTCCTGGAAGCTGAGGGTGACGGGTCGCGCCACCCCCTTGCCGTGGATCCGCAGCCGCCACCGGTCGGCGTCGACACGCGGGACCACCAGGGCGGTGTCCACCCGGTAGAAGTCCTTGTTCGGGGTGACGAAGGGGCCCAGGCCCCGGATCCCGAGATCCGCGCCGGCCGGGACCGCGGGGGCGGCCGACGCCGGCGCCGGGAGCACGATGTCACCGCGCGACGCCGAGACCCCGGCCAGCTGGGACGCCTGGAGCTGTCGCCCCAGGAGCCCCGCGCCGGCCGAGGCCGCCGCCGCCGCGGTCGCCGCGATGACGAATCCGCGGCGGTCGAAGGCGCCCTGTGCCCCGTCGTCGCCCGTCTCCCCAGCCGCGGGAGGCGGGACGGTCGACGGGGCCAGCCGTCCGGCCAGGAGATACAGCACTCCCGCGGCCACCAGCGCGCCCACGGCCGAGGGCAGTGCGTCGGCCGCGCGGCCCTCCGGCCGCCCGGCCGCCGACACCGCCCCGACCACACCGAAGACCAGTACGGCCGCTGCGCCTCCCCACCGGTGCCGCAGCGCGAGCACCCCCACCGCCATGGCGAAGACCGCCAGGAGGAAGAGGATCCCGAGCTGCAGCACCAGCTTGTCGTCGGTGCCGAAGTTCCGTACGGCGAAGTCCTTCACGGCCGGGGGAGTGCGGTCGATGACCGCCCCGCCCACGGCCGCGACCGGACCCGCCTCGGGGCGGACGGCGGCGGCGACCAGTTCGGCGACGCACAGGGCGGTGAACCCGGCGATCAGACCGCTGAGCGCGGCGAACGCGGCGCGCGCCCAGCGGGATCGCCGGGACCCGGAGGCCCCCGGCGGCTGCGAAACGTGTCGGTCTGTTCTCACAGCAGGGGTTCGGTGCGGATCGCCCGGCGGATTGGTCGTTCACCCGATCGGAGGAAGTCCGATCATCGGCCAATCCGTGGCGCCCGCTGTCTCGAATGACCTCTGAGGGGCACTGGGGAACGGCCCCGGCCAGACACGCAGCACCGGAGGGAACCCGAATGGCACGGGAGCGGCGGCGCACAGCCGTAGTGGGCAGCGGGGTGGCGGGACTCACCGCCGCGTACGTCCTGGGGAAGGCGCACGACGTGACGCTCATCGAGGCGGACGAGCGCGTCGGCGGACACGCCCACACCCATGAACTGACCTCGTCGGACGGCAGGTCGCACCGCGTCGACTCGGGGTTCATCGTCCACAACCGGCGGACCTACCCCCACCTCCTCCGGCTCTTCGGCGAACTGGGCGTGGCCACGCAGGAGTCGGAGATGAGCATGTCCGTGCGCTGCGAGGGGTGCGGACTCGAGTACGCGGGCGCCCGGGGCGCCGCCGGGCTGTTCGCCCGGCCCCGGTCCCTGCTCCGGGGCCCCTACCTGCGGATGCTGACCGAGGTGCCGCGATTCCACCGGGCGGCCAGGGCGCTGCTCGCCATGCCCGAGGGCACCGGCGTCATGACCCTGGGCGAGTTCGCGGCGCGCGGGCGGTTCTCCCCGTACTTCCGCGCGCACTTCCTGACCCCCATGGTCTCCGCGGTCTGGTCCTGCGACCCGGTCACCGCGATGCGCTACCCGGCCCGCTACCTCTTCCGCTTCCTGGAACACCACGGGATGCTCTCGATCGGCGACTCGCCGGTCTGGCGGACCGTCACCGGCGGATCGCGCGCGTACGTCGACCGCATCACCGAGCGGGTGCACTCCGTACGGACCGCGGCCCCCGTCACGGCGGTGCGCCGGCACGGCGACGGCGTCGAGATCGTCACCGGGGACGGCGCCGCGCGGGAGTACGACGCCGTGGTCCTCGCCACCCACCCCGACCAGGCCCTCAGGCTGCTCGCCGACCCCACCGAGGAGGAGCGGCGGACCCTGGGCGCGTTCCGCTACTCGCACAACCCCACCCTGCTGCACACCGACACCACGCTGCTGCCGCGCAGCCGGGGGGCCGCCGCCTCCTGGAACTACCTGATGCCGTCCTGCGCCGCCGACGCCGACCGGGTCACCGTCAGCTACGACATGAACCGCCTCCAGCGCCTGGACGCGCCCGAGCGGTTCGTCGTCACGCTGAACGGCGCCGACCGGGTCGACCCGGACCTCGTACGGGCCCGCATGGTCTACGAGCACCCCGTGTTCACCACGGAGTCCGTCGCCGCCCAGTCCCGGCTGCCCGCGCTCTCGGGGCCGGTCACCGCCTACGCGGGGGCCTACCACGGCTGGGGGTTCCACGAGGACGGCTGCCGTTCGGGGGTCGAGGCGGCCGCCGCGCTGGGGGTGACGTGGTGACCAGCGCCCTCTACCCGTGCACCATCACCCATGTACGCACCGCGCCCCGCAGGTACGCCCTGCGGCACCGCACCTACCTGTGGTTCATCGACCCGGACCGCCCGCCGCGCCTGCCGGCCCTCCTGCGCCCGCTGGCCGGATTCGACGCCCGTGACCACTTCGGCGGTACGGCGCCCACCGTGCGGGCCGGGCTCGAACGCTTCCTGAGCACGCGGGGGGTGGACCTCGCCGACGGCACCGTCACGATGCTCACCCAGGCCCGCGTCCTGGGCCACGTCTTCAACCCGCTGACCGTGTACTGGTGCCACCGCTCCGACGGCAGCCCGCTGTGCGTCGTCGCCGAGGTGCACAACACCTACGGGGAGCGGCACTGCTACCTGCTGCGCCCGGACGCCCGGGGCCGGGCGGTCACCGGCAAGGACTTCTACGTGTCGCCGTTCTTCCCGGTGGACGGCGACTACCGCATGCGGCTGCCCGAGCCGGACCGGCGGCTGAGCCTGACGGTCCACCTGGAACGCGAGGACGCGCGCCCGTTCACTGCGACCGTGCGCGGCGCCCGTCGCCCCGGTACGCCCGCCCAGCTGCTCCGGCTGTTCCTCCGCCACCCCTTCTCCACCGCGGTGGTGTCCGCCGCCATCCGGCTGCACGGCATCCGGCTGTTCCTGCGCCGGCTCCCCGTGCAGTCCCGTCCCCGTCATCACACCCAGGAAGGCATGCAGTGAAGGTGCCCACCTCTCCCGCTTCCGACATCCCGCCCGTGGCCCCCGCCCGCGGCGGCACCATTCCCGCCCAGGCACGCGCCGTCACCACCCCCCTCGCGGGAGTGGACCCGGAGCGGTGGCCCGACGTCGCCGCGCAGCCACGGGCCTCCGCCGTCCGGACCGCGGTGGCCGAACGGCTCGTGCGACGCGCGCTCTCCAGGCTGCCGCTGCGGGTCCGGACCGCCGGCCGCGACAGCATCGGACTGGGCGGACCGCTCATGGAGATCCGCAGGCCGGACGCGTTCTTCCGGCGGATCGGCGCGAGCGGGCTCATCGGCTTCGGCGAGTCGTACATGGCCGGCGAATGGGACTCGCCCGATCTCGTCGGCGTCCTGACCGTCCTCGCCGGGAACGCCGCCGGCCTCGTGCCCGCACCGTTGCAGCGGCTGCGGAAGGCGTGGGCGCTGCGGCAGCCCGACGCGCAGACCAACACGCCCGAGGGCGCCCGCGACAACATCAGCCACCACTACGACCTCTCGAACGACCTCTTCGCCCTCTTCCTCGACGACACGATGACGTACTCCTCCGCCGTCTTCCGGGGCTTCCCGGCCGAGCAGGACCTGCTGCCCGCCGCCCAGCACCGCAAGATCGACCTGCTGCTCGACCTGGCCGGGGTCGGTCCCGGCACCGAGCTGCTGGAGATCGGCACCGGCTGGGGCGAACTCGCCCTCCGAGCCGCCGCGCGGGGCGCCCGGGTCACCACCCTCACCCTCTCCCGGGAACAGCGCGAGCTGGCCAGGGGCCGGATCCGGGAGGCCGGCCACGAGGACCGGGTCGACGTGCGGCTCTGCGACTACCGGGACGTCACCGGGGAGTACGACGCGATCGTCAGCGTCGAGATGATCGAGGCCGTCGGCGCGGAGTTCTGGCCGGTGTACTTCCGGACGCTGGAGCGCTGCCTGGCGCCCGGCGGCCGGATCGCGCTCCAGGCCATCACGATGCCCGACGACCGGATGCTGGCCAGCCGCAGCACGTACACCTGGATCCAGAAGTACATCTTCCCCGGCGGACTGCTTCCCTCCACCGAGGCCGTCGAGCGGGTCACCACGGCCCACACCGGCCTGCGCACGAGGGAACGCGCCACCTTCGGCACGCACTACGCCGAGACGCTGCGGCTGTGGCGGGACCGCTTCGAGGAGCGGGCCGCCGAGGTCGACGCGCTCGGCTTCGACGCGACCTTCCGCCGTATGTGGACCTTCTACCTCGCCTACTCCGAGGCCGGATTCCGGTCCGGTTATCTCGATGTGCAGCAGATTCTCCTGACCCGTGAGGACAGCGCGTGAACACCTTTACCGACACCCAGGGAACCGGAGCGGCCCAGCGGATCGCGCCGGTCATCGAGACGTTCCTCGGCGGTCCGCCGCCGGTCAGGATCAGGATGTGGGACGGCAGCGAGACCGGCCCCGAGGACGCTCCCACCGTGCACGTCCGCTCCCGGCGGGCGTTGCGCCGGCTGCTGTGGCAGCCGGGCGAACTCGGCCTCGCCGAGGCCTACATCACCGGTGACATCGACATCGCGGAGAACCTGGCGGAGGGGCTGCGCGCCATGCGCCGCGCGTCGCGGGAGAACGGACTGGAGCTGCCCCGCCCCGGCCTCGGCGACCGCCTCCGGGCGGCCGGTACCGCACTGCGGCTGGGTGCGGTCGGCCCGCGGCCCCCGGTTCCCGCCGCCCGCGCCGGACTCAGCGGCGCACTCCACAGCAAGGCCCGCGACCGGGCGGCCATCAGCCACCACTACGACCTGTCCAACGCCTTCTACTCCCTGCTGCTCGACGAGACCATGGCCTACTCGTGCGGCTACTGGACCGGCGCCGGCCCCGGCTACGGACCGGCCGACGCCCAGCGCGACAAGCTGGAGCTGGTCTGCCGCAAGCTCGGACTGACCCCGGGAGCCCGCCTGCTGGACATCGGCTGCGGCTGGGGGTCCCTGACCCTGCACGCCGCGGCCCGGCACGGGGTCCGCGTCACCGCCGTCACCCTCGCCGCCGAGCAGGCCTCCTACGTACGCGGCGAGGTCACGGCGCGCGGCCTGGAGGACCTCGTCGAGGTGCACCGCTGCGACTACCGCGACGTCGCCGCCCTGCCCGGTTTCCGGGGCGGGTACGACGCCGTGTCCACCATCGAGATGGGGGAGCACGTCGGCGACGCCGAGTACCCGGCCTTCACCGCGCTGCTCCACTCGGTGCTCCGCCCACGGGGGCGCGCCCTGGTCCAGCAGATGTCCCGGGGCACGACCGCCCCGGGCGGCGGTGCGTTCATCGAGTCGTACATCGCGCCCGACATGCACATGCGCCCGGTCGGCGAGACCGTCGGTCTGCTGGAGGGCGCGGGATTCGAGGTGCGTGACGTCGAGTCGATGCGCGAGCACTACGTCCTGACCGTCGAGGCGTGGCACCGCACCCTGGAGGAGCGCTGGCCCGACTTCGTGGGTCTGGTGGGTGAGGAGACGGCCCGGGTGTGGCGCCTCTACCTGGTGGGCGGCGCCCTCGCGTTCGAGGAGCGGCGCATGGGCGTCGACCAGATCCTCTCGGTGCGGCCCGACGCGGAGGGCTCGGCCGGCCTGCCCGCCACCCGCCACGGCTGGTACGAGGGGCTCGGCACGGCTGCCGTGCCGGGCGGCGTGGCACCGGGCGAACCGGCCGTCGCGGGGCCCCGCCCCGGGGCCGGACGGTGAACGGTTTCGCCTGGGCGGCGTTCGCCACGAACCTGGCGGCGGCGGCGGGCGCCGCCCTCGCCGTCATGCTCGTGACCTTCCTGACGGCACTGCGCCGGGGCCTGCACCGGATCGTGGACGTGGCGTGGGGCCTCGGCTTCGCGGCCGTGGCCCTCGTCTCGTACGCCATGTCGGCGGGCGAGGGCGATCCCGCGCGCCGGGTCCTGGTGAGCGTGCTCACCGTGGTCTGGGGTGTGCGGCTGGCCGTGCACATCGGCCGGCGGGGCCGTGGCCACGGGGAGGATCCGCGCTACGAGGCCATGCTGGCCAAGGCACCGGGCCACCCCGCCCTGTACGCCCTGCGGAAGGTGTACCTCCTCCAGGGCGCGCTGGTCTGGCTCATCTCCCTGCCGGTGCAGGCCGGGTTCTACCTGCCGGGACCGCCGGACGGGTGGGCCTGGGCCGGTGCGTCGGTGTGGGCCGTGGGGCTCGCCTTCGAGGCGGTGGGCGACGCGCAGCTGGCCCGGTTCAAGCGCGACCCCGCCAACAAGGGCCGGATCATGGACCGGGGGCTGTGGTCCTGGACCCGGCACCCGAACTACTTCGGGGACTTCTGCGTCTGGTGGGGGCTCTTCCTCGTCGTCTGCGCGGACCCCGTGGTGGCGGCCGCCACCGTCGTCTCGCCCGTCGTGATGAGCCTGCTGCTGACCATGGGCAGCGGCAAGGCCCTGCTGGAGCGGCACATGGCAGGACGGCCCGGCTACGCCGAGTACGCCGCCCGCACCAGCGGCTTCCTCCCGCTGCCGCCGGGCACGCCCCGCCGCCGCTGACGCAGCGGTGCCCCCGGCCGGTGTTCCGGCCGGGGGCACCGCCGTGCGCAGCGCTCAGGCCTTCCCGAACGCCACCAGTGCCACCGGGTCCGAGGTCGGCCGGTCGGACCCGCCCGCCGGCTCGACGGTGATGCCCATGCCCGACGCCTGGTCCACGGGACCGTCCAGCAGGACCGCGTCGTCCGTCGTGGACGGGTTCATCAGCCCGGCCGAGCGCATGGTGCCCCCGTCGTCGAACCACAGCTGGTACACCTTGCCGCCGGGCGGCCTCGCCATGTCCGACGTGAGGAGCACCGCCCGGTTCACGCTCTGCGACACCACCACCGTGCCCCGGGCCCCGCCCCCGAGATCCGCGGCCCTGGTCGTGGCGTCCCGGGCCGTGAGCACCCGCGCCACCTGCTCGTTGTGCTGCTGGGCCCGGTCGGTCTCCTGCCGGGCGTCCTGGGCGACCTGGTTCTGCCACACGGCGACCCCGCCGAACGCGGCGGCGGCGGCCACGCAGGCGGCGAGCGCGTACGTCGACCAGCGGCCGGCCCGTCCGGGGGAGGCCCCGGACCGTGTGCTCCGGCCATGGGGCGGCGGCTCCTGCCGCACCGTCGTGATCTCCCGCAGCACCCGGGCCCGCAGCGCGGGCGGCGGGGTGGCGGAGACGGCGAGCCCGAGCCGGGCGGCCGTGGCCGACAGCTCCCGTACTTCCTGGGCACACGCCTCGCACGCCCCCAGATGCCGTTCGAAGGCGAGGCGTTCGTCCTCCGGCAGCGCGTGCAGGGCGTAGGCCCCGGTCAGCGTGTGC
The DNA here is from genome assembly GCF_042886395.1 of Streptomyces sp. NPDC058008. Lineage (NCBI taxonomy): Bacteria > Bacillati > Actinomycetota > Actinomycetes > Kitasatosporales > Streptomycetaceae > Streptomyces > Streptomyces sp. NPDC058008. The sequence goes on along the minus strand of NZ_JBHVQX010000010.1, from coordinate 207,218 downwards.
AGTTCGGCCGTGCTCATGTGCTCACCCCCAGGCAGTCGCGCAGCCGGATCAGCCCGTCGCGCAGCCGTGTCTTGATGGTTCCCAGCGGCACGGACAGCAGCTCGCCGACCTCGCGATACGTCAGTCCGCGGTAGTACGCCAGCGTCACCGACTCGCGCTGGATCTCGGAGAGGGTCCGCAGACAGCGCCGGACCTGTTCCCGCTCCAGCCGGCTCTCGACCTGTTCCGACACCTCGTCGAAGTCAGGAGTGCGGTCGAGCAGCGCGGCCTTGTGCTCCCGTGCCGCCGTCGCCTCGGCCGACCGGACCCGGTCCACCGCGCGGTGGTGGGCGAGCGTCAGCACCCAGTTCATGGCGCTGCCGCGGGACGGCTGGTAGCGGGGGGCGGTGCGCCACACCTCGACCAGGACCTCCTGGGCCACCTCCTCGGACTGTGCCGGGTCGCGGAGCACGCTGCGAACCAGGCCGAGGACCGGCCCGCTGACCTGGTCGTACACCTGGGTGAAGGCGTCCTGGTCACCACGGGCGACCTGGACGAGCAACTCCTGAAGGCCGGGGCCCGGCGAGGGGACCCCACTGATGTGTACGGCTTCTCTCACGCGGATGATCCTCCCGGAGCACGCATCGGTTTCCTGACTGATTCGGAGCCGGTGGTCCGGTGGATTGGTCGAACACCCTAGGGATTCGCCGGCCGGCCCGCATTCTTGTACGCGGGCCCCGCCGACGCGAAACGCGTCCGCCCGGACGCCGGTGCGGACAGCGCGGGACCCGGCCACCCCAGGGGGTGACCGGGTCCCGTCGAAGCCGGCGCCTTCCGTCCGGCCGGGAGCACGCGGCCCCGGCCGGTCCGGACGGCAGGCCCTACGCGGCGCTCTCCTGCTCGCGCTCCACCTGCTCGTTCCACTCGCGCTTGACCGCGCGCCACGCGTCGTCGTTCTGGCCGAGGCGCCAGTAGCCCGAGATCGACAGCTGCCGGAGCGGGATGCCGCGCTCCAGCCGCAGGTGGCGCCGGATCTCCTTCACGAAGCCGGCCTCGCCGTGGACGAAGGCCTGGACCTCGCCCTCGGGGAACTCCAGTCCGGTGACCGCCGCGACGAGGGCCTCGCCGACCGGGCGGTCGCCGCGGTGCAGCCAGGTCACCGAGACGCCGTCCGGTGCCACGAGCTTCTGCTCCTCCGAGGCGTCCGGCACCTCCACGAACGCGTGCACCAGGGCGCCCTGCGGCATGTGCTCCAGCGACGCGGCGATGGCCGGCAGCGCGCTCTCGTCGCCCACCAGCAGGTGCCAGCCGGCCGAGGACTCCGGCACGTAACCGCCGCCCGGGCCCAGGAAGGTCACCTGGTCGCCCGGCCGCGCCCGCGCGGCCCACGGCCCGGCCAGGCCCTCGTCGCCGTGCACCACGAAGTCGATCGCGAGCTCACGCGCGCCCGGGTCCCAGGAACGCACCGTGTACGTGCGGGTGGTGGGCCAGAGCTCGCGCGGGTACTCCTCGCGGATCGCCGCCATGTCGAAGGGCTGGCTGTAGTCGGCGCCCTCGGGGGCGAAGCACAGCTTGACGTAGTGGTCGGTGTATCCCTCCAGGGCGAAGCCGTCCAGGCCGTCGCCACCGAGGACCACGCGCACCATGTGCGGCGTGATCTGCTCGGTGCGCAGGACCTGCGCCCCCTGCGCCTTGGGTGTCCGGCGTTGCGGCCGCTCTGCCACGAGGTTCTCCCTGTTCTGGGCACATCTGCCGATCTGCGTACTTAGGCTTACCTAAGCTAGCATCTTCACGCCCGCAGTGTCAGGAGCAGGCGCTGGAGGGCGTTCCCCAGGCCCCACCGCGCCGCGAGGGCCTCCAGCGCGGCCGGGTCGCGCGGTTCGCGGGGGAGCGCGGGGTCGAACGCGGGCAGCGGTACGTCGCCGGCGACACGGACGACCTTCGGGGCCACCGCCACGTAGTCCCGGGCCCCGTCCAGGCGCTTGCGCTGCGACGGGGTCAGCCGGGACGCCGGGTCGTCCACCGCGGCCATGATCCCGGCCAGGTCGCCGAAGGCGTCCAGCAGCTTCGCCGCCGTCTTCTCGCCGATGCCGGGCACCCCCGGCAGACCGTCGCTGGGGTCGCCGCGCAGCAGGGCCAGGTCGACGTATCCGGCGCCGTCCACGCCGTACTTCCCGCGCAGCCACTCCTCGTCCGTCACCTGGAGCGTTCCCACACCCTTCAGCGGGTAGAGCACGCGCACCCGGCGGGCGTCGTCGACCAGCTGGTACAGGTCGCGGTCGCCGGTCACGATGTCCACCGGCCCGTCGGCGCGCCCGGCCAGGGTGCCGATCACGTCGTCCGCCTCGTACGGGGCGACGCCCACCCGGGCGATGCCGAGCGCGTCCAGCACGGCCTCGATCACCGGGACCTGCGGGGAGAGGGTGTCGGGGACCTCCTCCTCGTCCGGGACGCCCCCGGGGGTCTCGACGGCGACCCGGTGGGCCTTGTAGGTCGGGATCAGATCGACCCGCCACTGGGGGCGCCAGTCGGCGTCCATGCAGGCCACGAGGTCGTCCGGCCGGTGGTCCTGCACCAGGCGGGCGATGAAGTCGAGCAGGCCGCGCACGGCGTTCACGGGGGTGCCGTCCGGTGCGCGCACCGAGTCCGGGACTCCGAAGTAGGCGCGGAAGTAGAGGGAGGCGGTGTCGAGGAGCATCAGGCGTCGCGTCACACCCCGATGATGCCGCACCCCGCCGACCGGGCCCGGTCCGTGGGGCTGCGGTTCCCGCATCCAGCGCCTTCCTGAGTGAGCTGGGTCACACAAGTGTTTGGGTCGCGTAAGCGGGGGCAGGCGCGGCATCGGAGCGGACCACGTCCATTTCTCGACCGGTGGTACGTGCTCTGCGGACCGAATCCGCACCGCTCCACGGTCTGCCGAAGGGGGTGGCAGACCGTTTTCGGTTCAACGCGTGAGGTGTATGTGTCAAGGCTGCAAGCTGAGCACTTGTACAAAGTGTTCGGCAGACGACCCGATCAAGCCGTGCAGAAGCTCGAAGGCGGTACGCACCGCGACGAGCTGCGCGCCGACGGAACGACCGCAGCGGTGATCGACGCCTCGTTCACCGTGGAACCGGGACAGATATTCGTCGTCATGGGACTCTCCGGATCCGGGAAGTCCACACTGCTGCGGATGCTCAACGGCCTGCTGGAGCCCACCGCCGGACGCGTGCTGTTCGACGGACAGGACCTGACGGCCCTGAGCCCCCGCGACCTGCGCAGTGTCCGTTCGACGAAGATCAGCATGGTCTTCCAGCACTTCGCGCTGTTCCCCCACAGGAGTGTGCTGGAGAACGCCGCGTACGGCCTGGAGGTCCAGGGCGTCCAGCGTGCCGTGCGCGAGGAGCGCGCCGCCCAGGCGCTGGAGCTGACCGGCCTCGCCGGCTGGGAGAAGTCCTGGCCCGACGAGCTGTCCGGCGGCATGCAGCAGCGTGTGGGCCTGGCCCGCGCGCTCGCCACCGACGCCGACCTGCTGCTGATGGACGAGTCCTTCAGCGCGCTCGACCCGCTGATCCGCCGCGACATGCAGGACCAGCTGCTCGAACTGCAGAAGCGGCTGAAGAAGACGATCGTCTTCATCACCCACGACCTCAACGAGGCCATGCGCCTCGGCGACCGCATCGCCGTGATGCGGGACGGCGAGATCGTCCAGCAGGGCACCGCCGAGGACATCCTCGTCCGGCCGGCCAACGACTACGTCGCGTCCTTCATCCAGGACGTCGACCGCTCCCGGGTGCTCACGGCGGGTTCGATCATGGAGGCGCCCGAGACGGGCCGCTCCGACGAGGACCTGATGGCCGACGCCCCGGCCACGGTGACCTCGGAGACCCCGATAGCCGAGCTCTTCACCCCCTGTTCCACCAGCGGTGCGGCCGTCGCCGTCACCGGTGAGGACGGCGGCGTCGTGGGCGTCGTCCCCCGTGCCCGGCTGCTCGCCGCGCTCGGCGAGGAACCCCAGGTGGAGCCGCAGGCCGGCACCCCCGCCCCGGCCCCGGCCGAGGCCGAGGCGAAGAAGGTGATCGCCGGTGCCTAGGCTCTCCTTCGGCGCGTGGGTCGAGGACGCGGTCGACTGGCTCCAGTCGAACCTGACCTGGATCTTCGACTTCATCAAGACCGTCCTCGGCGGCATGTACGACGGCGTCAACGCCGTGCTCGGCGGTGGCGAGCCGCTCCTGATGGCGGGCATCTTCGCCGTCGTCGCGTTCTGGCTGCGCGGCGTGATCCCCGCCGTGGCCACCTTCGCGGGCTTCGCGCTCATCGACTCCCTCGCCCTCTGGGACGAGGCGATGGCCACCCTCTCGCTGGTGGTCGTGGCCGCGGTGATCACGATCGTGATCGCGGTGCCCACCGGCATCTGGGCGGCGCGCAACAACCGTGTCAGCTCCGCGCTCCGCCCGGTGCTCGACGTCATGCAGACGATGCCCGCCTTCGTCTACCTGATCCCCGGCGTCATGTTCTTCGGCGTCGGTGTCACCCCCGGTGTGATCGCCACCATCGTCTTCGCGATGCCGCCCGGCGTCCGGATGACCGAGCTCGGCATCCGCCAGGTGGACAGCGAGCTGGTGGAGGCCGCCGAGGCCTTCGGCACCACGCCCAAGCACACCCTCACCCGGGTGCAGCTGCCGCTCGCCCTGCCGACGATCATGGCCGGGATCAACCAGGTCATCATGCTGGCCCTGTCGATGGTCGTCATCGGCGGCATGGCCGGCGCCGGCGGCCTCGGTGAGAAGGTCTACGCGGCGATCACCCAGCTCCAGGTCGGCCTCGCCGCCGAGAGCGGGATCGCCGTCGTCATCCTGGCCATGTACCTGGACCGGATGACCGGCGCGCTCAACGAGCGGGTCTCCCCGCTCGGCCGCCGCGCCGCGGCCAAGGTCGCCGCCGGTGCGCGGCGCCTGAAGTTCGCGCACTACAAGCCGGGAACCGCCGTCGCGATGACCGGTGTCGTCGTCCTCGCGCTGGTGGCGGGCGGCCTCAACATCGCCGGCTCCTCCGACTCGAAGGCCGCCCAGGCCGACGGCGGGAACGTCGGCAAGGGCCAGAAGATCAACATGGGGTACATCCCCTGGGACGAGGGCATCGCCTCCACGTACCTGTGGAAGGAGATCCTTGAGCAGCGCGGCTTCGAGACCGGGATCACCCAGCTCGACGCCGGTCCGCTCTACTCCGGCGTCGCCCGCGGCGACATCGACTTCCAGACGGACTCCTGGCTGCCGACCACGCACAAGGACTACTGGGACAAGTACAGCGACCAGCTGGACGACCTCGGCTCCTGGTACGGCCCCACCTCGCTGGAGCTGACGGTTCCCTCGTACGTGAAGGGCATCGACTCGCTCGAGGACCTCAAGGGCCAGGGCAAGAAGTTCAACGGCAAGATCATCGGCATCGAGGCCAGTGCCGGGATGATGGGCACCCTGAACAAGAAGGTGCTCAAGGAGTACGGCCTGGAGGGCGAGTACAAGGTCGTCTCCTCCAGCACCTCCTCGATGCTCGCCGAGCTGAACGCCTCCATCAAGAAGAAGGAGCCCGTCGTGGTGACCCTGTGGTCGCCGCACTGGGCCTACGGCAAGCACGACCTCAAGAAGCTCAAGGACCCCAAGGGCGCCTGGGGCACGGGTGAAGAGGTCCACACCGTCGCGCACAAGGGCTTCGCCGAGAAGTCGCCCGCGGTCGCCAAGTGGCTCAAGGACTTCAAGCTCACCGAGAAGCAGCTCACCAGCCTGGAGAACGAGATCCAGGACGCCGGCCAGGGCAAGGAGCAGGACGGTGTCCGCGCCTGGCTGAAGAAGAACCCCGGCCTCGTCGACAAGCTGGCCCCGGTGCCGGGCGGCGCGGGCGGCTCGCAGCAGGGCAAGGACGCGGGCAAGACCGTCAACATGGGGTACTTCCCGTGGGACGAGGCCATCGCCAGCACCTACCTCTGGCAGAACATGCTGGAGGACCGCGGGTACAAGACGACGGTCAAGCAGCTCGACCCGGGCCCGCTGTACACCGGTCTCGCCCAGGGCCAGCTCGACGTCCAGTTCGACTCCTGGCTGCCGACGACGCACAAGGACTACTGGGAGCGCTACAAGGACAACCTCACCGATCTCGGTTCCTGGTACGGGCCGACCTCGCTGGAGCTGTCGGTCCCCTCGTACGTGAAGGGCATCGACTCGCTCGAGGACCTCAAGGGCCAGGGCAAGAAGTTCAACGGCAAGATCATCGGCATCGAGTCGAGCGCCGGGATGATGGGCACCCTGAACAAGAAGGTGCTCAAGGAGTACGGCCTGGAGGGCGAGTACAAGGTCGTCTCCTCCAGCACCTCCTCGATGCTCGCCGAGCTGAACCGGTCGATCAAGAAGAAGGAGCCCGTCGTGGTGACCCTGTGGTCGCCGCACTGGGCCTACGGCAAGCACGACCTCAAGAAGCTCGAGGACCCGAAGGGTGCCTGGGGCGAGGGCGAGCAGATCCACACGGTCGCCAAGAAGGACTTCGCCGAGGACTTCCCGGAGCTGACCGGCTGGCTGAAGGACTTCAAGCTCAGCGAGGCGCAGCTGGCCTCGCTCGAGGTGGAGATCCAGAAGGGCGGCGCCGGCAAGGAGAAGGAGTCCGCCCGCCACTGGATGGACGCCAACCCGGACGTGGCGGAGAAGCTGACGCCCGTCGGCGGCTGATCGTCCGAGCAGTGCGCTGACGTACCCGTCATGGTGGAGGGGACGGCCCCGGTAGCGAACCGGGGCCGTCCCCTTCAGGCTGTTCGGTGGGAGCCCCCGGAGGTTCCCCCTCCCCCGCGTTCGGCCGCTTCCCCTCCGTCGCGCGGACGAGATGCGTAGGGTGCTGGCAACCGGGAGGATGGCGAACCGGGGAGGGAGCGGGACATGGACGACAAGGAAGCCCTTCGAGTGGGTGCCGCGGTCCGCCGACGCCGCAGGACCCTCGGACTGACCCTGGCCGCGGTGGCCGGGCGCAGCGGGCTGTCCGTACCCTTCCTCAGCCAGATCGAGAACGAACGGGCCAGACCGAGCCCGCGGTCCCTGGACCGGGTGGCGGAGGCGCTGGAGACCACGACCGAGCGGCTGCGGGCCGCGGCGGACTCGGCGCGCGCCGTGGACGTCGTACGGGCGGACGACGAGGACGGGGTGCGCCGGCTGGTGCGCGGACGGCACCAGCTCAGCGCGCTGGAGTTCATCGGCGAGCAGGACCTCGGGCGCGAGTTCCAGCACCGCAACGACGAGGTGATGTACGTCGTGGAGGGCGCCGTCGAGGTCGAGGCCGAGGGGCAGGCCCACCGGCTGGGCCGGGGCGACACGCTCTTCCTCTCCGGCGGGGTCCGGCACCGGTGGCGGACCACCGTCCCGGGTACCCGGCTGCTGGTCGTCTCCGTCGCCGAGCACATCGACGCGACGTACGACTCGCGCCGCTGACGGGGGAGTGCCGGTGCGCGTCGTCTCCCTCGTCCCGTCGCTCAGCGAGGCGGTCGCGGTCACCGCCCCCGGCCTGCTCGTCGGCGTCACCGACTACTGCACCCGCCCCGCCGGGACGACCGCCACCCGGATCGGCGGTACGAAGAACCCCCGCGTCGCCGACGTGGCCTCCCTGCGCCCGGACCTCGTCCTCGCGAACGAGGAGGAGAACCGCGCGGAGGACCTGGCCGCTCTGCGGGGCGCCGGGCTGAACGTCCTGGTCACCGAGGTGCGCACCCTGGACCAGGCCTTCGCCGAGCTGGAACGCGTCCTCGCCGCGTGCGGACAGGAGCCGCCGCGCTGGCTCGAGGACTCCCGGGCGGCCTGGGCGGCGCTGCCGCCCGCCCCCGTCCCGCGCCCGGCCGTCGTGCCCGTCTGGCGCAGGCCCTGGATGGTGCTGGGCCGCGACACCTTCGCCGGCGACCTGCTGGCCCGGCTCGGGGTGCGGAACGTGTACGCCGACCACCCCGAGCGCTACCCCCGCGTCCCCCTGGCCGAGCTGAACGCCTCCGGTGCCGAGCTGGTCGTGCTGCCCGACGAGCCGTACCGCTTCACGGCCACGGACGGGCCCGAGGCCTTCCCCGGACTGGAGGCCGTGCTTGTCGACGGGCGGCACCTCACGTGGTACGGGCCGTCGCTGGCCGAAGCGGCCGGGGCGCTGCGAGCAGCGTTCCGCTGAACAGTCCGGCGAGCGTCCGCGCGCCCGCGACGGCCCAGGCGGTCACCAGCAGCGCGTAGAGCGCCACCGCCAGCCAGGTGAACGCGTCCAGCCCCGTGTGCCGGGCCAGCCCGGCGGCGCCGGTGACGCACGTACCGACCGGGAAGGTGAACCCCCACCAGGTCATCGTGAAGCGCATGCCGCGCCGTGCCGCGCGGACCACCAGCGCGGCGGACAGGGCCAGCCACAGCAGGGCGAACCCCATCACCGGCACCCCGTACAGGACGGCGAACGCGCCGAAGGCCGAGGCGTACGGCGCCCCCACCGCGCCGGGCGCCGCGTCGGCGAGCTGGTTGACGGCGGTCGTGGACTGGCCCAGCGGCCCGAGCACCAGGAACAGCGTCGGGGTCAGTGCCAGCGGCAGGGGGCCCTCGTGAACCAGGCGGGCGAAGACCAGCGGCAGGACCACCAGGGTCGCCAGCAGGGACAGCCCGAACATCGCGTAACAGGCCAGCAGAAGCGCCTCGCGGCCCTGGCCCGGGGCCAGCTCCGGCACCAGCAGCGGGCCGACCGCGGCCGAGACCATCGGGGCGACCAGCGGCAGCAGCCAGACCGGCGACGCGGTGCCCGGGGCGGGCCGGTGGCGTACGACCATGAGGTACGGGATCACCACGGCCACGCCGAGCGCGGCCAGCGTGCCCGCCGTGAACAGCACCGTGTCCACGGCGACGGCGGCCCGGTGCCCGATGACATCCTGCCCGGCCACCATCGTGCCCGCGCCGACGGCGAGCAGGGCCATGGCCATGCACCCGTGGAACGGGGCGACGGCCGGGTCCAGGAGGTGGGCGCGGGCCTGGTCGCGGTGCAGGACCCAGTGCCCGGCCCGGGCCGTCAGCACGACGGCCAGCAGGACGGCGGACAGTGCCCAGACCACGACGCAGACCGCCCGCAGACCCGGTACGTGCACGGGCAGTGCCGCCCCCGCGGTGGCCACGATCGCCGTGCCCATGACCGTCGCGTACCAGTTGGGGCCGAGATGCCGCAGGGACGGCAACCGGAGGGCGGCGGGTGAGGGGAGGGCGGTCCGGGGCGCGGTCCGCAGAAAGATGGCCATGCCACGATTCTCGGCGGGCGTTCCGCGGCCCACCAGGGAGCACGGGGCTATGAGGTCATAGGCTGGGCTTATGTCCAGCTCCGCGCCCCCGCCCTCCGCCCTCGCCCACCGGGTCCCCGACCTGGGGGCCATGGTGCTGCTGCTCGCCGTCGCACGGCACGGCAGCCTCGGCAGGGCGGCCCGGGACGTCGGCATCAGCCAGCCCGCCGCCTCCGGCCGCATCCGGTCGATGGAGCGGCAGCTCGGTGTCGCGCTCCTGGACCGTTCACCGCGCGGCTCCCGGCTGACGGACGCGGGCGCCCTCGTCACCGACTGGGCGCGCCGGGTCGTCGAGGCGGCCGAGGCGTTCGACGCGGGAGCCCAGGCGCTGCGGGACCGCCGGGACTCCCGGCTGCGGGTCGCGGCGAGCATGACCATCGCGGAGTACCTGCTGCCGGGCTGGCTCATCGCGCTGCGGGCCGAGCGGCCCGGCACCGCCGTCTCGCTGCTCGCGGGGAACTCCGCGGCGGTCGCCCTGCGGCTGCTGGCCGGTGAGGCGGACCTCGGTTTCGTCGAGGGGCTCTCGATACCGGAGGGCCTCGACGGCACCGTCATCGCGCACGACCGGCTCGTCGTCGTGGTCGCCCCCTCCCACCCGTGGGCCCGCCGGGAACGGCTGACGCCGGGGGAGCTGGCCACGACGCCGCTGATCCTGCGGGAGCACGGCTCCGGCACCCGTCAGGTCCTGGACGCCGCGCTGGCCGTGCACGGCGGACTGGCGCGCCCCCTGCTCGAACTCTCCTCGACCACCGCGGTGAAGGGGGCCGCGCAGAGCGGGGCGGGCCCCTGCGTCCTGAGCGAACTGGCGCTGGGCGAGGAGCTCTCGGCGCGGCGCCTGGTCAAGGTCCCGGTCGCGGGCGTCCGGCTGCGCCGTCAGCTGCGCGCGGTCTGGCCCGCCGGGCACCGGCCCACGGGCCCCGCCCGCGACCTGCTCTCCCTGACCGCCCGGGAGACGGGCACCTGACCGAAGGGTCCGCCGCGCCGCCGCGACGGGCCCGCCTCGCGAGGAGGGGCACGCCGATTCGGGCACCGGCGCCGTCCCGCTCGGGGGCCGGGCCGCCGGGCGGCCCGGCCCCCGGGGAACGACCTCCCCGGCCCGACGGCCCGACGGTTGCGGCCGCGCGCCGGGGACGGCCCCCGCGTGTCAGACCGACGGTACGGCCGCCCCGCGACGGGCCGCCGCCACCAGGGCCCGCATGACGCGGAGGTCGTCGCCCATCTCCGGGTGCCACTGGACCCCGAGCACCCACGGGGCGCCCGGCAGCTCGATCGCCTCCACGGTGCCGTCCGCCGCGTGCGCGGAGGCCACCAGACCCGGGGCGAGCCGGTCCACGGCCTGGTGGTGGTAGGTGGGTACGGACGCCTCCTCGGGCACGAGCGAGGCGTACAGCGTGCCCGGCACCGGCGTCACCGTGTGCTCGCCCAGGACCCCGGTCTTCCCGAACGGGCCCGCGTGGCCGTCCAGGTGCTGGGTCAGGGTGCCGCCCAGCGCCACGTTGAGCAGCTGCATTCCGCGGCAGATCCCGAGCACCGGGGTTCCGGCGGCCCTTGCCGCGCGCAGCAGGGCCACCTCCCAGCTGTCGCGCTCGTGCGCGGGCGGGCCCGTCCTGAAGTCGCGCTCCGCGCCGTACAGTCCGGGATCGACGTCCGCCCCGCCCGCGATCACGAGACCGTCCACCCGCGCGACGACGTCCGCCGCCTTCGCGGGGGCGTCCGGGGGCAGCAGGGCGGCCAGTCCGCCGGAGCGCTGGACCAGCTGGGGGTAGGCGGAGGGGAGCACCGCCGCGGGGAGTTCCCAGACGCCCCAGCGAGCCGCCGGCTCCAGATAGGTCGTGACGCCGATGAGCGGTTCGTGCATGGTGCGGTCCCTCCGGCGGCCGGTCTGCGGGCCGGCCCGGTGCAATGGTGTTGCGTCATACCTTTGTTCGTCCCCGGCCGCCGCGCAAGAGCAGTGATCCGGAAGGGCTGGATCAAGCCAGGAAGCCGCGGAGCAGCGCCGCCGTCCCCGCGCAGTGCTCGCGCATCGCCGCCCGCGCGCCCTCCTCGTCGCCGTCGAGCACCGCGCGGACGAGGGCGGTGTGCTGGTGCTGCGAGTGTTCGAGGTTCCGCACCAGCAGGGGGATGCAGTCCAGGAGGTCGTTGACGCCCGCCCGTACGGCCGCGTACCGCTCCGCGAGGGAGGGGGAGCCGGAGAGCTCGGCGAGCGTCAGATGGAAAAGGGTGTCGATCCTGCGGTAGTCGGGCAGAGGTGCCTCGTGTGTCGCCGCCAGAGCCGTACGCAGCCGCTCCGCCCCCTCGTCGTCGAGGCCGCGCGACGCGCAGAGCCCGGCCGCCCCCGACTCCAGGACCTCGCGGAACAGCAGGACGTCCTCCAGGTCCACGTCCGCCACCCGGCGGCGCAGCTCGTCCCCGTCGGCCGGGCCGGTGCGGGGCAGGACGAACGTACCGCCGTAGCGGCCGCGCCTGGCCTCGACGAGCCCCTGGTCCTGGAGCACCTTCAGCACCTCGCGCAGCGTGACGCGGCTGATGCCGAGGAGCCCGGCCAGCTCGCGCTCCGCCGGCAGCCGGCCTCCGCCGGGCACGAGGCCGAGCCGGACCACCTGGAGGATCTGCTCCAGCGCCTCCTCGAAGCCGTTGCCCGCGCGGACCGGCCGCAGCGCCGGAAGCAGCCTGCCGGCGGGTTCGCTCTCCCCGGTCTCCTCCGCCACGTCCTGATCCCCTTCCCCCCAATGGTTTTCTCCCATACCTTAGACCGGCTGACCGAACGAGGAGTATTCCCGTGGCAGACCGAACACCCCCGCTGGGGACCGACGAGCTGCGCGTGCTGGTGGAGCGCGGTGAGATCGACACCGTGGTCCTCGCCTTCCCGGACATGCAGGGCAGGCTCCAGGGCAAGCGGTTCGCGGCGTCCTTCTTCCTCGACGAGGTGCTGGAGCACGGAACGGAGGGCTGCAACTACCTGCTGGCGGTCGACACGGACATGAACACCGTCGACGGGTTCGCGATGTCCTCCTGGTCCGACGGTTACGGCGACTTCGCGATGCGTCCCGACCTGACGACCCTGCGCCGGATCCCCTGGCACGAGGGGACGGCCCTGGTCATGGCCGACCTCGCCTGGGACGACGGTTCGCCGGTCGTCGCCGCGCCCCGCCAGATCCTCCGGCGGCAGCTGGAACGGCTCGCCGCGCACGGACTGACCGCCCACGTCGGCACGGAGCTCGAGTTCATCGTCTTCAAGGACACCTACGAGCAGGCGTGGGACCGCGACTACCGCGGCCTCACCCCGGCCAACCAGTACAACATCGACTACTCGGTCCTGGGCACCGGCCGTGTCGAACCGCTGCTGCGCCGCATCCGCAACGAGATGGCGGCGGCCGGGCTCACCGTCGAGTCCGCCAAGGGCGAGTGCAACCCCGGCCAGCACGAGATCGTCTTCCGCTACGACGAGGCCCTCGTCACCTGCGACCAGCACGCCGTCTACAAGACCGGTTCCAAGGAGATCGCCGCCCAGGAAGGCGTCTCGCTCACCTTCATGGCCAAGTACAACGAGCGCGAGGGCAACTCCTGCCACATCCACCTCTCGCTCCAGGACGCCGGCGGGCACAGCGTCATGGCGGGCGACGGCGGCACGATGTCCCCGGTGATGCGGCACTTCCTGGCCGGCCAGCTCGCCGCCCTGCGCGACTTCTCCCTGCTGTACGCCCCGAACATCAACTCCTACAAGCGTTTCCAGCCGGGCTCGTTCGCCCCGACCGCCGTCGCCTGGGGCCACGACAACCGCACCTGCGCCCTGCGCGTCGTCGGACACGGCCGCTCGACACGCTTCGAGAACCGGCTGCCCGGCGGCGACGTCAACCCGTACCTCGCGGTCGCCGGCCTCGTCGCGGCCGGGCTGCACGGCATCGAGAACGAGCTGGAACTCCCCGACGCCTGCGAGGGCAACGCCTACACCGCCGGATACGAACAGGTCCCCGCCACGCTCCGCGAGGCCGCCGCCCTCTGGGAGAACAGCGAGCTGGCCAGGGAGGCCTTCGGGGACGACGTCGTCGCGCACTACCGCAACATGGCGCGTGTCGAACTGGACGCCTTCGACGCGGCGGTGACCGACTGGGAGCTCCGCCGCTCCTTCGAACGCCTGTGAGGAACCCCGTGACCCACGAACACCGTGTCCTGAACCCGGCGACCGAGGAACTCGTCGCCACCGTCCCCGCGACCACCCCCGCCGAGGTCGACGCGGCCGTCACCCGGGCCACCGCCGCCCAGCGCACCTGGGCCGCCCTCGCCCCCGCCGACCGCGCCCGGCTGCTGCGCCGCTTCGCCGTCCTCGTCGACGAGCACGTCGAACGGCTGGCCCGGCTGGAGGTCACCGAAGCGGGACACACCCTGGGCAACGCCCGCTGGGAGGCGGCCAACGTACGCGACCTGCTGGACTACGCCGCCGGGGGAGTGGAACGCCTGACCGGGCGCCAGATCCCCGTACCGGGCGGGATCGACGTCACGTTCCTCGAACCGCTCGGCGTCGTCGGCGTCATCGCCCCGTGGAACTTCCCCATGCCGATCGCCGCCTGGGCCACCGCCCCCGCCCTCGCCGCCGGCAACGCCGTCCTCCTCAAGCCGGCCGAGACCACCCCGCTCACCGCCCAGTACCTGGCCCGGCTCGCCCTCGAGGCCGGCCTCCCCGAGCACCTCTTCCAGGTGCTGCCAGGCGCGGGTGACGTGACGGGCGACGCCCTGGTCCGACACCCCGGCGTCGCGAAGATCGTCTTCACCGGGTCGGCCCGGGTCGGCAAGCGGATCATGGCGAGGTGCGCGGACCGCGTGAAGCGGCTGACCCTCGAACTCGGCGGCAAGAGCCCCAACATCGTCTTCGCCGACGCCGACATCGAGGCGGCCGCGGCCGCCGCCCCCATGTCGTTCCTGGACAACGCGGGCCAGGACTGCTGCGCCCGCACCCGCGTCCTGGTCCAGCGGTCCGTGTACGACCGCTTCCTGGAACTCCTCGTCCCGGCCGTCGCCTCCGTCGTGGTGGGCGACCCGTCGGACGAGAAGACGCAGATGGGCCCGCTGATCTCGCTGGCCCAGCTGGAACGCGTCCGCGGATTCGTCCCGGACGGCGCGGACGGCATCCGGGGCAGCGCGCCCACCGGCCCCGGCTTCTGGTTCCCCCCGACCGTCCTCACCGGGATCGCCCCCGACGCCCCCGTCGCCACCGAGGAGGTCTTCGGCCCGGTCGCCGTCGTCCTGCCCTTCGAGGACGAGGACGACGCGGTGCGGCTGGCCGACGCCACCGAACACGGCCTGGCCGGCTCGGTCTGGACCCGCGACGTGGGCCGCGCCCTGCGGGTCTCCCGGGCGGTCAGGGCCGGGAACCTGTCCGTCAACTCCCATTCCGCCGTCCGCTACTGGACGCCCTTCGGCGGGTACAAACAGTCCGGACTCGGCCGCGAACTGGGGCCCGACGCCCTCGCGGCCTTCACCGAAACCAAGAACGTCTTCATCGGCACGGAGGCCTGAGCACACATGACCACCGACACCGGGAACATCTGCCGCCGCCTGACCGGCCGCACCGCCGTCATCACCGGGGCCGGCAGCGGCATCGGCCTGGCCACCGCCCGCCGGCTGGCGTCCGAGGGGGCCCACGTCGTCTGCGGCGACATCGACGAGAGCGCGGGCCGGGCCGCAGCCGAGGAGGCGGGCGGCACCTTCGTACGCGTCGACGTCACCGACCCCGGCCAGGTCGAAGCGCTCTTCGCGACGGCCCACGACACCTACGGATCCGTCGACATCGCCTTCAACAACGCGGGCATCTCACCGCCCGAGGACGACTCGATCCTCACCACCGGGCTGGAGGCCTGGAAACGCGTCCAGGACGTCAACCTCACCTCCGTGTACCTCTGCTGCAAGGCGGCCCTCCCCTACATGCGGCGCCAGGGACGCGGCTCGATCATCAACACCGCCTCCTTCGTGGCGCGGTTGGGCGCGGCGACCTCCCAGATCTCGTACACCGCGTCCAAGGGCGGCGTCCTCGCCCTCTCCCGTGAACTCGGCGTGCAGTTCGCCCGCGAGGGGATCCGGGTCAACGCCCTGTGCCCCGGGCCGGTCAACACCCCGCTGCTGCGCGAGCTGTTCGCCAAGGACCCGGAGCGGGCCGCCCGCCGGCTCGTGCACATCCCCCTCGGCCGGTTCGCCGAGGCGACGGAGATCGCGGCCGCGGTCGCGTTCCTGGCGAGCGACGACTCCTCGTTCGTCAACGCCACCGACTTCCTCGTCGACGGCGGGATCTCGGGAGCGTACGTGACGCCGCTCGACTGAGGCCCCCGCGCGGCGGGCCGGAGCCCGTGCCACGGTGCGGCTCGCCGGGAGGACCGGTGCGCCGCGCCGGTCACCCCGGCCGGCGCGTGCTCCCTGGGCGGCGTCCTACAGGAAGGTGCGGCCCTCGCCGCGGTACGTCGGCACGGTGGCGGTGATCCGCTCGCCCTCGATCAGCCGCAGCTCGTCGAAGCGCTCGCACAGCTCACCGGCCTTGGCGTGCCGGAACCACACCTTGTCACCGATCAGCAGATCGTCCGCGGCGGCGCCGAGCAGCGGTGTCTGGACCTCGCCCGGGCCCTCCTGCGGGTCGTAGCGCAGCCCTTCGGGCAGGTAGGGAACCGGCAGCCGGTCCGCTCCCGCCGCCCCGGACGCCGGATAGCCCCCGCCGAGCACCGTCACCACGCCCACGCCCGGCCGCCGCACCACGGGCTGGGCGAACAGCGCCGCCGGACGGCCGGTGAACGAGGTGTAGTTGTCGAACAGCCTCGGCACGTAGAGCCCCGAGCCCGCCGCGATCTCGGTCACCGCCGGCTCGGCCGCGGTGTGCTGCACGCTGCCCGTGCCGCCCCCGTTCACGAACTCCAGGCCGGGTGCCACCGCGCGGACCGCCCGCACGGCCTCCGCGCGCCTGGCCGCCAGCTCCTTGCGGGCCGCGGCCTGCATCAGCCGGACCGCACGGGAGCGGAACGGCCTCCCGGCCACCGAGTCGCCCACACCCGCGACATGGCCCTCGTACGCCATCAGCCCCACCAGCCGGAAGCCCGGCCTGCGTTCCACCGAACGCGCCAGATCGGCCAGTCGGGCGGGGGAGTGGAGCGGGGAACGCAGCGCGCCGACCCTGACCCGGCCGCCGAGCAGCCGCAGCGAGGTGTCCAGCTCCAGGCAGACCCGGATCTCCTCGGTGCCTCCGGCCCGCGCGGCGTCGATGAGTTCGAGCTGCGCCTGGTCGTCCACCATCACCGTCACGGCCGCCGCGAGCTTGGGATCGGCGGCCAGTTCGGCGTACGCGGACCGGTCGGCCGACGGATAGGCCAGCAGTACGTCGTCGAATCCGGCGCGGGCCAGCCACAGCGACTCCGCGAGGGTGAACGACATGATCCCGGCGAAGCCCGGACGCGCGAGCACCCGTTCCAGCAGGGCGCGGCAGCGCACCGACTTGCTCGCCACCCGGACCGGCTTCCCGCCCGCCCGGCGCACCAGGTCGTCGGCGTTGGCGTCGAAGGCGTCGAGATCGACGACGGCCACCGGGGCGTCGAGATGGGCGGTGGCCCGGTTGTAACGGCTCCGGTCAGCGGCGCGGACAGTCATGGCCGAAGCTTGCCAGACCGTCCGTACCGCTGGGTAGGGGACGTTCGGTGCAGATCGTCCCGCACCCTCCGTCCCGTTCCCACGGGATGCCGTCCACCCCGTAGAGTGACCGTCACACGACCGACCGACGGGCCGCGTGGGAACGGCGGTCCGTGGCCGGTGCGGGGACGTGGACCAGGGGGACGGATGAGTACCGAAGCGCAGCGCGCTCCAGTGCCGCCCCGCCCGGCCTTCCCGCCCCCCATACCCGGCAGCGGCCCCGCCTCCACGGCCCCGCGTCCAGGACCCGCTTCATCCTCGGACCGGCGTTCCGGACCCACGTCGTCCTCGGTACCGCGTCCGGAGCGAACGCCGTCCGGCCCGCGCCCGGAGCCCGAGCCCCCGGCCGTGCGTCCGGAGCCCGCCCGGCCCGGGCCCCCGGCCCCGGAGCCCACCCCGCCCGGCCCGCGTTCCGGACCCACGCCACCGGGCCCGCGTTCCGAGCCCGCACCGCCCGGCCCGCGTTCCGAGCCCGTACCGCCGGTGGAGACGACCACCCGGCTGCGTCCCGTGCCGCCCGCGTACCCCGGCCCGCCGCCCGCCCCCCACTCCGGCCCGCCGCCCGCCCCCCACTCCGGTCCGCCGCCCCGGCCGCCGGCGCCCCCCGGCCCGCCGCCACCGCCCGCCGCCACCAGGTACAGGCCCGTCGGCGCGGTGGACCTCACCCCGCGCCCCGGCGCCACCCCGGCCCCGCCCGGCGCGTACTACGGGTACGCGGAGACCCCCGTCGAGACCACCACCCGGCTGCGCCCCGTCACCGCCCGGAACCCCTCCAGGACCGTGGCGGCCGCTGTCTGCGCCGTGCTCGGGCTCGGGCTCATCGGCGGCGCGGTCACCGGCAGCTGGCTCACCGGCGACTCCGCCGCGGAGCCCGGCGACGGCAGCGCGTACACCGTGGGCCGCTCCGTCTGGCACAGCACACCCGTCGACACCCTCTTCCCGCGCACCCTCAAGGGCGACGGCGCGGGCCCCGGTTCCACCGACCGGGTCTGGACCAGGGTCGCCGTCGCGAGCGACAGCGGCTGCGCGGCCGGTCTGGACCCGCTCCTGCTCAAGACGCTCGCCCCGGTCGGCTGCGAACGGCTGGTGCGCGCCACCTACACCGACGCCACCCGCAGCAGCGTCACCACCGTCGGCATGGTCTTCACCGAGGCGGGCACCGAGGCGATGAGCGCGCTCAGCACCCGGTTCACCACCCAGCGCCTCGCCGCCCGGTCCGACCTGATGCCGCGCACCTACCCGGCCGAGGGCACCGTCGCCGCCGGATTCGGCGAACAGCAGCGCGCCAGCTGGACGGTGCACGTCCTGACCGAGGTGCCCGTCGTCATGTTCTCCGTCTCCGGCTTCGCCGACGGCCGTACGGTCGCCGCACCGCAGCCCGCGGCGGCGGCCATGGCCGACGGTGCCACGACGGCCCCCGCCCAGGCGGGGCTCGGCCACGAGGCGAAGGGCGTCGCCGACCGGATCGAGCGCGCCCTGCGCAGGACCGTCACCGACCTCACGGAGAGGCCGAAATGACCCGGCCCCGCAGGCTCAGGGCGCTCGCCGCCGTGGCCACGGCCACCGCCTTCGCGCTGCTGCCCGCCGTGCCCGCGCACGCGGACGCCATCCGCGACCAGCAGTGGGGCCTCGAAGCCCTGCACACCGGCACGGCCTGGCGGACCACCAAGGGCGAGGGCATCACGGTCGCGGTCCTGGACACCGGGGTCGACGGCGACCACCCCGACCTCGCGGGCCAGGTGCTCCCGGGCAAGGACCTCATCGGCTTCGGGGCCGGCCGCGGTGACCGCGCCTGGGCCCTGCACGGGACCGCGATGGCCGGCATCATCGCCGGCCGCGGCAACGGCCCCGGGCGGGCGGACGGCGTGCTCGGTGTCGCCCCGGACGCGAAGATCCTTCCCGTGCGGGTGATCCTGGAGTCCGGCGACCCGTCGCGCACTAAGGCCCGCGAGTCACGCGGGTCCGCGCTCGCCGACGGCATCCGCTGGGCGGCCGACCACGGCGCCGACGTCATCAACCTCTCCCTCGGCGACGACAGCGAGTCGGCCCACCCGGAACCCGGTGAGGACGCCGCCGTGCAGTACGCCCTCGGCAAGGGTGTCGCCGTCGTCGCCTCCGCGGGCAACGGCGGGGAGAAGGGCGACCGGGCCTCCTACCCCGCCGCCTACCCCGGTGTGATCGCCGTCACGGCCGTCGACAAGTACGGCACGCACGCCGCGTTCTCCACCCGCCGCTGGTACGCCACCGTCAGCGCGCCCGGCGTCGACATCGTCGTCGCCAACCCCGACCAGCACTACTACATCGAGTGGGGCACCTCCGCCGCGTCGGCCTTCGTCTCCGGTGCGGTCGCCCTCGTGCGCGCCGCGCACCCCGGCCTCTCGCCCGCGCAGATCAAGACCCTGCTCACGGACACCGCCCGGGACGCCCCCGCGGCCGGCCGCGACGACGCCAGGGGGTACGGCCTGGTCGACCCCGCCGCCGCGATCGAGGCGGGGGCGAAACTGCGCCCGGACGGTCCGGGCGCGCGGGCCGCCGAAGCCGGCTACCGCGAGCAGTACTTCGGTTCCGGCCCCGACCCGAAGGAGGACGACCGGAACCCGGCCGGCTGGCTGGCCCCCGCGGCCGGCGGCCTCGGGGCCGTACTCCTCGCCCTGGCCGTGGTGCTGTGGCGCGGCAGGAACGGCGGTGGAAGGAACAGCGGAGGCCGGAACACGGGCGGCAGGAACGGCGCCGCGCCCGGGTACGGGTACGGCACCTTCCCCCCGGGCCCCTTCCGCTGAGGGCACGGCCGGCCCCCACCCGTGTGACGGTCCGCGTTTCCCGGCCCGCGCGGCCCCGTCGCACGGGTCGGGAAACGCGGGCACCCACGACACCGGCCCCACGACGGAACGGCGGCCCCGGGGCCCGGCCCGCCCGGCGCGGGCCTCAGCCCGATCCGGTCGCCGACGCGGTCACGCCCACCGCCGCCTCAGCGGCCGACTCCACGAGCGCGATGCCCGCCTCCTTCGTCGCGTGCCCCCGCGACAGCACCGCCACCAGCACGGTCCGCCCGCCGCTCTCCACCCGACCGATGCTGTTGACGTCCCACAGACCCGTCGTCGTACGGGGCATCCAGCCGTTCTTCAGCACGGCGCCGGTGCCCGCGGCGGACACACCCCACCGCTGGTCCGCCTCCACCTCGCCCATCAGCTCCGTGACGTACGCGCGAGAGGCCGCCGAGAGCGCCGGACCCGTCCCGGTCACGGCCTCCAGCAGCCGCACCTGGTCCGCCGCCGTGGTCTGGGTCAGCCCCCACGCGTGGGCGGCCTTCGTCCCGGTCAGACCCAGCCGCTCGTTGGCCGCGTCCAGCCCGTCCTCGCCGCCGATCACCCTGAGCAGCGCGGTGGCCGACGCGTTGTCGCTGCGCCGGATCATGGCCTCCGCGTACGCCTGCTCGGCGCCGCTCAGCTCCCTGCCCTCGTCCTGGGCCAGGAGCAGCAGGGCCGCCAGGATGTCCACCTTGACGATGCTCGCGGAGTCGTAGGCCCCGTCGCCGTACGCGGCACCCGCGCCGCTCTCCGTGTCCAGCACGGCCACCGACACATCGGCGCCGTCCGCCAGGGACGCCAGCGCTCCCGCCAGTTCCGCGTCGAGATCCACCTCGGGCTCCTCACTCCCGCCCGCCACCGCGGGCGGGCTCGACGCGGAGGATACGGCGGACACGGCCGGGTGCGCCCCACCCGGTGGACGACCCACCAGGTACGCGCCTCCCACGGCGGAGCCGGCCAGCAGGACGGCGGCGGTCACGAGGGCGGACACCGCGGGCCTGCGTGTTCTGTGACGGGGCATGGCCCGGACGCTAGGCGGCGCGGCTGGCAGCAGCCTGTGCCCGACCTGTCGCCCAGGTGGGAGAGCCGACCCACTACGCTCGTCCCGTGGCGCTCAAGAACATCCCGGACCCCGGTTTCTCCGACGACGACGGCACGGCCTCGCCCGAACTGACGGCTGCCCTCGCGGGCTGGGCCGAGGACCGGACGGCCGTGGGCCCGGTCCTCGCCGCCCTCCGCGGCGCCCGGCTGCTCGTCCCCGTCGTCGCCGTCCTCGGCGAGGTCGAGGAGGACGAGAACGGGCTGCGCCGGGAGAAGACCAGCGACATGGCCGTGCCGACCCTCCGGGCGGGCGACCGGCGTGCCCTGCCCGCCTTCACCTCCACCGCCTCACTGGCCCGCTGGGACCCGCAGGCACGCCCCGTCGCCGTACCCCTGCACCAGGCGCTCCAGGCCGCCGCGCACGAGAAGGCGGACACGGTGGTGCTCGACATGGCGGGGCCCGTCGCCTTCGAACTGACCGGCCCGGCCCTGCTGGCCCTGGCCGAGAACCGCACCAGCGCGGACCCGCTCGACGACCCCGCCGTCGTCTCCGCGGTGCGCGAAGCGGTCGCGGACGAGCCGGCGGTGCTGCGCGCCCACCTCGGCCCCGGCCGGGCCGACGGCACCCTCGCCCTGGTCCTCGCGCCGGACGCGGTGGTCGCCGACGCCGCGCGCCGGGTCGCCGACGCGCTCTCGGCCAGCGAGGTGCTGCGCGCCCGGCTGGTGCGCGGGATCGACCTGGCCCTGCTGCCGGCCGACGCCGAGGCGCCGGGCGCCCCCCTCTTCGTCCGCTGAGCCGGGGCGCCGGGCGCCCCCTGTCCGTCCGCGGACGCACGCGAGCCCGCCGCCTGCGGACAGGGGGCGGGCTCGTCGGGCGGCCGGGGTGACCGGCCGGAAAGATCAGCCGTAGACGGGTCCGGTGTACTTCTCGCCCGGGCCCTGGCCGGGCTCGTCCGGTACGAGCGAGGCCTCGCGGAAGGCCAGCTGGAGCGACTTCAGGCCGTCGCGCAGCGGCGAGGCGTGGAACGTGCTGATCTCGGTGGCGCTCGCGTCCAGCAGCCCGGCCAGCGCGTGGACCAGCTTGCGGGCCTCGTCGAGGTCCTTGTGCTGCTCGCCCTCCTCGGTCAGGCCGAGCTTCACGGCTGCCGCGCTCATCAGATTGACGGCGACGGTCACGATCACCTCGACCGCGGGAACCTCCGCGATGTCGCGGGCCATGTCGTCGAAGCCGGGGTTCTCGGTGCTGGGAGTGGTCGTGTCGCTCATGACCCACACGATAAGGCCACCGCGGCCCGCTCCTTCCTGCGGGAGCCGCCCGGACAGCGGGTTCGCCGTACCCCGGGGGAGCTGCTAACCTTGTGTAACGACCGGCCGGACATCTATGTGCTCGGCCCACAAGTGGAGGCTCCGATCTCCCACCTGACCGTCCTCCGGGACGGCGGGTCACCGGTCAGGTGGCAGCCATCGTTCCGTACGGACGATGGGGCCGCCCGATTGCGCCCCGCGGTTGCACGCGGCGGTGTTCCGGTAGTTCCTGGAGCCCCGCCTGTGTCCCGTCCGGGGCATTTCTGCTTTCCCGGCTCGGTTGGTCTCACAGAAGAAGACGTTACGCGGCTGTCCGCCAGGCGGTCGCGTGGTGCTACCGAGGAGGATCCATCAGCGCCGAGCCCCGCATCAACGACCGGATTCGCGTTCCCGAGGTGCGACTTGTCGGTCCCAGCGGCGAGCAGGTCGGGATTGTCCCGCTTGCCAAGGCCCTGGAGCTCGCACAGGAGTACGACCTCGACCTGGTCGAGGTGGCGGCGACAGCCCGTCCCCCCGTGTGCAAGCTCATGGACTACGGGAAGTTCAAGTACGAGTCGGCCATGAAGGCCCGTGAGGCGCGCAAGAACCAGGCGCACACGGTCATCAAGGAAATGAAGCTCCGGCCGAAGATCGACCCGCACGACTACGACACCAAGAAGGGTCACGTCGTCCGGTTCCTCAAGCAGGGGGACAAGGTCAAGATCACGATCATGTTCCGCGGTCGTGAGCAGTCCCGCCCCGAGCTGGGCTTCCGGCTGCTCCAGCGTCTCGCTTCGGACGTCGAGGACCTCGGGTTCATCGAGTCGAACCCGAAGCAGGACGGCCGGAACATGATCATGGTTCTGGGCCCGCACAAGAAGAAGACCGAAGCCATGGCCGAAGCCCGCGAGGCCCAGGCCGCCCGCAAGGCCGAGCGTCAGGGTTACACCCCCGACGCCGAGGCCGGCGGTGACACCGCTGAGGCCCCGGCCGCAGCGGCCGAGGCTCCGGCCGAGACACCTTCCGAGGCGTGACCTCCGGGGGCCGCCATCCAGGCGCCCCCGGGTCCCTCGGAAACCACCCAAAGATCTGACGCCCCTGCAGTCCGGTGCCCGCACCGTGAGGGGCGCCACTGACGAGGAGATAACGGCGCGATGCCGAAGAACAAGACGCACAGCGGTGCCAGCAAGCGCTTCAAGATCACCGGCTCCGGCAAGGTGCTGCGCGAGAAGGCCGGCAAGCGCCACCTGCTCGAGCACAAGTCGTCCAAGAAGACCCGCTCGCTGACCGGCACGGTCGTCGTGGCTCCGGCCGACGCCAAGAAGGTCAAGAAGCTTCTCGGCAAGTGAGGCGTCGCCTCCGGTGAAACCGGGGGCACGACCTCGATCCGACCGGGACCAATTCGTTTCCGGGCCGGGTGAGTCTGAACTGCGACCATCCGACCCCGCTGCAAGGAGTTAAAAGTGGCACGCGTCAAGCGGGCAGTAAACGCCCACAAGAAGCGCCGGGCGATCCTCGAGGCCGCCAGCGGTTACCGCGGTCAGCGTTCGCGCCTGTACCGCAAGGCCAAGGAGCAGGTCACCCACTCCCTGGTCTACAACTACAACGACCGCAAGAAGCGCAAGGGCGACTTCCGTCAGCTCTGGATCCAGCGCATCAACGCGGCCGCCCGCCAGAACGGCATGACGTACAACCGCCTCATCCAGGGTCTGAAGGCCGCCAACATCGAGGTGGACCGCAAGATCCTGGCCGAGCTCGCGGTCAACGACGCCAACGCGTTCGCCGCCCTCGTCGAGGTCGCCCAGAAGGCCCTCCCGAGCGACGTCAACGCCCCGAAGGCCGCCTGATCCAGGCAGCGCTTCCGTCGTTCCGCCGTTCCACCGCGTTGAGCCGGACCCGCAGGCGTGTGCCGTCTGCGGGTCCGGTGCGTTGCACCACGTGCCGCGTACGCAGTCAGCCGTGCGCGGTGTGACGTACGCGGAGAAGCCGACTTACGCAGAGAGGCTCGCCGCCGACCATGGCCACCCCTGAACTGATCTCCGCGCGATCGCCGCGAATCGCCGCCGCCCGCCGGCTGGCCAGGCGCAACTTCCGCGGCAAGGAGCGCAGGTTCATCGCCGAGGGGCCGCAGGCCGTACGGGAGGCCGCCGCGCACCGGGGCGGCGACGGCGAGCCCACCCTGACCGAGCTGTTCGCGACCGTCGAGGCGGCCGGCCGGTACGCCGACATCATCGACGCGGCCCGCGCCGCCGGCGCCCGCGTGCACCTCGCGGACGCCGACGTGCTCGCCGAGGTCTCGCAGACCGTCACCCCCCAGGGGCTGATCGGCGTCTGCCGCTTCCTGGACTCGCCCTTCGAGGACATCCTCGCCGCCCGGCCCACCCTGGTGGCCGTCCTCGCCCACGTGCGCGACCCCGGCAACGCCGGCACGGTGCTGCGCTGCGCGGACGCCGCCGGGGCGGACGCCGTCGTGCTCACCGACGCCTCCGTGGACCTCTACAACCCCAAGTCGGTCCGGGCGTCCGTCGGCTCGCTCTTCCATCTGCCGGTGGCCGTCGGGGTCCCCGTGGAACAGGCCGTGCGGGGGCTCCGCGACGCCGGGGTGCGCATCCTGGCGGCCGACGGCGCCGGCGAGGACGACCTCGACGACGAACTCGACGCGGGCACCATGGGCGGGCCCACCGCCTGGGTGTTCGGCAACGAGGCCTGGGGCCTCCCGGAGGAGACCCGCGCCCTCGCCGACGCCGTGGTCCGGGTCCCGATCCACGGCAGGGCCGAGAGCCTCAACCTCGCCACCGCCGCCGCCGTGTGCCTCTACGCCTCCGCGCGGGCCCAGCGCCCCCGGCGCACGGGCTGATCCACGCACCCCCACCGATCGATACGGGCCACACCCCGCCGGTGCCCGCCCCGAGGGTGTCGCCCGGCCGCCGGTGCCTAGTAGGGTGACGAACTCGGGGGCCCACTGCACCGGTTCGAGAGGTGGGGTACGGGAAGATGGCTGTCGGCATGAGCAGGCCGCGGGCGACAGACACGGCCGCCGTGCGCGCCCTCCCCGACGGGAACGGCGGGAGCCGGGCCGTGGGGGACCCCGCGACGGGCATCGGCACCGACGACCTGCCCGACGGTCTCGTCGTCGCCGACGAGAACGGCAAGGTCATCTGCTTCAACGCGGCGGCGGCCCGGATCACCGCCACACCCGGCGACACCGCGCTCGGCCGCTCCCTGGACCAGGCACTGCCCCTGGAGGACCTCAAGGGACGCCGCTGGTGGGACCTGACCGACCCCTACGGCGGTCTCGCCACCCGGGTCGGCCAGCCCGAGCGCAACCTGCTGCTCCCCGGCGGCCGTGAGGTCCTGGTCTCCGCACGGTACGTCCGCGAGAGCCCCACCGGACCGGTCCGCCGGGTCGTCGTATCCCTGCGCGGCACCGAGGCCCGCCGCCGCACCGAGCTCAGCCACGCCGAGCTCATCGCCACCGTCGCCCACGAACTGCGCTCGCCGCTGACCTCGGTCAAGGGCTTCACCGCGACGCTCCTGGCCAAGTGGGAGCGGTTCACCGACGACCAGAAGCGGCTGATGCTGGAGACCGTCGACGCGGACGCCAACCGCGTCACCCGGCTCATCGCCGAACTGCTCGACATCTCCCGGATCGACTCGGGCCGCCTGGAGCTGCGCCGCCAGCCCGTGGACATCTCCGCCGCCGTCGAACGCCACGTCCAGGCGCTCACCGCGAACGGCCAGGCACCCGACCGCTTCCTCGTCCACACCCGGCAGCCGCTGCCCGCGCTCTGGGCCGACCCCGACAAGGTCGACCAGGTGCTGGGCAACCTCCTCGAAAACGCGGTGCGCCACGGCGAGGGAACTGTCACCATCGAGATCGCCCCCGCGCCCGCACCGGCGAAGAGCGCGGAGAACGGAACGGCGGTCACAGTGAGCGACGAAGGTCCCGGCATCCCCGAGGAGTCGATGGCCCGCGTCTTCACCCGCTTCTGGCGGGGCAGCAAACGCGGCGGGACCGGCCTTGGCCTGTACATCGTCAAGGGCATCGTCGAGGCGCACGGCGGCACCATCACGGTCGACCGCGCACCCGGGGGCGGCGCGGAGTTCCGATTTATCCTGCCCGTGAGCGCGCCGGCCTACCTGGCCTGAGCCGCCCACGGGCTTCTTCGCCCCCGGCGGCCCCGTAGACTCGACTTTTGGCACCTTTGCGTCCTCAGTCGTCGAACCAGGGTCGCCACCAGCCAATCGGAAGCACGGGAAGAGATGTCGGCACCGAACAAGTCGTACGACCCAGTCGAGGTCGAGGCACTGAAACCGGAAGAGATCGAGCGCATGCGGGACGAGGCGTTCGCCGCCTTCGCCGCCGCGGGTGACCTCGACGCGCTCGCCCAGGCGAAGACCGCGCACACCGGTGGTACCTCGCCCCTGTCGCTCGCCAACCGCGAGATCGGCGCCCTGCCGCCCCAGGCCAAGGCCGAGGCGGGCAAGCGCGTGGGCCAGGCCCGCGGCGCCGTCTCCAAGGCGCTGGCCGCCCGCCAGGCCGAGCTGGAGGCCGAGCGTGACGCCCGGGTGCTGGTCGAGGAGGCGGTGGACGTCACCCTGCCCTACGACCGCGTCCCCGCCGGTGCGCGCCACCCCCTGACGACCATCATGGAGCGCGTCGCCGACGTCTTCGTCGCCATGGGCTACGAGGTCGCCGAGGGGCCCGAGGTCGAGGCGGAGTGGTTCAACTTCGACGCCCTGAACTTCGTGCCGGACCACCCGGCGCGGCAGATGCAGGACACCTTCTTCGTCCGGGGCACCGACGGTGCCGGGGGCGACGAGTCCGGCGTCGTGCTGCGTACGCACACCTCGCCCGTCCAGGCCCGTTCGCTGCTCAGCCGCAAGCCCCCCGTCTACGTGGTCTGCCCCGGCCGGGTCTACCGCACCGACGAGCTCGACGCCACGCACACCCCGGTCTTCCACCAGATCGAGCTGCTCGCCGTCGACGAGGGCCTCACCATGGCCGACCTCAAGGGCACCCTCGACCACATGGTCCAGGCGCTCTTCGGCGCGGACATGAAGACCCGGCTGCGGCCGAACTACTTCCCGTTCACCGAGCCGTCCGCCGAGATGGACATGGTCTGCTACGTCTGCCGCGGCGAGTCCGTCGGCAACCCGGACCGCCCCTGCCGCACCTGCGGCAGCGAGGGCTGGATCGAGCTCGGCGGCTGCGGCATGGTCAACCCGAAGGTGCTCGTCGCCTGCGGGGTGGACCCCGAGAAGTACAGCGGATTCGCCTTCGGGTTCGGCATCGAACGGATGCTGATGTTCCGCCACAACGTGGAGGACATGCGAGACATGGTCGAGGGCGACGTCCGGTTCACCCGGCCGTTCGGGATGGAGATCTGATGCGCGTCCCGCTTTCCTGGCTGCGGGAATACGTCGACCTGCCGGCGACGGAGACCGGCCGTGACGTACAGGCCAAGCTCGTCTCCGTCGGCCTCGAGGTCGAGACCGTGGAGCAGACCGGCACCGGGCTCAAGGGCCCGCTCGTCGTCGGACAGGTCCTGACCATCGAGGAGCTGGAAGGCTTCAAGAAGCCCATCCGCTTCTGCACCGTCGACGTCGGCACCGCCAACGGCACCGGTGAACCGCAGGAGATCGTCTGCGGCGCCCGTAACTTCGCCGTCGGCGACAAGGTCGTCGTGGTCCTCCCGGGCGCCGTGCTGCCCGGTGACTTCGCGATCGCCGCGCGCAAGACGTACGGCAGGACCTCGCACGGCATGATCTGCTCGACCGACGAGCTGGGCATGGGCGACGACGGCACGCACGGCATCATCGTGCTGCCGCCCGAGTACGAGCCCGGCACCGACGCGATCGAGCTCCTGGAGCTCGTCGACGAGGTCCTGGACATCGCCGTCACGCCGGACCGCGGCTACTGCCTCTCGATGCGCGGGGTCGCCCGTGAGACCGCCATCGCGTATGGCCTGACCCTGCGCGACCCGGCGCTCCTGGACGTGCCCCCGCCCAACGCGCACGGCTACCCGGTGAAGGTGTCCGACCCCATCGGATGCGGCAACTTCACCGCGCGTACGGTCACCGGCCTGCGCCCCGAGGCGCGCTCCCCGATCTGGATGCAGCGCAGGCTCCAGAAGGCCGGTATGCGCACGGTCTCGCTGGCCGTCGACATCACCAACTACGTGATGCTGGAGCTCGGCCAGCCGCTGCACGCCTACGACCGCACCCGGGTCGCCGGGACGATCGGGGTCCGCCGCGCCGCCCAGGGCGAGAAGCTCACCACGCTCGACGGCGTCAAGCGGGTCCTGGACGCCCAGGACCTGGTCATCACCGACGACCGCGGGCCGATCGGCCTCGCGGGCGTCATGGGCGGTGCCGACACGGAGATCGCGGACACGGCCGAGGAGGCCGGCACCACCGAGGTCGTCATCGAGGCCGCGCACTTCGACGCGATCTCGATCGCCCGGACCGCCCGCCGCCACAAGCTGTCCTCCGAGGCGTCCAAGCGCTTCGAGCGCGGCGTCGACCCGCAGGCCGCCGCCGCTGCCGCGCAGCGCACCGTGGACCTGCTGGTCCTCCTCGCGGGCGGCACGGCCGAGGCCGGCGTCACGGAGATCACCGCCCCGTCGGCACCCCGCACCATCGCGATGCCGGCGAACCACCCCGACCGGGTCGCCGGTGTCGCCTACGGCCGGGAGACCGTCGTACGCCGCCTCCAGCAGGTCGGCTGCGACGTCTACGGCCAGGACGAGCTCATCGTCACCGTGCCGTCCTGGCGCCCCGACCTCGCCGAGCCGAACGACCTGGCCGAGGAGGTCATCCGGCTGGAGGGGTACGAGAACCTCCCCTCCACCCTGCCGACGCCGCCCTCCGGGCGCGGGCTGACCGACCGCCAGCGGCTGCACCGCCGCATCGGCCGGGCACTCGCGGGCGCCGGGTACGTCGAGGCGCTCAGCTACCCGTTCATCGGCGACGCCGTCCTGGACCAGCTCGGCCTGGACAAGGACGACGCCCGCCGCCGTACGGTCACCCTCGTCAACCCGCTCTCCGACGAGGAGCCCTCGCTCCGCACCACGCTGCTGCCGGGCCTGCTCGGCACACTGCGGCGGAACGACGGCCGCGGCAGCCACGACCTGGCGCTCTTCGAGACCGGTCTGGTCTTCCGGCCGACCGGCGAGGAGACGAAGGCCGTGCGGCTGCCCGTCGACCGCCGTCCCTCCGACGAGGAGATCGCCGCCCTGGACGCGGCGCTCCCGCGGCAGCCGCGGCGCGCCGCCGTCGTGCTGGCGGGCGCCCGTGAGCAGGCCGGCTGGTGGGGCAGGGGCCGTCCCGCCGACTGGGCGGACTCCGTCGAGGCGGCGCGTGCCCTCGCCCGTGAGGCGGGCGTCGAGGTCACCGTCCGTGCCGACCGGTACGCACCGTGGCACCCCGGCCGCTGTGCCGCGCTCTACGTCACGGTCGACGGCACGGAGACCCTCTTCGGGCACGCGGGCGAACTGCACCCGCGCGTCGTCAAGGAGCTCCACCTGCCCGAGCGGACCTGTGCCATGGAGGTCGAGCTCGACGTCCTGGAGCAGGCCGTCGACGGCGCGCTCCAGGCGCCCCGGATCTCCACCTTCCCGGTGGCGACCCAGGACGTCGCTCTCGTCGTCGGCTCGGACATGCCGGCCGACGCGGTGGAGAAGGCGCTCCGCGAAGGCGCGGGACCCCTGCTCGAATCGCTCCGGCTCTTCGACGTCTTCACCGGCGAGCAGATCGGTGAGGGCCACAAGTCCCTGGCGTACGCGCTGCGGTTCCGGGCCCCGGACCGCACGCTGACCGTCGAGGAGGCCTCCGCGGCCCGGGACGCCGCGGTCGCCCTGGCGGCCGAGCGCACCGGCGCGGTGCTGCGCGGCGCGTAGCCGCCCACCAGGTGGGAAGGGGCGTATCCGGCCACCGGATACGCCCCTTCCGCTCTCGCCGGACGGCCCCCGGGACCGCACACGGCCCCGCTGTCGTCGGGGCAGCGGGCCGCGCGGTCCGGCACCGCCCGTCCGGCCACGGAGTGTCGGGCAGGCCGGCGGGACGGACGGCGCGGGGGCGGGTCGTCGGACTGTACGAGGGGGAGCCGACGACCCGGCCGCCTCTTGCGAGGCACTCATTCAACCCAGCGGCGCCCCGGCGCGGCAGAGTGCACAGCGGGACGGTTCGGGCATTCCGTTCACACCCCGTGTGAAACGTGCTCCACTAGGCTCACCGCACGCGCACATGGGGGGGCAATGGAGCCCAACGTCCTGCTCGAATCCCTGATCGACCAGGCAGGTGTGTCCCGCGCCGGGCTCGCCGGCCACGTCAACCAGGCCGGCCGCGCCCGCGGGCTCAGCCTGCGCTACGAGCACACGGCGGTGGCCCGCTGGCTCAAGGGCCAGCGCCCGCGCGGACAGGTACCGGACCTGATCTGCGAAGTCCTCGCCGTCCGGCTCGACCGGCCCGTCACGCTCGACGACATCGGCATGGGGATCCCCGGGATGGGGGCACCGGACCGGAGCGGCGGGCTCCCCGGGTTCGTCGAGCAGGCGACCGCCCTGTGGCGCTCCGACGAACAGCAGCGCCCGCACCTGGCCGCCGCCCCCGCCGTCACCGGCACCACCGCCGTGATGCCGGTCTGGGAGTGGGAGAACCCTCCCGAGGACACCGATGTCTCCCGCCCCGGGCCGTCCCGGGTGGGCGCGGCGGACATAGGGATGCTCCGCGCGGCCCGCGCGCACTACGAGCAGATGTACCGGAAGGCCGGCGGCATCGCGACCAGGCCCCGTGTCGTCGGCTTCCTCAACGCCGAGACCGCGCCTCTGCTGCGCGGCGGGTACGGCGACGCCGTGGGCCGGAGGCTCCACCGCGCGAGCGCCGGGCTGGTGGCCGTCGCCGGCATCTGCGCCTACGACTCCGACGCCCACGGACTGGCCCAGCGCTACTTCCACCAGGCCCTGCGCCTGGCCAAGGCCAGCGGGGACCGAGGCCTCGGCGGCTACGTGATCGCGCTGCTGGTGAACCAGTCGCTGTACCTGGCCGAGTACCGCCGGGCCGTCGCCTTCGCCGAGGCCGCCCTGAGAGCAGCCGGCCCGCACATCAGCCCGGCCCTGGCCGCCGACCTCCACGCGATGCAGGCCAAGGCCTACGCCCGGCTCGGTGACCACCGCGGCGCCCTGCGGTGCATCGTCAGCGCGGAGTCCGAGGCCGGCCGCATCGGGAGCGGACGGGAACCGGAGGAGACCGGATACGTCCAGCCGGGCCTCGTCGACGTCCAGGTGGCCGAGGCCCTGATGTGCCTGGGGGACCTCACCGGCGCCAGGGAGCACGCGACGGAGGCCGTACGCTCACCCTCGCACGACCGGGGGACCGTGCACCGGCTCGCCATGCTCACCCATCTCGAACTGCTCCAGGGAGACGCCGACAGGGCGGCCCGCACGGCCTCGGACATGGCGGAACGGGCCCGCGGCATGGAGTCGCAGCGGCTGCGGGAACGTCTGCGGTCCGTACGGGAGCACCTGGCCGCCAGCGGCAGCGCCGACGCGGAGGCGGCGGCGGACGTCATCGGGGGAGCGCTGCGCGTGCCCCTGTGAGCTCCGGCCCGGGAGCCCGCGCGCGTTCCTCGACGGGACGGAGCCTGCTCCGATGTTGCCATCAACCAGTCGGAAGGTGGCAGAACCGTGCAGTGGACGAACTTAAACGAACAGACCGTGTATGAGAATCGCTGGTTCCGGGTCAACCTGGCGGATGTCGTCCTCCCGGACGGCCGGCATCTCGACCACTTCCTCATCCGGCTGCGTGCCGTCGCCGCGGCCACCGTCGTCAACGACGCCGACGAGGTCCTGCTCCTGTGGCGCCACCGGTTCATCACCGACAGCTGGGGCTGGGAACTCGCCGCGGGCGTGGTCGAGGACGGCGAGGACATCGCCGCCGCCGCGGCGCGGGAGATGGAGGAGGAGACCGGCTGGCGCCCCGGCGAACTGCGCCCGCTGATGACCGTGGAACCGGCCAACGGGCTGGTCGACGCCCGGCACCACCTCTTCTGGTCCCGGGAGGCGACGTACACCGGCCACCCGGCGGACGACTTCGAGTCCTCGCGCCGTGAATGGGTCCCGCTCGCACGGGTGCCGGACATGGTCGCGCGCGGCGAGATACCGGCGGCCAACATGGCGGCCGCGCTGCTGATGCTCCATCACATGCGGCTGGGCTGACGGAACACGCCTCCGGGGCGTGCTGAACACGCCTCCGGGGCGGGCGGACCGGTTTCGGTCCACGCGCCCCGGAGGCGGCATCGCAGATCGACCTCCTCACCTGACAGGCCGGCCGCCGACGACCACAGCCAGGCCGGCGGCGGATCTTGACCGCCTGGCAGGCGGTCGACCTCCAGGCGGATCAGCATGCCTTCGAAGACCGGGAGTTCGTCGGTGTGATCGGTCCAGGCCGAGAACGTGGTCCGCTCGGGGTGGATGCGGTCCCAGTCCATCGCTTTCGCGGTGCCGAACGGCCCGTGACCTGCACGGTTCCCGCGTCCGTATACCGCCCCAGGTCTCCGGCCCGGCGAAGCGGAACTTCCTGTCGCGCTTCGGCGGCCGCCCTGGGGACAGGCCGGGGAGTATTCCTCGAGTGAGGGGGCCGCCGTCGCATCACCCGGTCCGTGCGCATGCGTCCAAGAACCTCGACGGGGAGCCCGTCCAGGAGGCGGGCGGTCGCAAGCATGCTGCGCCACCTCATGACCGGCACAGGCGAGCGCGCCGAAGGCGCGGGCGACACGCTGCCCGGAGCCGATCACACCGTGAGGTCGCTTGCCGTGGCCGGACTCCGGGTGGGCCTCAGTACCGGGAACGCCCGCGCCGTCGCCATGTGGAAGCCGGCACGGATCGGTCTTGACGATGTGCTCCGCTCCTGGGGGCCCGGAGACACCGTTCTGCGATCGCGACACCGTGGTCGCCCGGAGGAGGCAGGCGCGGACGACGTGCTGACCGATCTCAATCAGCCGGACACCGTGAGAGTGATCACCGCTATTGCCCAGGGCTACGCGCTGGGCGGCTGGTGGAGGAGGATCGTCCGGTCAGGACCGAGTCTGGCCTGGGGTCGCGAAGAGCGCGGATGGCACAGCTGCGATGCATGAGGGGACACTGTGACGGGTTTTGAGATAGCACTTGTGATACTTGCCGGCGGGTATGTCGTCGGTGGGGCCTTCGATCGTGTGAAGAAGACCCTGTACGAGCGCGGTGAGCGGCGCCGCCGAGCTGAGAACGGCCCCGAACCGATCTGCGGTTGCCGCCACCACCTTGCCTACCACGACGCCCGCGAGGGCGTCTGCTACGCCGAGGTCAGGGGTTCCGACAATGCGGAGGAGCGGTCGCAGTGCTCCTGCCGCCGCTACTCAGGGCCCGAGCCGTTGGCGACCTTGTACGCCCCCGAGCTGTCCGGAAGCGTGCGGCAGGACCGCCCCACTCTGGAGCCGTGACCAGCCGGGTGCCCAGATCGCGGGAGCTGACTCACCCGCCCCCTGAGGTTCCCCGGTGTTCGGCGGGTACTCGTCAGCTGATCAGGATGGATTGAGGGCGTCTCAGTAACGTTCGCCCGTTCGTCCGAGGGGCCGGGAATGGGCCTGGACCACCCATTCTTCGACCACGGGCTCGGTGAAGTCCGCGCCGTCGCGGCCCCGGCGCTCCGGCGCGGAGCCGGGTCGGCGCTGAACGACGAGGCTCTTTCGGGGCCGCACACGGTTCTGACCGCGGAGAACGTGTCCCGGCGGGCCCGGTGGCGTGAGCGCCGGGCCCGCCGGGACATCGGTTCACCCGCAAGGGGCCGTCGACCGCAGACGCCACAGCGCCGCCGCCTGACCCTCCACAGGCCACCCCGCCGGACCGCGCCCTTGCAGCGCTGCCCCCGGGCACCTACCGCCAGCGCACCTCTCCGCCGACGCCCCTGCGCGCGGAGAGCGATCGGAGCACCCCGCATGACCAGCACGATGAACGGCCCTGCCCACCACCGCCAGCTCGGCGACCAGACCTGGCAGGCCGACGCCGTCTGCCAGAGCACGGAGTACAACCCGGTGGACCCCGAAGTCTTCTTCCCCAAGCCCGACGAGACCGCCAAGATCGCCACGGCCAAGGCGCTGTGCGGCCAGTGCCCGGTCCGCCGAACCTGCCTGGACGCCGCTCTCGAAGGGGGTGACACCGACGGGATCCGTGGCGGCCTGACGGAGGAGGAGCGCGGGCCGCTGCACGACAAGCTCGCCAGCCGCCTCGACTACAGCCGCGTCAACGCCACCATCGCCGGGCGCGACGTGCACCTCACCCATGCGGAGCGCCGCGCGGTCGAGTACGCGGCCTACCGCCACGGGGTGAGCGAGCAGCGCCTGGCCTGGCTTCTGAAGGTCACCGAGGAGCACGCCAAAAAGCGATACCGCGAGATCCGCCGGGCCGAGCGCAACCGAACCCTGAACCAGCCCACCACGAACACCACACCCCCCGAGACCAGCGGCGAGCGCCTGATCCGCGACGACTTCGGGACGGCGGCATGAACATCGCAAGCGCGTCGAAGACGGCGCACATATCCGGGTGGGACCGCGCGGCTGTCGTGGCACTCGGGGGCGCGGGGTGCGCGTTGTCGTACGACGCCCTGCAGCAGATGGCCGTGGCCATCCACATCCGAGGCTTCCTCACATACGTGTTCCCCCTGGTGATCGACGGGTTTATCGCCTACGGCATCCGAGCCCTCCTGGTCCTGCGCAACGCCCCCCTGCGCGCCCGGCTCTACGTCTGGACGCTCTTCGGCACGGCCACCGCCGCCAGCATCTGGGCCAACGCACTCCACGCGGTGCGCATCAACCAGGACACGGTCGCCGGCACCGGCCTCCAGCTCGGTGACGCGGTGGTCGCGGTGCTCTCGACCATCGCCCCGCTCGCACTGGCCGGAGCGGTCCACCTCTACATCCTCATTGCCCGGGGCCCGGTCGAGGACTCTGGCCGACAGAACCTCGGTCAGCCCGGTCACCTCGGTGAGACCGACCGGAGCGACGCCATCGAGGTCACCCGGACCGACCGAGCCGGTCAGCAGCGGTCAGCGGCCGGTCAGGTCACGTCCGGTCAGTCGGTCACCGCTCTGACCGACCGGCTGCCACTGTCCCCGACCGACGAGGACACCGCCGCCCGGACAGTGACCGGAGACTCGACCCCGGCGACCAGCGGGCAGTCGATCACCGACCACCACAACCGCAGCCAGGGTGCCTCTGACCTGCCGGGACAGGCGGACAAGGACCGGACGGTCACTGACCGCCCCGGCAGCGCGGCCCCGGTTGGTGGTGACCAGGACAGCCCGGCGGCGGTCAGTGCCCCGCCGGTCACCTCGCCGCCGGTCACTGACCGGGCCGCTCGGCCGACTGGTGACCGGCGTCCTGACCCGGACACCGAGGATCTGCTGGCGATCGCCCGGTCGGCGGTCAGGGCCGAGGACAAACTGACCCGCAAGGTGGTCGCCCAGGCGATCCGAGGTCAGCAGATTCCGCTGTCCAGCGACACCCTGACCGCGCTGATGGCCCAGCTGCGCGAGCAGCACCGCCAGCCGGTCGCTTCCTCCCGGCCCTGACCGAACCTCCACGGAGTGGGTGACCGAGTCGGTCACCCCGGCCGGTCACCCGCTCCGCCTGTCTCCGAGACATCCCCCACAGCAGAAGCGGAGAGCATCCGATGCGCACTCACCCGGCCACGCCCGCCGAAGTCGACTCCTGGCTGACCGTCCTGCACCAGCACGGACACCTTCACCGCGCCCAGTCCGGCCCCGGCACCACCTGGATCGTGCAACGCGAGCAGCATGACCGGCCCTGGACCCTGCACCACCCCGTCCTGGCCATGGACTGGATCGAGGAACTCGTCCGCGAAATCCAGCAGCAGGACCCGGAGACGAGCCGGTGAACACAAACGACCCGGTGGCCACCTCCGCTGGACAGCAGCTTGACCCCACCACGGCTCCTGGCGGAGCAAGCTATCGCGTACGACGGTCCTACGGCCCGTCGTACGCACTTGCCCCCGCCCAGGAGGGCGGGGGAAGCCCGGCTGGTCCCCGAGCGAGGGTGCATGGGGACCAGCCGGGCAACCGGCACCAGGGGGCGCCGGTCACCGGGGGAGAAGCCGACCGCGACGACCACCGCGAGCAGCCGCGCCCGAGCACGCCCGCCTACCCCGACCGCAAACCGCGCCGCCGCACCCGCAACCCCAGCGAGCGCACCCGCAAGACGACCACCCGCCTCTCCGACCCCGAGAAGACCGAGATCGCCGAGGCCGCCACCAAGCGCGGCGTCACCGTCGCCCGCTTCCTCGCCGTCTCCGGCCTGAGCGCCGCCCGCGGATGCGCCGCCGTGCACAGCAACGACCAGCTCGACACCGCCATCGACGAACTCGCCGCTCTGCGCACCGCGCTGGCCCGCATCGGCAACAACATCAACCAGATCGCCTTCGTCCTCAACAGCGGTGGCCAGCCGCGCGCCGGTGAACTCGAACACGCGCTGGGCACGCTGACCGGACTTCTCGCCCGCGTCGATGACGCGGCGAACGACCTGGTGCCCCGGCGGCTGTGATGGTTCCCGACATCGGACGCGGCTCCCGCACCCACGGCCTCCTCGTCTACCTGTACGGCCCCGGACGGCGCGAGGAGCACACCGACGCACACCTCGTCGGCTCCTGGGACGGCTTCGCCCCCGACCCCGGCCGCGACACCGGCCTCGACCCCGACCCGAAGGTCACCCTCGCCCGGCTCACCGCCGCCCTGGACCTGCGGGTCAAGCAGGCCGGCAACCGCGCACCCGCCAAGCACGTCTGGCACTGCTCGGTCCGCACCGCCCCCGAGGACCGGCGCCTGGACGACGAGGACTGGAACGCCGTCGCCCAGCGCATCGTCCACGCCACCGGCATCGCCCCGGATGGAGACCCCGACGGCTGCCGGTGGATCGCCGTCCGCCACGCGGAAGAGCACATCCACATCGTCGCCACCCTCGTACGCGGCGACCTGCGCAACCCACGCCTGAACTACGACTTCAACAAGGCCCAGGCCGAATGCCGCCGCATCGAGAAGGAGATGGGCCTGCGGCGCCTGAACGCGGGCGACGGAACCGCAGCGAAGAATCCCAGCAGCGCCGAGAAGTTCAAGGCCGAGCGCACCGGCCGCCCGGATACCTCGCGCGAGACGCTCCGCGAGGCCGTTCGTCGAGCCGTGGCGGGAGCGGATTCGGAAGAGGAGTTCTTCACGCGGCTCCGAGAGGCGGGAGTACGGGTGAAGCTGCGGCACGCTCCTTCCGGTGACGCGCTCGGCTACAACGTGGCCCTGCCCGGCGACCGCAACCGCGACGGAGACCCGGTCTGGTACCCCGGCTCCAAGCTGGCCCCCGACCTCTCCCTTCCGAAGATCCGCCTACGCCTTACCGACGGGGCCGCCGAGCCGAGCGCGCCCGCGGTCGGCGCTGACCGGACGAACTGGTCACCGCCCTCCCGCCAACGACGCGACGCAGTCGTCATCGCCGAGCGCTCGGCCACGCTCCTGGAACGCGACGAGGACGGCGAGGCAGCCGCCCAGCTCGCCGGCATCGGAGAACTCCTCGACGCGGTGGCCCAGAACTCACCGGCCACCACCCGCGCCGAGCTGGCCGCTGCAGCTCGCGCCTTCGAGCGGGCGACCCGCAGTCATGTCCGCGCCGAACGCGCCGACACCCGGGCGCTCCGCTCAGCCGCCCGGGGCATTGTCCAGGCCGGCGGGGCGCTCGGCCGAGGCGAGGACGGCGGCACCACCGCCATGCTCGTCTCCACTCTCGTCCTGGTCACCCTCGCCGCCGCTCGCTGGCACTCCGCCCGCGGACACGCCCAGCAGGCCCACGCCTCCCGACAAGCTGCCGCGCACCTGCGCACCGCCTACCGGCAGGCCGCTGCCACCCCGATGCGCATGCTGCACGACCAAGGCCGCGCCCTTCCTGTAGCCCAGCGCCGCACGCACGAAGCCACCCTTCGCAACGTCCTGCCGGAGAAGGTCGTCCGGGCAGGAGGCACGGAAGCGAGGACCGACGCCTTGGTCGCCACCCTCGCCCAGGCCGAGCGGGCAGGCCACGACTCCGAAGCCCTCCTGCGCCAGGCCATCGACATGCGCGAACTCGACAGCGCCGATGACGTGAACGATGTCCTGGTCTGGCGCCTGCGGCGCATCGCCCAGCTCCCGGCACACCCGGGTGACGGTGCCCGTCGTCCGCAGGCCGCCACCCGCCAGGCCACCACGCCGAGCAGCCGCACCAGTGAACGAAACGCGACGGCAGCCGTACCGCTCGGGACTGCTCAAGACCCCAACCGTCGCTCGCCACGTCGCTGACCACGTCGAACCGGACGTAGACCACCGTCCGAGCGGACGCTGCGAAATGTATGGACAGCCGATTCCACCGGCTGTTACGGATGAAGACAGGACCAACAACCGGGAGATGACGCTCGTGCTCAGAACCACCACCCGCACCACGGAGCCGGCACCCGCCCTGCCCGTCCTCCCCACTGGTACCGACCCCCTGCTGCAGCTCCAGGCCGAGACGCGGTCGGCCGACGGCCCCGGGGCAATTCGCTGCGTCGGCCACTCACGCGAACTCGCTCTCGGGGGCATCCCCGTGATGTGCCCCGCCTGCAGTGCCCGACGCGACTGGCTGCTCATCAACCACGGGCGCAACGTCTGGGTCCGCTGCCGGTGCGGCAACCAGTGGCTCGAGCCCGAGAGCAGCCGCGCCGACTTCGACGCCCTGGTCGGCGGCCCGAATGGGACTACCTATCCGAGCGTCGAGGAGGGCCTGGCCGCACTCGGCTTCGACGGCGTGTTCGCCGGCACCTACCTGGAGTAGGTGAGCTACAGACCGAACGCCGAGGAGTGCCACCGACGCATCGGTGGCACTCCTCGGCGATTCAGGTGCGGTCAACCACGTTCGGTGTTCTTGAGTAGCCTTCCCCGGAAGTTGTACCTGGCACTCGTCCTCACCTTGGACATGGCCTTCGTACCAGCCGTGGACGGCCGCGTGGAGGATCGCCTCCTGCGCCGTGGCTTTGCCGGTGTGGACCTCGTCCCGCACTCAAGAAGATGGGGACGGCTTGTCGTCGGAGGGGGAGACGCTGCCTCTCGACCGTCTCAGCGGGACATACGGGAGGTGTTCACGTCCATGAGGATGGAGGGCGGGCATGGACGAGGAAGAACCACTCCACCCGCACCCTCGTCCTATTCTGCGGGGCATCAGCCGATCAGGACGAGGGGGGAACGCGTGGGACAGCCGAGGACGATGCTCGCCCAACGAATATCCGAGCAAAGGACGGGAGTTGGCAATGCGCAGGCGTTGGTGGGTGAGATGCGGCGCACGGTTCTCCTGGTCCCATCGGTGGGGCCCGGTCTGTGGAGTGCCCGATCGGGCGGTGTTCGGTGGATCTGTGCGTTCACGGACGATGCGGCGCTGGCCCGCTTCGCCATTCACCACGGTCAGGGTGATCGTCTGATGGACTACGTCGCGCTGCTCGGGGCGCGGATCGTGGACGAGATCGTGCCGGCCTTGGACGAGCCCGGCGGACTCGCAGTGGACATCGCCAACGAGGACGGGGCGATGTTCTTCCCGCCGGTCACCGGAATCGTCCCGGACAGCGTCGCAGTCGACGCCGGCGCCGCGGAGAAGGTACGCAGCCATGGGCACTGACGAAGCGAACCTGGCCTTCGACCAGGCGTCGGTCGCGAAGTTCACAAAAGGCGTGGGCGCGACGATCGATCAGCTCGGCGAACTCGGCGGCGCCACCGGGTCAGTGATGGGCAAGGGGTTCTCGGGTCTGGCCATGACGGGAATGGAAGCCGGGCACCACGGGCTGTCGGTGGACTTCGAGGATTTCTGCGAGCGGTGGGAGTGGGGCGTGCGTGCCCTGGTGAGCGATGCGAGCGAGCTCGCATCGCGTCTCGGGCTGGCGGCGGGCACACAGTGGGAGCACGACCAGTACGTCGAGGGCTCGCTGAAGGTCGGCGTCAATGCCGTGATGGGCGGCAACCCGCATGCCAGTGAGGAGGACATCACCCAGCAGAACTGGGGTGACATCTTCACTCCCGACTACCTGGACCCGGACTGGAGCGCCGAGTCGTTCGAGAAGGCCGGCCAGGACATGGAGCAAACCTGGAAGGACACCGGACGCACCGTTCTTACCGAGGGGCAGGGTGGTCGGCAGTCGGAGAGGCTCAAGACCGAGCTCGGCCTCAGTGACGGCCAGTGGGACCGGGCGCTGGACGACACGTTCGGACCGTCACCCGAGGAACGCGCCCAGCAGGCACAACAACAGGGCGACTCGGACACGGGCGGGGGCGGCTGAGGATGGGCGTCGGGGATTTCATCAGGGACATCACGCCGGACTCGGTCGAGGACGTGGTTGAGGACGGTGTCGAGTGGGCCGGCAACCGGGTCGAGGATGCCGGGAACTGGACAGCGGACCGGCTGGACGACGTGGGCTGGGAATCCGGTTCGGACTGGGTGCGGGAGCAGTCGCGTTCGGTGGCGAACCGGATGGGCGCCGAGGTCGAGGAGATGGACCTCGGGCAGACCGAGGACAAGACCAAGCTGGTCTACGGCAGCCCTGGCAAGCTCCGTTCCACGGCGAGGCAGCTCCGCTCGTTCCAGAAAGCATTCGACGACGCCGGCGGCGGGTTGAAGGGTCTCGACTCCTCGCGGCTGAAGGGTGAGGCAGCAGATGCACTGCGCACCGCGGTGAGTACCCAACCGCCGAAGTGGTTCACCGGTGCCGATGCCTGTGAGAAGGCGGCTGCCGCGCTGGAGGCGTACGCCGGCACCGTCACCTGGGCACAGAACCAGGCGCAGACGGCGATCGACGTGTGGAAGGAAGGCGTCAAGGCCTCCCAGGACGCGGCCGACGCACACCACAAGCGGATCGACGACTACAACAAGGCCGTCGACCGCTACAACGCGCAGGCCCCCGAGCAGCGCAACCCCAGTACTCTGCCGCCCTGTCCCGCGCCGACGTTCGATGACCCGGGCAAGTCGCTGATGCAGGATGCGCAGGAACTCCTCGCCCAGGCTCGCGAGCAGCGGAACACTGCCGCGGAGACCGCCCGGAGCGCGGTCCGCGCCGCCCGTGACACGGCCCCGGACAAGCCCTCGTACGCACAGCAGGTAGGTGACGGTCTGCAGGAGTTGCAGATCATCAACGACCACGTCGGCGGTGGCGTCATCAAGGGCACCGCGGGGCTGGTGAACTTCGTCCGGGGGATCAATCCGCTGGATGCGTACAACATCACCCACCCCGCCGAGTACGCCACCAGCCTCAACAGTCTTGCCGCCGGCCTGCTGGTTGCCGCCAATGACCCGGTCGGTACCGGCAAGCAGATGATCAGCGACTTCATGAAGGACCCCGCGGAAGGGTTCGGTCGGCTGCTGCCTGACGCGGCGCTGACCGTGGCCACCGGCGGGGGCGGGGGCGTCGTCAAGGGTGTCCGCCTCGCCGTGGACGCGGCCAAGGCCTCCCGGGCCCGGAGGCTGCTCGACAACGTTCCCGACGGGACCCACAACCGCCCCGACGGGCATCGCGTGGTCTCCGGCACCGACCCGGTCGACCTCGCCTCTGGCCGCATGTTCCTGCCCCAGACCGATCTGGTGCTGCCGGGCACCCTGCCGCTGGTCTTCACCCGCCGCACCGAGTCCGGCCTGTTGGCAGGCAGGTTCCTCGGCCCCTCCTGGACCTCCACTGTCGACGAGCGCCTGGAGATCGACGCGTCCGGCGTCGTCCTCGTCACCGCCGACGGCCTCCTGATTTCCTATCCGCACCCCGCCCCAGGTACCCCGACCACCCCGGAGCCCGGGACGGCCCGCACACTGCTGGCCCGTGAAGCGGACGGCGACTACACCGTCACTGATCCCAGTACGGGCCTGGTCCGGCACTTCACCGCCCCGGCCGACAGCGAACCGGGCGGCGACGGCGACGCCTGGCTGGACCGGGTCGAAGACCGCCACGGCAACTGGTGGGCCGTGGAACGTACCGAAAACGGCACTCCGATCGCCCTGACCTGTTCTGCAGGCCGCCGGGTGATCGTCG
Organism: Streptomyces sp. NPDC058008; assembly: GCF_042886395.1. Classification (NCBI taxonomy): domain Bacteria; kingdom Bacillati; phylum Actinomycetota; class Actinomycetes; order Kitasatosporales; family Streptomycetaceae; genus Streptomyces; species Streptomyces sp. NPDC058008. Next base: position 165,057 of record NZ_JBHVQX010000010.1, on the reverse strand, counting down.
CGGTGAGCGACGGCCGGGTCACGGCGCTGTCCCTGGCGGGAGCGGGAAAGAACGGGGAGGACCTACCCCTGATGCGCTACGGCTACGAGGACGGAAACCTCACCACCGTCGTCAAGCCGTCCGGTGCCACCACCACCTTCGTCCACGACAACCGCCGCCGCGTCACCGCCTGGGTCGACTCCAACAACAGCCGTTACGACTACACATACGACGACCGCGACCGTGTCATCGCCGAAGGCGGTCAGGCCGGCCACATCCAGATCACCCTCACCTACACCGAACCCGACCCGGAGACCGGTGGCCGCACCACCAGCCTCACCACGGCCGGCGGACACACGACCCGGCACCAGATCGATCACCACTGCCGGGTGGTGGCCACCACCGATCCGCTCGGCCACACCACCCGCTTCACCTACGACGCCCGCGGTAACACCCTCACCCGCACCGATCCGTTGGGCCGCACCACCGCCTTCACCCATGACGAGGACGGCCGCCTGCTCGCCGTCACCCGCCCCGACGGCAGCGAACTGCGCACCGTGCGCGACCCGTCGGGGTTGTCTACGGAGTTCCGCGGGCCGGATGGCGCCCGCTGGCTCCAGGAATTCGACGAGCACGGCAGCCGCACCGCCGTCACCGACCCGGCCGGTGCCACCACTCGGTACGCCTACGACGGCTGGGGCAGGCTGACCACCGTCACCGACGCCCTCGGCGCAACCACCACCGTGCGCTGCGACGCAGCGGGGCTGCCGGTGGCAGTGACCGACCCGGCCGGCGGCACCACCCGCCTGGAACGCGATGCCCTGGGCCGGATCGTGCGTACCGTCGACCCGATGGGTAGCGTCACCCGGGTCGTCCTGGACGAGGACGGCAATCTCGCCCGCCGTATCGCCCCGGACGGGTCCATCGAGTCGTGGACGTACGACGGCGAGGGGAACCCTCTCAGCCATACCGGTCCGGCCGATGGCATGTCCCGCTTCGGCTACACCCACTTCGACCTGCTCACCGCCCGAACAGGGCCCGACGGTACCCGCCACACGTTCGAGCACGACGCGGACCTGCGGCTGACTCGGGTCACCGGCCCGCACGGCACCTGGTCCTACACATACGACGCTGCCGGCCGACTCGCTTCCGAGACGGACTTCGACGGGCGCACCCGCACCTACCGGTACGACGCCGCCGGGCAGCTCACCGCCCGGTCCGACGCCCTCGGCCGGACCGTGTCCTACACCTACGACCAGCTCGGCCAAGCGGTCCGCAAGGACGTGGCGGGCAAGATAACCACCTACGTCTACGACCGGGCCGGACGCCTGCTGCACGCTGCCGGACCGGACAGCGAGATCCTCTACACGTACGACCGGCGTGGCCGGACCAAGACCGAACTCGTCGACGGCCGCGCCATGAACTATGCCTACGACAGACTGGGCCGCCGGGCCCGCCGCATCACCCCTACCGGCGCGATCACCGAGTACGGCTACGACGCCGCCGGCCGTGCCGCCCGGATAACCAGCGGCGGACGTGAGATAGCCTTCACCCACGACGCGGCCGGCCGGGAACTCGAGCGCGTCTTCGCCGGATCCCTCAGCCTGGCCTCCGCCTGGGACGAGGCCGGAAGGATCTGCGCCCAGCAGTTGACGATCGAGGGCCGTTCACTCAACCACCGTCACTACGCCCACCGCGCAGACGGCCATCTCACGTCCGTGACCGACGATCTGTCGGGCTCCCGCGCATTCGATCTGGACCCGGCCGGCCGGGTCACCGCTGTCCACGCAGAAGGATGGACCGAGCGCTACGCCTACGACCCGGCCGGCAATCAGACGGTGGCCTCTTGGCCGGCCTCCCATCCCGGCCACGATGCCACCGGTCCCCGCTCCTACACCGGAACCTCCGTCACAAGGGCCGGCAACGTCCGCTTCGAACACGACGCCCTTGGTCGCGTGACCCTGCGCCAGAAAACCCGCCTTTCACGCAAGCCCGATACCTGGCGCTACGAGTGGGACGCCGAGGACCGTCTCTCCGCCGTGGTCACCCCCGACGGCACCCGCTGGCGCTATCGCTACGACCCGCTGGGCCGTCGGACCGCAAAGCAACGCCTTGCCGACGACGGCGAGAGTGTCGCAGAGGAGGTCCGCTTCACCTGGGACGGCACCACGCTGTGCGAACAGATCGTCCACACACAGGATCTCTCACACGTGGTCGCCCTCACCTGGGACCATCGCGGCTTGGTGCCGCTGTCCCAGACGGAGCGCCTCCTCACTCCGGACAGTCGGCAGGAGGAGATCGACCGCCGGTTCTTCGCCATCGCCACCGACCTCGTGGGAACGCCCACCGAACTGGTCGACGAGTCAGGCGAGATCGCCTGGCGCGCGAGGAGCACCCTCTGGGGCACCACCGCATGGGCTCGCTCCAGCACGGCCTACACCCCGCTGCGTTTCCCCGGCCAGTACTACGACCCGGAGACCGGTCTTCACTACAACCTTTTCCGACACTACGACCCGGAGACCGGTCGCTACACCTCCCCGGACCCCCTCGGCCTCGGCCCCGCACCGAATCCGGTCGCCTATGTGCACAACCCGTTCACCGTCTGCGACCCCCTCGGCCTGTCGCCGTACTCGCAGTTCAAAGGTCTGGGCTGGCTGACGGACAAGCTGCTCGAACGCGCCTCGTTCCGATACCAGCGGCTCGTCACCGATCAGAGCTACGAGCAGCAGTGGATCCTGCCGGACGGCCGGGAGGTCCACGTCGACGGAGGCCCGCGGGACGGCTGGATCACAGAGGCGAAGTGGACCGGCGGTGACCGAATCGGCGAGTGGGAGAAATCCCCCTACAACCCAGATTTCAAGTACTACAACGAGGGCCGGCTCACCGCACAGACCGACAAGCTGCTCGCCCTCAACGAGGATCTCGGAGGCAAGGGGGTCCGCTATATGGTGTCCAATGAATGGGGTGCCGCGCATGTGAACGAAGTGCTGTCCAAGGCCTTCCCCGAGGCCTATGCCAGCGGGCAGCTGAAGGCGTATCACGTGCCCGGCAACGGCATGAGTGGAATGAGTTCATGGCTGCAGTGATCGCAATGCTGGAAGAGCTCCGGGGTCTCACCCCGCTGACCGCCGAGGGCGCGGCTGCGCAGTTCTCGGCCCAGGAGTGGACGCCCGGAGGTAAACCCCGCCACGGCGTGGAGACGTCGTGGGACAAGGGCAGTATCGGGGCCTGGATCCAGACGTTTACCAGTGGGACGGTCAGCGTCTCGTTCGCTGTCTGGATCCGCGACGTCGACGAGTCGGGCTATTTCGACGACCTGGAGGCTGTCTATGAGCAGGGGGAGCAAGCGCTGGCCGACTTCCTTCCCGAGGTTGAGCAGTCCCCGCTTGCCGGCCACCTCATCGAGGCCGAGCCGACGGAGGCGGACAGGGACGAGTTCATTACGGTGAAGAAGTGGACCCTTGACGCCCGGATCCTGACTGCCGGCGTGATCCAGCAGGACACAGATCTGCCGGTGATGGTCGTGGTGGCGCTGGAGGAGCCCGCCGCCGCCTGACTCAGCCCGTGTGCCAGGGCGCCAGCGTCTCCATCCGGGGCTGGGCGCGCCCTGACGTACGTGAAGGGGCCCGGCATCCGAAGACGAGCGTACGCACGGGCGTACGACGAGGCCGCCCCTGCCTGAGCGGCGTGGGGCGGCCTTCGGCGGTCCTCGCTCAGACCCCGGCGAGCCGGTTGGAGATGTCGAGGGCGTCGGTCGCGAAAGAGAGGGCGGCGCACAGGCCGGTCACCTCGTACAGGGTCGGACGGACCAGGCGCGGCCAGTCGTCCGGGGCGGCGGGCCAGGAACCGAGGAGCACCTCGGCAGTGGTGAGCCCCAGGTGCGTCGTGACGTCCCAGCCGCTGCGCAATGCGGGCTCCCAGCGCAGTCGGATGCGCCCGAGGGGGAGTCTGGACGTTTCGGCGGCGAGCCAGGTGATGTCGGGGGGCCGTGGGGGCAGGTGGAGAAGCGCGCTGTGCACGCCGTGCGGCATGGGGCGCGCCGCGACAGTGTGCAGTGCGAGGCGGGGCGCGGGCGCGAGAGTGACGAGATGGGAAGCCTCCGTGATGGTAGGGAAGCGATCAGGCCCAGGTGAGGGCGTCGCGCGCCCCCACCGGGAGGTAGTCCTCCTGGCCGTCGTCGGCGATGTACGCCTTGCCGTCGCGGACGACGACCTTGGCCCCCACGAAGTGGGCGAAGGGGAAGTCGGGGTTGACGGCGAGACGGACCGGCAGGTTGGGGTCGAGTTCCTGGAGCTGGCGGAGCAGGTGGCCGACGGTCAGGTACTGGGGCAAGGGAGTCTCCGGGAACGGTGGAAATTGACGGGGCTGGTCGGCCCGACGACGGGGAGTCGTCGAGCCGTCGATGGATGAATGAGCGGAGCCTGATCGGCAGTCACCACGAGGAGTTGGTGACCAGGGCGGCGAGGAATCCGGCAACGGCCTCGGAGGGGGTGTGGAGACCGAACTCCTGCACCCATGCGTCGCCCTCGGCGGGCTGCACCCGGACGTGCCAGACGATGTTGCGCTGCCAGGCCGACGGGTCCTCGGGGAGCCAGCCGACGTCGACACAGCCGTCGGGGCTGGTCGCGTGGACGTTGGCCTCGGGGGTGTCGACGATCGCCCACCCGAGTGCGTCCAGGAGATCGAGCACCGGCCCCGCACCGTGGTCGGCGGAGAGCCAGTGGAGAGCATCCGCCGTGGGGCGGACAACGGCCGGAAGGAGGGTGGCAGAGGTGCTCACGGTTAGATAGATCCCTTCGTTGACCTGCGGTTTTCCCGACACCCGTACGTTGGCATGCGGCATGCCGAAGTACGTAGTCGTTTCCCGGCAAGGACGTCTGCCGTGGGCGAACTCGGGGTCGTCAGCAGGTGACGGGAGACCCGGGAATGGACAGGCCACCGCGGTTGTCCTACATGGGTTGTGGTGACGGGCCGCCGGCGAGAGAAGGGGGACAGCGACGGCCGAGGCGAGCAGACACTGGGACGGCGCCGGATTGGAGCGCAAGATCCGCGCGGCCGGGCGGCCGTGGACCGTGGGCGAAATCGCGATGGTCGCCGACGGCCAGTGGGGAGTCGGCGCACAGCCCGACCGGTGGCCGGACGAGGAGACGGTGGAGCGCCGGGTCGCCGAAGGCCGGCGCGTGGAGCTGACGGTGGAGGAGCTGGCCCGCGCGGTGGGCCCCCGGGCCGAAGAGGGCCCCGCGACGAGAATCGGAGCTAAGCGTTCAACGTCGGGGCCCCGTTGTGGGCGCTGACGGCCCTACGACCGCCGCCGGAGAGGGCGGTTCGGGCACGGCCCCCGGGGCGTGCCGCGTCTGCCCGGAGCGGGCGACAGCGGCCTGAGCCAGCCGAACCGCCGGTGCCGCAACCTCGGGTGCGGCGGCCTCCCGGGCCTACACCACGCGCCGGATCGCCTGGAGGTACGCACGGCTCTCCGCGTGGGCGACGCGGAGTTTGACCGCCGTTTCGGTGATCCGGTCGAGTTCGTAGAAGTCAGGCACGTACCCATGCCGGGACAGGGCGTGAAGACGGTCCTGGTGAACGGTTACCGCGCTGTCCGTGATGGCCAGGGCCGCGCGGGTGTGCATGGCGTAGCGCAGGAGCGGGTCCTCGCTGGGGCGGCGGACCCTAGGACCTCAAGAGCTTCGATGGGCTGGCCCCAGGCGTTCTCGATCATGGCCGTGGCCTGGTTAAGCATGGTGGTGGGCATGGTGGAACTCCTGGTGGGCGGGGACGGTCGCGCGTGGAGTGCCGCCTGGGGTGGGAGTCAGTGTCCGCGCCGGCGAGCTGGCCGGCAGCCGGGCAGAGGTCGCGGGGTGTCCCGTCCGTTTCTGCGCCGCACCCGTGGAGCGGCTCTGGGCGGCCATCACCCGGAGGTCGGCTGCTGTGCGTGGTGACCGCGCGGCACGGTGTACAGCCTGGGTGACCGCGGTGCGGCGTACGTCCAGCGGAGTCGGAGCGCGCGGGACCTGAGCCTCGGCGATCGGCGTGGCCGAAGCGACAGGGGTCATGGTGACCAAGTGCTGCATCCGCCGGTCGACTTGGTGGCGCTCGCGGACCACCGGGGTCGACTTCGCCATCACAGCGGCGGTTGCGGCGATCAAGTGGGACGGGGTGCGGGCCGTGAACGTCGCTTCGGCACGAGTGCCCCAGCCCGGCGGGCCAGCCCACAGCTCGACGGTCGTGCGGTCGGAGCCGTAGCCGCGCCGATCGATGAGGATGCCCGCTTGGTCGTCGGGAGCGATGATCTCGACGGTGCCGAGTTCAGCAGCTCCGTCAGGGTTCCAGCCTGCATCGGTCAGCGGCCGGACGGTGTCCCTCCAGGGGACGGTTGGTCCTGTCAGGAAGCGCCCGGGGGTGTCGGAGGCGATGGCTTCGTCGTAGTCCTGGACCAGTGCGGCGGTGAGGCCGGCGACCATCTCGGCCGGGGTGACGTGGTTGAACGTCGCCGTCCAGCGAGGCGCCGAGAAGGCGTCCTCGGCAGCGCTGATCTTCCACAGTTCGAAGTCGTCGCCGAACCAGCCGATCCGAATCCGTTGGTCGGGAGAGGTCACGAGGAGCTGGCAGGGGCCCTCATCGAGGTACTGATGGGGCCAGTAGGCGACGGGCGCGAAGCCAGCCTCGCCGGTCCCGTTGGAACCAGCCAGATACATGGGGCTGACCAGTACCTCTTGGTACCGGGTCGGGTCATCAGGGGCGTACATGGTCGAGTCTCCGGAAGCGAAGGAGGAGAACGGATCCGCGTATGCAGTGGCGGGAGCCGCCGGAGCGCACGCGGATGCCGTAGTGGCGGCGAGTGGCCTCTAGGGCCTGTCCGATGGGTCCGTAGAGTGACGTTGCTCGACTTCTAAGCTACGGCGCTATGGAGAACCAGCTCACCCATGAGGTCAGTGCCCTCATCAATTTCCGCAACTACGAGTTCCAAGATCCGAAGTCACACGGTTACAGGTGGGTCGACCTCAAGCATCTGCGGTTCCCGGCTGAGTCCGGCGGAGTTCAGGAACTGCTCGCGGCGCTCATCGGGCATGAACAGTTCCGGGACGACTACGCGGGCGGCGGAGTCCTGTCGGAGGGATCCAGGCACGGCCCGTATTGGCTGAGGCTGGTCACCCCCGACGTCTACGAAGCCGTCAGCCGGGAGAGAAGCGCGGACATCCTGTGGGGGTGGGTGAACCAGTTCGGGGAGGTACCCGCCGAGCTGGAGGCGGATCTGCAACAGGAGGTGTTCGACCGCCTGGCGGTGGCTGACCACATCTACTATCTGCGCGGGCTGGGGGATGAGTCCATTCACGACTGGGGGCGTGTGCACGAGCACTTCCACGATTTCGTGCTCATCGACCGCTCAGCTGGACGGATCACTCTCCTCGTCGCGGCCGACGACTGAGTTGATCGGCATGGCTGCTACGGGAAGGGCATTTGAGAGCTTCAGGGGCGGAGCCACAGGCGAAGCGCAGTCAGAGTCACCGTGCCGTGGAATACGTAGGCTCTTTTGTCGTACCGAGTCGCCACGGCCCTGGACCCTTTGAGCGCGTTGATGCACCGTTCGACCTCGTTTCTGCGGGCATACCGGGCCCGGTCGAAAGCAGTGGGACGACCTCCTCGGCTCCCGCGTCGCCGGCGGTTGGCTCGTTGGTCTCGACGCTCGGGGATCGTGTGCTGGATCTGCCGTCGTCGCAGGTATCGACGGTTTCTACGCGAGCTGTATGCCTTGTTCCCGCACACGTGGTCCGGTCTCGTCCGTGGACGGCCACCGGCTGGACGCGGAACGCGGATGCGGTCCAAGACCGTGATCAACTGCGGAGCGTCACCCCACTGTCCTGGGGTTATCAGAACTGACAGCGGACGTTGGCTCCCATCACTGGCCAAGTGAATCTTCGTCGTCAAGCCGCCCCGCGAGCGGCCGACCGCCTCGTCGGACCGATGCTCTGCGGGGCAGCGGCGTCGCCCCGGCACGCGGGCCGGCCGGAGACGAGCCCTGGCGGCATGCTGATGGACCCGGCTCACCGTGGAATCCACGCTCACCACACTCCAATCAATCCGGCCCGCGGCGTCAGCAGCGGCGAGGACAGCGCGCCAGATCCTTTCCCACGTGCCATCGGCTGACCACCTGCGATGCCGGTCATAGACCGTCTGCCACTTCCCGAAGTGAGGTGGCAGGTCCCGCCACGGCAGGCCGGTCCGCAGCCGGAAGAGAATTCTATTGATCACGCGCCGGTGGCAGTGCCAGCGCCCGCCTCGTCCGACGTTCGTCGGCAGGTGCGGTTCCAGCTGAGCCCACTCGGCATCGGAGAGATCACCACGCCCCACACCAAACGGAACGATTCGCCCCTCGGCGAGTCACTCGACCCGTCGGACACGCCCTAATTGGGGCCTCTGACCAGCCAGATCGCAGACTTGCTCTGGTTGCATTCGCCCTTCTAGGGCACGGTACGCACGCCCTCAAGCCGGACGCGCGCCGAACCGCCAGACGACCATTTGGAAGCGTGTGGCTGCAAAGCGGTCGTAGGCCCGGAGTGCGTGAGCGCTGCGTGGGCGGACGGGGCGGCACCGGATGGATCGGGTGGTACGCGTATCTTGCAGGCCTTTGTAATGCGTAGGTCTGGGTCCGAGTCGCCAGGGACTTTTCAGGGACTTTCAACTCTGTCGGAGGGACATCCGAGGGAGTTTTCGCAGTACAACCACGGAAGGCTGCGACAGCCCTGAAAGGCCCAAGGCTTCCGGCCCGCGCATCCGCGCCCTTGCTCCGCACCGCTCCGGCACGGCATCGGGTCGGCTGTACAGGACGAGGCTCTTCGGAGCCGCCAACGGCCCTGACCTCGGGGAACGCGCCCCGGCGGGCCCGGTGGCGTGAGCGCCGGGCCCGCCGGGGCATCGGTTCACCCGTAAGGGTAGAAGCCCGAGCCCGTCTTGCGGCCGAGGCGGCCCGCGTCCACCATGCGCTGGAGCAGCGGGGGAGCGGCGTACAGGGGCTCCTTGTACTCCGCGTACATCGAGTCGGCGACCGAGGCCACCGTGTCCAGGCCGATCAGATCGGCGAGCTTCAGCGGCCCCATCGGGTGGGCGCAGCCCATCTCCATGCCGTTGTCGATGTCCTCGCGGCTCGCGATGCCGGACTCGAACATCCGGATCGCCGAGAGCAGGTACGGGATCAGCAGCGCGTTGACGACGAAGCCCGACCGGTCCTGGGCGCGGATCGCGTGCTTGTCGAGCACGTTCTCCACGACGGCCTCGGCACGCTTTATGGTCTCGTCGGACGTCGTCAGCGCGGGGATCAGCTCGACGAGCCGCTGCACCGGCGCGGGGTTGAAGAAGTGGATGCCGATGACCTGGTCCGGCCGGGAGGTCGCCACCGCCAGCTTCACCAGCGGGATGGAGGAGGTGTTCGAGGCGAGGATCGCGTCCGGCCGGGTCACCACCTGGTCGAGCACCTGGAAGATCTCGGTCTTGACCTGCTCGTTCTCCACGACGGCCTCGATCACCAGATCGCGGTCGGCGAACTCGCCGAGGTCGGTGGTGAAGCTCAGGCGGGCGAGGGTCTCGTCACGCTCCTCCACGGTGATCTTGCCGCGCTCGGCGGCCTTGGAGAGGGAGTTGTGCAGCCGGGTACGCCCTATTTCCAAGGCCTCGCCGGTGGTCTCGGCGACCTTGACCTCGAGGCCGCTGCGGGCGGCCACCTCCGCGATCCCTGCGCCCATCTGGCCACAGCCCACCACTCCGACGCGTGCAATGTCGGCCATAGAGTCCGTCACCTCGTGCCTTTCGCTGATCTCCGGGTGGCAGTTCCCGTGTGATTCCGGTGCCCGCCTCGACCCCACGACGTTACTCCGCGATCCGGTGCCGCCGGGCTGCGGGGCGTGCGGTCCGGTGCAAGGCATGATCGGAGTCACGCACTGCCGAGGTGACATACAGGAACAGGAAAACGAAAGGTGCACAGATGCGTCGTATGGGCCGGAGGTCACTGGTGTTGGGGGCGGCGGGCACGGTGGCCGCGCTGATGACGGCGGGTGATGCCGCCGCCGCGCGCCGGGCGCTCGCGCCCCGGAGCCCCGGGCGCCGGGCGGACGGGGGCCGACTGCGCGGTGTGTGGATCGCCACGGTCGCCAACCTGGACTGGCCGTCGGCGCCGGGCCTGAGCGCCGCAGCCCAGGAGGCGGAGCTGACCGCCGACCTGGACCGCGCGGTCGACCTCCGGCTGAACGCCGTGGTCCTCCAGGTCCGCCCCAGCGCCGACGCCCTGTGGCCCTCCTCGTACGAGCCGTGGGCGCAGTGCCTCACCGGCGTCCAGGGCAAGGACCCGGGCTGGGACCCGCTGGGCACGGCGGTGCGCGAGGCGCACGCCCGCGGGCTGGAGCTGCACGCGTGGTTCAACCCGTACCGGGTCGCGAACCACACGGACCCCTCGCGGCTGGTGGCCTCCCACCCCGCGCGGCTGCACCCGGACTGGGTCCTGCCCTACGGCGGGAAGCTCTACTACAACCCGGGGCTGCCCGAGGTCCGCGAGTTCGTCCAGGACGCCATGCTCGACGCGGTGAGCCGTTACGCGGTCGACGCGGTGCACTGGGACGACTACTTCTACCCCTACCCGGTCGCGGGCCAGGTCTTCGACGACGACGCCGCGTACGAGCGGTACGGCGAGGACTTCACGAGCAAGGCGGCGTGGCGCCGCGACAACATCGACCGGCTGGTGCGCGAGACGGGCGAGCGGATCAAGGAGGTCCGCAGCGGCGTCCGGTTCGGCATCAGCCCCTTCGCGGTGTGGCGCAACGCCGGGACCGACCCGCTGGGCTCCGACACCGCGGCCGGGGTGCAGACGTACGACGACCTGCACGCCGACACCCGGAAATGGGTGAAGGAGGGATGGATCGACTACATCTGTCCGCAGATCTACTGGAATATCGGTTTCTCCGCCGCCGACTACGCGAAGCTGCTGCCGTGGTGGGCCGGGACGGTCAAGGGCACCGGTGTCGGCCTGTACATCGGTGAGGCGCTCTACAAGGCGGGCGATCCCGCCCAGCCCGCCGCCTGGCAGGACCCGGCCGAACTGTCGAAGCACCTCGATCTCGGCGACCGTCACCCCGAGGTGGGCGGCCACATCTACTTCTCCGCGAAGCACGTGAAGGCGGATCCCATCGGGGCCATGGCCCGGGTGGTGGCCGACCACTACCAGGTCCGGGCCCGCACCCCCCGCTGACCGGGCCGCGGGTCCCGGCCCGGGCCGCCACGCCCCGCACCGTTACGGGCGCGGCGCGTACCGCCCACGCCCCGCACCGTTATGGACGCGGCGCGGGGCGCCGTCGATACCCCGGTGGGCGGTCGCCGCACCTGTCACCGCACCGGAGGGGCCGCCTCGCCGGTGACGACAGGGTGGGTGGCGGACCTCCTGTGCGCGCCACCGCCCGGACGGCGGTGGCGTGGTGCGGCGACCGGTCCGTGAGGCGCCGCGTCAACACGCCCCGCGAGGACCACCCGGAAGTGATCTTGCGAACCCGAACGCACCTGTGACTTCCTGGAACCAGCCGACAACCGCCTGTGACGGGCGGCCGGTCAACGGTGAGGGATGACGATGAGCACTGGCCACGTGGGAGCCGACGGCGAGCACTCCGCCCCTCCGATCAGCACGGTCGCGGGCAACGGGGAGGCGGGTTCCAAGGGGGACAACGGGCCCGCCCTCTCGGCCCAGTTGAACCGGCCGTACGGGGTGGCGGTGGACGGCGTCGGCACCCTCTACTTCTCCGACTACAGCGGCCACCGGATCCGGAAGGTCACGACGGACGGGAGGATCAGCACGGTCGCGGGCAACGGCTCCCCCGGGTTCAAAGGGGACGGCGGCCCCGCCGCCGCGGCCCAGCTGAACTGCCCGCGCGAGGTGGCGGTGGACGCGGCGGGCGCCGTCTACGTCGCCGATGCCGGCAACCACCGGGTCCGGAAGATCACGGCCGACGGGACGATCAGCACGGTCGCCGGCTCGGCGTACGCGGGGTCCAGCGGCGACGGCGGGCAGGCCACCGCCGCCCGGCTCAACGGCCCGTTCGGGGTGGCGGTGGACCGCGCCGGCGTCCTCTACGTCGCCGAGTACAACAACCACCTGGTCCGCAAGGTCACGACCGACGGGGTGATCAGCAAGGTCGCGGGGACCGGGGCCGCCGGGTTCAAGGGGGACGGCGGCCCGGCGGTCTCGGCCCAGCTGAACCGCCCGTACGGCGTGGCGGTGGACGGGGCGGGCGGCCTCTACATCACGGACTCCGACAACCACCGCGTCCGCAAGGTCAGCGCCGACGGGACGATCGGCACGGTCGTCGGTACGGGTGCGGCGGGCTTCAGCGGCGACGGCGGCCCGGCGTCCTCGGCGCAGCTGAACCTCCCCCTGGGGGTGGTGCTGGACAGCACCGGCACCCTCTACGTCTCCGACCACCGCAACTACCGGGTGCGCAGGATCGCCGCGGACGGGACGATCAGCACGGCCGCCGGCACAGGTGCCAGCGGCTTCGGCGGTGACGACGGCCCGGCCGCCTCGGCCCGGTTGAGCAACCTGTACGGGCTCGCCGTGGACTGTGTCGACGCCCTCTACATCGCCGACCACGCCAACAACCGGATCCGGAAGATCGCGTCGGCGAAGATGGCCGGACTGCCCGCGTCGGGCACGGTGGTCTCCTGGACCAGCGTCCGGAGCAGGCTCCGGATGGGGGTCTCGCGTGAGTCCGCCAAGGACGGGGCCGAGATCCACCAGATCCTCGCCGCGCCCAGGGACCACCAGCGGTGGCGGCTGGTCGTGACGGGCCAGGACGACGGCGACGTCCTCTACACGATCGAGAACGTGCGCAGCGGCAAGGTCCTGGAGATCCTCGGGGCGCAGGAGAAGGCGGGGGCGGTGGTCGCACAGCGCGCCCACGAGGGCGGCGAAGCACACCACCAGCACTGGAGGCTGATCCCGGTGGGCCCCGTCACCGACAGCCCGCGGGTGTACGAGATCGCGAACCGCAACAGCGGTCTGCTCCTGCGCGTCGGCACCAACGCCCGCACGGCGATCACGCAGCACGGGGCGGAGGGCGACCACCGCGACCGGCAGTGGCAGCTCCTCCCGGTGTGACACGCGAGGGGGCAGGGGCGAACTCGCCCCTGCCCCCTCGGAACTCCGGGACTACCGGGAGCCGGCAGCACCCCCGTCGGCCGTCCCGGGTGCCTCCGGCGCCTTGGGCGGCTTGGGCGCCTGGGTGTAGTCGCTCTTCTTCGGCTTGCTCTCCAGGTCCTCGTCCTTCTGGAGGCCGCTGTGCTCCGTCACCGTCGCACTCGATTCCTGCATGCCGGCGGACGCCGCCCCGGACACCGAGCCGGGATCACTGGCGTACCGGGCCTGCGCACCGGCCGAGGCCTGGGTGGTCTGGATGAAGGAGCCCAGGAAGCCCAGGACCGCTCTCGCCTCGGGCGACTGCTCCTGCACGATCTTGGCCCGGGAGGAGGCTCCGTGGATCGCGCTGTCGAACAGGCTCGTGCTCGTGTCGTCGTACGTGTCCTCGTCGGCGTCCTCGAAGTCGACACCCGCCCCCGGCTGCGGCTTGGCGCTGTCGGTGGTCACCGAGAAGAGCCCCGCACCTTTGCCCGCGAAGCCGAAGATGTTGTCGAACACCATGGTCGTCACCTCTTGTCGTCGTCGTGCCGGCCCCGCCACCCGGTCAGGGCTTCTTGTGCAGCTCCCGTTCGCTGCCGGTCAGGCTCTCGCCGTCGAACATCGTGTGATGGACCTCAAGGGCGGAGACGATCTCGGCCAGGCCTTTCATGCGGAAACCACCGTCCGCCAGGGCGACATCGGCGATATCGCGGGCGACCAGCTGGTCGAGACCCGGGTGTTCGTCGGGCTGCGGGGGAGACAGGACCGCCACCGGTACGTCGTACTTCACCGCCAGCAACCCGGAGAAGGTCACCGGGATCTCGTAGGAGTACTGCTTGCGGGTGCGCCGCTGGGTGACGATGGTCTCCACGCGGGAACCTGGGGGGACCTGGCCGGAAATCTGCGATTTGGAGGCCCAGCTGGTGGTCAGGGAGCCGCCGACGGACGCCGTGATGCCCAGCATCAACTGGGCGTTGAGTGTGGCACTGCCGGTGGCACTGCCCGTCGTGGTGAAACCCACCGAGTTCGTCACCGTGTTCGCCGTGGAGTTCGTCGCCGAATTCCGCGTGGCGGTCTCCGTGGTGTTCGCGTTGTCCACCCCGATGCTGTCCTTGCTGTTCTTGTTGGTCACCGTGTTCGCGTTCTTGTTCGCCACCTCGTTCTGGAGCTGCGCCTGTAGCTGCGTCTGGAGGTCCATCCGGAGCTGGTTCTGCAGTTGCAGCTGGAGCTGTGCGCTGACACTGCCACCGAAGGTCAGCTTGGCCTCTCCCTGGAGCGACCACGTGACCCCGTTGGACACGGTGAAGTCGACGGAGTCGGTGAAGGTCATCGGGGACGTCTGGCTGCGGTTGACGTAGGCGCGGGAGGAGAACGTGTCAGGAGGGGGCTGGCCGATGCTGCGCCGCTCCTCGATCAGTGGCTCCCCGAGGTTCATGTAGGCGAGCCAGCCCAGCTGGGACGCGGACCCGGGGAACGCGCCGAAGCTCGACTTGTTCACGGAGAACCCGACGGGCTTGTGCCGCACGCCGTAGTCGTCGACGTAGACGAGGTTGGGGTGATCCAGGATCGACTGCCAGGTCTGCTCGATATTGAGTTCCCGCAGGTTCTTCTTCGTCAGCGGCTGGCGCTTGGCCCGCTCCAGGTTGTACGCGTTGGAAGGCATTTCCCGTCCTCGACTGATCTGGTCGAACCGTTATCGATGAAACGAAAACAAATATCTGTGCGTTCGGAAAATCGAAGTTATCACGGCCCTCAATGACCTGGAACCTCTCATTGGGCATCACGCTCAATCGAGTGAACAAGGCTCGCCAGGGGATCTCAACTCGACTGGGACATGGGTAGGTTGAACCGCAGTCGATCACTCGGTCGACGGCTTTCCCCACGGTTCTTCCTGCGTTTCCGCGGTGTGGCCGGTTCCGGTTGACCGGTTCCGTCGTCCGCTCCTTCTCGGAATTTTTCGACCGAGGATCCGGACGTATGGAAATGCCGCACGAAAGGCCGTCGGGTCGACCGCCCGACGCATTTTCTCCTCATTCGGAACAGGTGAGATTTCCGCGATGTACACCCAAGAACGCACGGCGATGGCCAATTTGGTGGTCGGCGGCCCGGTGGCGGTGAACAGTTATGACAACGCGATCGTGGCGGCCCTGGTCGAGAACCGGCCGGTCATGCTCGTCCATGCCTTCAACGGCGGCTACCTGCGGCCGGCCGAGCTGAAGGAGGAGAGCCACGACAAGGGGGTCAAGCTGGCCACCGCGCTCGACCCGGCCACGAAGGAGGCGCAGGGCCACCTCTGGCACATCACCCCCGGCGGCTTCTTCGGGCAGCGGCCGCTGTACTTCATCGAGAGCGCCGCGGGCCAGGTGCCGGCCACGCCCGCCGACGCCGCTCGGACGGACGGCGGGCGCGGTGACGACGGTGCGCCGAAGCCGCGGCGCAGGCGCGTCTCCGTCAACCAGGACGCCCCGAAGAGCACGGCCGACACCGTCCAGGTCGGCCTTCCCGACAAGGTCGGGGAGAAGTGGCGCGGGAAGAACGGCGCTCCCGAGGACACCCAGCTCTGGGTCGTCACGGTGACGCCGTGGGGCGGGATCACCTTCGTGCCGATCACCCACCCCGACGCGATCCTCGGCTTCAAGGACCACGCCGTGACCGCCGACAGCGAGGCGCGTCTCACCTACAACTGGGGCGGCGACTTCACGGGGACGGTCATCAACACGTTCTACCCCCGGCTGCCCAGCGAGTGGAACGTCCCGTACCACCACGTCTTCACGTGATCCGTGGCCACCGCCCTGCCGGACCCGTCCCGAGCCAACGCCCGTACCGCCTGGAAGAGGCACCACGATGCCCGTGCCCACGGAAGAACTGAAGCTGGAGATCGTCAACGCCGCGACGGGGAAGACGCTCGGCGCCAAGGCCGCGCCGGGCGCGGACGCGGCGCTCGTCGTCCGCGACTTCCCCGATGACGGCCCGGAGCCGGAACAGTGGAGGTTCGTCCCCGTGCAGGCCCCGCCGGGAGGTGAGGGGGAGGACGACCAGGCGTACGTGATCAGCAACGCGGTCAGCGGGAAGGTGCTCGACGACCCCGCCACCCCGGACCGCGGGGTCCGGCAGGGACCCGCGGCCGCGGGCAGGAAGACCCAGCAGTGGCGCCTCGTCCCCGTCGAGGGCGAAGCCGGTCTCCACTTCATCGAGAGCGCGGGCGACGGCGCCGTCCTCGACCTCGCCGAACCCGGCCCGGACGACACCCGGATCGTCCTGCGTGAGCACGACGACAACGCGGAGACCCAGCGGTGGCGGTTGGTCCCGGCCGCCCCCGAGCGCACCAGCGACGCCGTACTGCGCTGGGCGCCGCTGGGGCACTGGAACGGCCGCAGGTCCTGGCGGCTCGGCCTCTCCACCGCGCTGCGGCCGGTACCCGGGGCGACGCCCTCGTTCAGCGACATGCTGCTGGTGCTCGACCAGTTCGGGAGCGACCTGGGCGCCGGCGGGTGGAAGAGTGAGGAGGCCGGTGCCCTACCCGGCGGACAGCCGGACCCGTGGGCCGGGCCCGGCGCGCGGTTCCTCGCCGACACCACGGGAGAGGGGCGGGCGGACATCGTCGGGCTACCGCAGGCGAAGGGCGCCGTGACCTCGTCCACCCGGGGCGACGGCACCTTCGACGACGAGCGCGTGCTGCACCCGCCCGCCCCCTCCGCGAGCCCGGCGGACCTGTGGACCCTCGCGGACATGACGGGTGACGGCCGGCCCGACGCCGTGGTGCTCTCCGCCGACGGGGTGCGCGTGTCGCCCCGGGGCGAGGACGGGACGTTCGCCCCGGGAGGCGAACCGGTCCTCAAGGCGTTCGGCCACGCGGAGAA